>JANMOT010000017.1:0-24786 GCA_031369485.1 Sphingobacteriia bacterium
AGCATCTCATTGAAGCAAATAGTTAGATCTGCCGTTTGTTGACTATGAACTGCATAACAAAAAATTAGACCACTATATGGCAGTATTGCAACAAATACTTCGCACTGTATACACTCACCAGTTTGTTCATCTACATAATACAGTTTCTTACCAGCAAAATCCACCATAATCATATCACCTGGCTTATATTCTAAATGCATGGATAAATCACTATTGCGGCGATATGCTTTTAAATGATAGCAAAACTGGCTGTATGCGTAACCATCGGGGAACCGTTGAAGATATTCATGCCAAAGTAATTGACGAGTTACACCCGTCTTTGATAGTTCAGTAGAAGCATACTTTAAATAATGAACCAGATTTTGTAACCGTAAAAAATCATATGATGGTTGCTCATTATTATAGGCAGTATCTGCCAGTAACTTAGTAGAAAGTTGCTCAGCATCAATATCAAATTTAGCAAGATATTTACGTACACTATTGCGACTAATACCAGTACGGCGAACAATCTCTTTAATTGCTACACCATCTCCTTTAAGTTGTAAGATCTGTTTTAAATGATCCATTGTAATTGGTTTTTGTGACATTGCTTCCTTAATTTAAGGGTGCAACAAACAACATAAAACACTTTACAACTAATTGCTTGAAGGGGTCAACATGCCGTAATGACAGCAGGAACCTTCCTGAAAAAAATTAATCGAAGAGGGGTCAACATCCCAGAATAGAAAAGGAAATACACCAAAAAAAAACTTTACTCGTTAAATTTAGGGGTAGGGTCAACATTCCAGAATGGGGGGTCAACATAAAACAGAATGAGGGGTCAACATGTTCCGGAATATACATTTAATGAGATACTTTCAAAAGAAGATATTCTAAATCATTGAAATGAGTTATTTTTTGATTTTGTTCACTTTGCAGTGAAAAAAGAAGAACTACACTCTTAGTTTTAAATAATCTTTATAAACAAAATATTCTATTTTATGTTAATATTTATTGATTAATTATAATTAAGTGACTAATTGAATATTAATGGAGCAAAAAGATATTGACAGGATCATTGAAATGGCTTGGGAAGATCGAACTCCTTTTGAAGCTATTAAATTTCAGTTCGGATTTTCTGAGGCCGATACAATTGGGCTAATGCGAAATAATTTAAAGCGCAGTAGTTTTAATTTGTGGAGAGCTAGGGTAAATTCTGGAATTAGTCAAAAACATGCAGCAATTAGAAATACAAAAATCAATCGCTTCAAATGCAGTCTCCAAAAAAATATTTCCATGAATAAAATAAGTAAACGATAAATAATATAAATCCATTTAAAACAACCTTATATGCAAGGTGTAAAAAAATCAAACCTACCCTCAAAAATCTGCATTACTTGTGAACGACCTTTTACTTGGCGAAAGAAATGGGAAAAGGTTTGGGATGAAGTAAAGTATTGCAGTGAAAAATGCAGGATGAACAAGAAAAAAGTATCAGTTCCTTAGTTCAATTATTAATTCAATGATAGAACCAGAGAAAACCCGATAATTTTATTGTTTCATTTCAATTTTAACAACTGAATCAAAATCAACTGGTTTTTGCGGCGAACTTCCTACCGTAATAAAAAGGTTACCAGCTTCGGCATTCCCCCACCAAGTTTTTCTGTAGAGTAGTTCTCCACCTGATTTTAATAAATAAATATTTTTAATTTTATCCCCATCAATTCCCTTTGCATTTAAATCTCCAATATTCGGATTCATCCAATGAGCATAAATGGTATTCCCTTTTTTGGTGTAACGCCCCCAATCGGGTTTATTCAAATTTACTGCTCCACATCCATAAATGCTTTCCCCATTTGTTTCCATCCATTTACCAACTTCTCCAAGAATCGTTTCACTTTCTTTGGGAATAATACCTCTGGCATTTGGGCCAACATTTAAAAGCAAATTTCCGTTCTTACTTACACAGTTTACTAAGGTTTGAACAATAAGTTCTGGTGATTTCCAGTTATGATCTTGTTCTGTATATCCCCATCCACCATTAAGTGTGAGGCAGGTTTCCCAAGGTAAAGGGTTTTGATATTTATCTAAAAGCGCAATATCAGGAATGCCTTGTTCAGGGCTTTCAAAATCGCCAATGGCATTAATGGTTCTTTGTTTTGCAGATGATCCATCATGAACAGATAATCGATTGTCTAAAATAATATTGGGCTGATTTTTCCGAATCATAGAAACCAGTTCTGTGGCTTTCCATTTTTCACCGCTATAATCGTCAAAAGAATAATCAAACCACATAATATCAAGTTTACCATAATTGGTGGTTAGTTCTTCAACCTGACCATGCATGTATTTTAAATAGTTATCCCAATTAAAATTTCGTTTGCCATAAGCTTCATCGTCTCGTTGTGGGTGATTGCCTACATTTGGATAATCATTGTGATGCCAATCAATCAAAGAATAGTACAACCCAACTTTTATTCCCTCAGCTCTAAATGCGTCTAAAAATTCTCTTACGAGATCTCGGCCGCTAAAGTTCTTACTAAGTTTATAATCGGTTAGTTTACTGTTAAACATACAAAATCCATCATGATGTTTGGCCGTTAACACTGCGTATTTCATACCCGCTGCTTTAGCTGTTTTAGCCCATGCTTTGGCGTTAAAATCTACAGGATTAAACTCATCTATATACTTCTGATAAGCTGCAGTGGTAATACGTTCATTCGATTTCACCCATTCACCACGGGCAGGAACTGCATAAGCTCCAAAATGTATAAACATTCCAAATCTAGCTTCACGCCACCAAGCTGTTCTATCCATTATTTTTTTATAGTCTTCACTATACGCTTTTGATGGTATTTCTTGGGCAATAATAGGGTTCAGTATAAAAGCGAAGAAGGAAAGCAATAGGCTAAGAAAATAGTTCATCTTATTTGAATTTGATTGAAGCGGCTAATTTTAAAGTCGTAAGTTAATTCACTTTTCAGTTTTTTTATTATTAAAGTATGGTAATGAATCATTTACATTATATGATTCTTCAATTTCCATCCTTTAAAAATAAGGTATTCTTTAAACGACTTTTCTATTATATATTCTATTAGTCATCATTAGCTAAAGAGAATGAATAGCATCAAACAATTGATGAGAAGATTAAAAGCCAGTTATTATGGTTTTATTTCTCGGAAGGATTCTTTTTCCCCGCTAGCAACTTTTCCAGCGCAGTCTCCAAACGTCGTTTGCGGGTTTCTTCTTTTTTGGCTGCTTCTATCCATGATACATACTCTTTCTGGTTGGTAAAAGAAAGGGATGAGAAAAATTCCTTGGCCTCTGTATGGGTAGTAAAGAGTCGATCTAACTCGACTGGCGCTTTTACCAGTCGCTTCTCAAAATCTACCCCATTTGGGACTATTTTAGTATCGGCGAATGCCCTTGAACGGTTGGGTATTTGATCGGATTTCTTAAAACGCATGGCACTCCAAACATGATCCAGAGTAACTTGACGAACAGATTCGTAAGACTGATGGGTAAGGCATTCCCAACTGCAATCTCTGTTTAAATCACTGGCAATTTTACTAGCAGTTTTTGGGTAAGCTACCCATAATTTACTCTCATCATGCAGTGCTGGAAAAACCTCCTTTAACACATTATTCAACTGATGCTGACTGATGGCAAAAACAATGGCAAAGTCTACTTTCCTACTCCTCAACAATGGAGTAATATTCTTGGCATAAGTTAACTTGGCAAACTGTTTTTCTATTGAAGAAGGCAGACCCTGAATCAGTAGATTCTTCTCTTCTTTTAATTGTAATTTTTCAAGCAAAGTTTGATTAGACATGCCCTAAAGAAGGTTTAAATACGAGTAAAAAGAATGCAAAGTTAAAAAAATGTTACCGTAGTGAGTAAACTATTTGCTTTTTTTTACAAAAACCTGTCCCTTTTATTTTATTATTAGAGCTATCTACATGATAATCAACAGTATATTATTATTTTTTATAATAATTTCTTACCGTAGATTCCATTATTTTATTAAGTTCCGCAATACGTACTTCGTCAGTTGGATGTGTACTTAATATGGAAGGCATACTAGATTTACCAGATGCTGCTGACATTCTTGTCCAGAAAGCAATGGCTTCCCTTGGATCGTATCCAGCCAATGCAGAAAACATGAGACCAAAACGGTCTGCTTCCAACTCATTGCTTCTACTAAAAGCTGGCATAATGGTACCAGAAGCAATGCCATAAGAAATATTAAATAGATCCTGCGTTAAAGCGGGCTTGCTAGACAATGCAATGGAGATACCTGCTCCAAGACCTTGCTGCACCAGACCTTGACTCATACGTTCACTACCATGTCTCGCTAAAGCATGTGCAATTTCATGCCCCATAACAATGGCTAGTCCCGCATCATTTTTTGTAACAGGAAGTATGCCTGTATACACCACAATTTTGCCACCTGGCATACACCAAGCATTCATTTGAGGATCGTTTACCAAATTGATATCCCAAGTATAGCCTTCTAATTCAGCGGACAATCCTTTCTGGGTATAATAATTTTTAATGGCTTCTACAATTTTACCTCCAACTCTTTTTACCATCACCGCCTCGGCTTGATTAGCAGCCACTACTTTATTGGTGTTTATAAACGAAGAGTATTGACCGGCGGCCAAAGATTGAGCTTCTGATTCAGATACCAACGACAATTGCTTGCGACCTGTTATGGCATTTTGCTTACAACCAACCAAAAGCATCAATATTGCAAAAGCGCTTACAATAAAGCGGCTATTATTCAAAACTTTTTTCATAAGAATAAATATATAAAAACTATGCCAAAGGATGAAGCTACTTTCGCCATCTTCGCTTATCACGGAATTTTAAAATGGGGATTTTACTTTCTGTTCCTTTAAAAATGCGGGATATATTTTTTTGGTGGGTTAGAATGATCATTAAGGCCACCAATACAGCAAAAATGCGGTACAATGTTTCTTTTTCATTAAAAATAAAGAGGATAAATACCATAAATGATATACCTGCTAGTATGGAACTTAGGGAAACAAAACGTGTTAAGTAAAGTACCATTAAGAACACCCCGATACAACATACGGCTACCAGTGGTTGGATGGCAACTGCCATTCCCAATAAAGTAGCAACCCCCTTTCCGCCCCTAAACCCTGCCCAAATGGGGAAGATATGCCCCAAAACGGCTGCAAGACCAAGACCAATCATAAAATTGGTTCTATCCCACTCATCAGTAAGGTAATATGGCAATAAAATATACAATGAAGTAGCTACAACCCCCTTAATTACGTCAACCAGCATCACAAAGCTTCCCCACTTTGGGCCTAGTACCCTAAAAGTATTGGTGGCACCTGCATTTCCACTGCCATAGTCGCGAATATCAATCTTGAAAAAATGCTTACTGACCCATACTGCCGTAGGTACAGAACCAATACAGTAAGCAAGTAGTATCAATAAAACTTCATTCATATGGTTGTAAATTGGTATGCAAAGATACACAGTTGAGCCTCTAAGGTAATAATTATTTAATATTCGGCTTGGGTAGATTTTAATAACTGAATCGCTACCCACCCATCTTTTTGCAAGGTCTTTTGGTGTTGAAAACCCAACGCTAAGCTAGCATCAATCATATCCACTTCATCGCTTTCTAGTAATCCACTCAATACCAATATGCCATTACTTTCTACTATTGTTGACAAAGCCAAGAGGTTGGCTTCAATAATATGCCGGTTGATATTAGCCAGAACGATATCATATTTTTGATCAATAGGAACGTCACTAAGTAACTCAATATCAATATAGTTACATTTGTTGACTAAACTATTTTCTGAAGCATTTTCTATACACCAACTGTCATTGTCAACCGCAAACACTTTTGCAGCACCCAATTTCTCAGCCAAAATAGCCAGTATACCAGTGCCTGTTCCAAAGTCAAAAACCCGCTTTCCAGTACAATCAATATTTCGCATCAACCTCATTACAGAGAATGTAGTACCATGATGCCCAGTGCCGAAACTCATCTTGGGCGTAATCACCAATTCATATTCAAAGCCCACCAAAGGCGCATGAAAATTGGCTCTGATACCTACAAAATCATCTACCAACACTGGATCAAAATTAGACTCCCAAAGGGCATTCCAATTTTGACTATCAACAACTGATAATAAATGAGTTAGCTTATATTTGTTCAATAAAAAAAGGAAGTCGTCTGATTGGTATTGCTCCTTTGGAATAAAGGCTTTGAGCAATCCCTCTTCTTCTAGAAATCCATCAAAGCCAATTCCACTTAGTTCGGCTATAAGTAGTTCACCTTGCTGCTGGTTTTCAATATTAATATCAATTTGTATGTATGCATCCATAATTTACTGGAATTAAAAATGGCCCGCCAAGTAGCGAGCCATAGTATATTAGGTTAACTGAATTATGCTTGATCGTTGCTTTGTTGGCTAGATCTTGAATCGGGCCTAGGCATCAGCGCTTTACGGCTAAGCTTAAATTTGCCCGTCTTTGGATCTACTCCCACCAATTTTACTTTTACCATATCACCTTCCTTGAAAATACCATCCATCGTTTCTAAACGGCTCCAACTAATTTCACTGATATGTAATAAGCCTTGTTTGCCAGGCATGAATTCTACAAAAGCACCGAATTCTTTAATCCCTTTTATCGGACCTTCGTATTCATCACCTACTTCAGGCATGGCAGTAATTCCTTTCACCCAATTAACCGCCTTATCCAAGCTCTCTTTTGAAGCAGAAAATATGCTTACTTCTCCAGTATTACCTACCTCTTCAATATTTACGGTAGCTCCAGTCTCGCGCTGAATTTCTTGAATTACTTTACCACCTGGTCCTATTACGGCGCCAATAAATTCTTTATCAATAATTAATTTAACCATGCGAGGAGCATGAGGCTTCACTTCAGAACGAGCCGCAGGCATGCACTCATACATTGCATCGAGAATAGACAAGCGGCCCGCTCTTGCTTGTGCAAGGGCTTCCATCATTACTGCCATACTTAATCCATCTACTTTAATATCCATCTGTACGCCACAAATACCATCTTTAGTACCCGTTACTTTAAAATCCATATCTCCCAAATGATCTTCATCACCTAAGATATCAGTAAGAATGGCATATTTACCATCTTCTCTCGTAATCAAGCCCATTGCTACTCCACTAACATGCTTTTTTACTGGAACCCCTGCATCCATCAATGCCAATGAACCAGCACAAACGGTTGCCATAGAAGACGATCCATTGCTTTCTAAAATATCACTTACCACCCTTACAGTATAAGCATATTCACTTCCTGGCATCATCTGCTTTAATGAACGCATAGCCAAATTTCCATGCCCTACTTCTCTTCTACCTACGCCACGCATCATTTTTACTTCGCCAGTTGAAAATGGTGGGAAATTATAGTGTAGGAAAAATTTAGTGTATTCTGATTTAGCAGCAGTTTCTGCCAATAACTCATCTAATTTAGTTCCGAAGGTAACCGTTGTAAGTGATTGAGTTTCACCTCTTGTAAACAAAGCAGAACCGTGGGGAGTTGGCAATGGAGATACTTCCATTGCAAGGGGACGAACCTCATCTAGTTTACGACCATCAAGGCGTATCCTATCGTCTATAATCATATTTCTCACGACTTCCCATTTAAGGTCTTCGTAATATTTCTTGGCTAATTTCTTTTGTAAATCGGTAATTTCTGTGCCAAGGCTTGCCATGATTTCTTCTCTCAATGCACTATATGCATCACTTCTTTCATGTTTAGCAGAGCCCTTTCTAGAGATTTCATACACTTTTGCTTGGGCAAATTCGTACACTTTTTGCTTGATGGTTTCATCTTGCTCTGGCTTTTTGTAATCACGCTTAGTGCTTACTCCTTTTTTATCTCTCAGATCAGCCTGTGCTTTAATTTGTAAACGGATGGCATCGTGTGCAATTTCAAGCGCTTTTACCAGGTCAGCTTCGGCACATTCTTTTGCCTCACCTTCTACCATCATCAAGTTTTTCTCAGTGGCCGCTATCAGAAACTCTAAGTCAGAAGCAGCCAATTGGCTACGGGTAGGATTTACAATGAATTCACCGTTTACCCTTGCTATTCTTACTTCAGAAATAATTTCTTTAATTGGAATATCAGATACCGCCAATGCAGCAGAAGCGGCGAGACAAGCCAATGAATCGGGCATTATATCTGAATCGCTAGAAACGAGACTGATTAGTACTTGCACATCGCAGAGATAATCTTCTGGGAACAAAGGACGCAAGGCACGATCTATTAAGCGACTGGTTAATATTTCATAATCATTTAAACGAGCTTCTCTTTTGAAGAATGATCCTGGAACGCGACCAGCAGCAGCAAATTTTTCCTGATAGTCAACGCTGAGAGGAAAAAAATCTTGACCATCTCTTGGGTCTTTATTGGCTACAACAGTCGCCATAATGATACAATTGCCCTGCTGTACAGTTACTGCACCATCAGCTTGACGAGCTAATTTGCCTGTACCGAGGGTGACTTCGCGGCCTCCGCCAAGGTCAAAACTTACACTTATTGGTTGTGTTAACATATAAATTATGG
Organism: Sphingobacteriia bacterium; assembly: GCA_031369485.1. GTDB lineage: Bacteria > Bacteroidota > Bacteroidia > Chitinophagales > Chitinophagaceae > Sediminibacterium. Next base: position 8,575 of record JANMOT010000017.1, read on the forward strand.
TAAGGTTGTTCTACAGCAGAATTGCTGCAAAATGAATTGGTGATAAACAACCATTCCCAACTACAATAAATTGCCAGTTGGGAATGGTTTATAATGAATAGGATAAATTATTTCCTCAGTCCTAATTTCTCAATCAAAGCACGGTATCCGCTTAGGTTGTGCTTTTGCATATAAGTTAATAAACGCTTGCGCTGACCAACCATTTGCATCAAACCACGTTGGGTTGAATGGTCTTGTTTGTTTGCTTGTAAGTGCTTAGAAATATGCGCAATACGCTCTGTTAAGATAGCAACTTGCGCTTCAATTGAACCAGTATTGCTTGCTTTTCCTCCGAATTCAGCAAAAATGCTGGCTTTTCTTTCTGTTGTTAAATAAGGCATCTCAAAAATTTTTTTAATAGACTCCAGAATTAGACTCTTTCTTTTTTATCGGCGCAAAGGTATTATTTTTTATGAAAAAAAGGTGATTTATACCCATTTTTTTACCGACGATCCTATTCAGATTGTAATAATTGAGTAAAAATATACAAAGCAGCAGATAAAAAGGCAATTATGCAGCATAAAAAATAATAATTTGTCTTATTTTTGAGACAATCCATTCTGCTTCATTTTCTACCTAATTACTATGTTCGCCGTTACCATTTTGGGCAATAACTCAGCTTTACCTGCATACGATCGGCATCCGACTGCTCAGGTCATTACAATAAGTGATCAACTTTTGTTGATTGATTGTGGGGAAGGCACCCAAATGCAATTGTCTCGATACAAGGTACGCAGAGGCAAGTTAAACCATATTTTCATTTCTCACCTGCATGGCGATCACTATTTCGGATTGATTGGGTTGATTACCAGTATGGGTTTATTGGGTAGGGAACAACCCCTTTATTTATATGCTCCTCCCGGCCTTGATGATATTATTGCCCTGCAACTCAAAGTTGCTGCCACTACCCTTCCATTTGAATTGGTTTTTCATCCCTTAGAAAAAGAGACTATACTAATAGATTCCATCAAATTTTCTGTGTCCTGCTTTGCCACCCAACATCGGATTCCCTGCTGGGGCTTTTTGGTGAAGGAAAAAAAGTTGCCTCGTAAAATTGATACCAACAAGTTGAAATCATTCGAAATCCCTACTGACTTTTATCCTGCTCTTAAAAAAGGTGAAGATTATACCCATCAAGATGGTTCAATAATTTATAATCACCAAGTAACGATTACCAATTCTGCGCCCAGAAGCTATGCTTATTGTGCAGATACCATTTACGACGAGCGATTGGCAGAAATAACCAAAGAAGTAAACTTGCTTTATCACGAGTCTACTTATTTAAAAGAAATGGAAGATAGGGCTGCTGAAAGGTTTCATTCTACTACTGTACAAGCTGCTACTATTGCACTTAAAGCAAATGCTAAAAGACTATTATTGGGTCATTTCAGCAGTAAATACGAACAGTTAAACGATTATTTATCAGAAGCAATTACCATATTTCCGAACACACAATTGGCCATTGAAGGAGTTACATTTAGAATACTAAACGAAGAATTACCCAATCAATAATGCAAGCTTAAAAGATTAGACCTAGGTTTTATAAACCAAATTAAAATAAGAGATGAAAAAAGTATACAGTCTAATTTTATGGCAATTTGCTGTTGGAATTACAATATTACAAGGCCAAGCCCAACACCAGAATGAGATTGATAGTCTGCTTAAAAAATTGCCCATTTTAAGTAAAGACACCACTCGAGTAAATTTACTTACCCAGCTTGCCTATCTCTATTCTTTTAAAGATTCTACCAACACATTTAAGTATGCAGATGAAGCCATTCAAATATCAAATACACTGCAATTTAAACCGGGTCTTGCTGGGGCATACCGAAGTAAAGCCAACTATTTTATTACCAAACGCATACCGCAAAAGGCAATTTCCTTTATTCAGCAAGAAGCCAATATTTGGGAGCAATTAAAAGACCAAAATGAGCTAATTACCAACTATATCCGTTTTGCTCAAGTTTATGGCATGCAAAATAAATTTGATACTGCTATTGGCTATTATAAAAAAGCAGAAATCATTTGTTTAAAACTTAAGAAGCCCAAAGCACTTGGCGTGGTTTATCATGGCATTGGCACTTTGTATTCCGATAAGAATGAACCTGAAAATGCTATTGGATACCTGATTAAATCATTGCAAATACAGGAAACCACCCAGGATACCAAGACAATTGGTTCGACTCAAAATAATTTAGGTCGCCTCTTTTTCCAGACCAAAAACTATCCAAAAGCAGTGGAGTACTATACCAAAAGTGTGGAATCTAATACCATTTCGAAAGACTGGTTGAATCTTGGTATTACGCACGTTAATCTTGCCAATATTTACATTGAGCAAACCAATTATGGAAAAGCATTGATAGAACTAGATAAAAGCCTAGCGTTATTTAAACTGGTTGGCTTTAAAAGGGGCATGCAAGTAAGCTATAATAATTTAGGCGCTATCAACCTTCGCCAAGCAAATTACGAACCTGCAATTATTTTTTTTAAAAAGGGACTGGAACTGGCCAAAGAAAACCAGACAAAATCTGGAGTTGCTTTGATTGAACAAAATATTGGCTATAGCTATACTCATTTAAAAGAATATCCTGAGGCATTAAACTGGTTTGAATCAGCAGAACAAACGGCGGTAAAATTCGGGTCAGACGATTATACTTTAGGTGAAATTTACAACCACCGTTCTTCTTTAGATTCTTTAATGGGAAATTTTGGAAGCGCATTGGTGTATAGAACTAAATATGTAAGAATAACAGAAAAAGCTACTAGTGAAAAGGTGATTCGTCAAGTAAATGAATTACAGACCCAATACGAGACCGAGAAAAAACAGTTGCGCATTAACTTGTTGAATAAATCTGACTCCATTAAAACCTTGGCCATTTCCAACCAACAACTGGCCATTAACCAAAACCAATTCTTAATAGCACAACAAGACCTTGAACTGGCAGATGCTTCCCTCCTATTAAAATCTGACAGCCTGCTTTTATTGGAGCAGAATAAAAAACTATTGCAAAGCAGCCTCGACTCTAATATTAAAGAAGATAAAATAAAGCTGTTGAACCGGCAGCGTACAATAGATCAATTGGAAGTTTCACGAAAGAAAAATCAAATCACTATTGGTATTATCAGCACAATTTTATTAGCATTTATTGCTTATGTGTTGTATAGAAGGAATAAAATAAAGCAAGCAAAAGCATACCAAGAAAAGTTAATGATGCAACAGGAGCAATCTACTATTGATATAATTACTGCAGAAGAAAAAGAACGCAAAAGAATAGCCAGCGATTTGCACGATGGAGTGGGACAACTTATGTCTGCTACTTGGATGAATTTACAGGCTTTAAACAACCAACTGAAAGATTTGGAAAGTGAAGAGGGTTTGCTATTGCAGAAATGTATTGCTATGGTAGATGAAAGTTGTAAGGAAGTGAGGCAGGTGAGTCACAATATGATGCCCAATGCTTTATTAATGAAGGGATTGGTAAATGCAGTACAGGAATTTATTGGGCAGATAGACCATCGTTCACTTAATATTAATTTAACAGCCGAAGGGTTAACCACTCCTATACCTTCGCATATTGAAACGGTACTTTATAGGGTAATTCAGGAAAGTGTGAACAATGTTATTAAACACGCCAAAGCTGCGGAACTAGATATATCTATAATTCGCTCTCCGGATGGAATAGATGTGATGATTGAAGACAATGGGAAAGGGTTTAATCCAAAACAGCTGGGTTCATCAGCAGGCATAGGTTTACAAAATATAAAGTCCAGAATTCAGTACCTTCAAGGAACCGTTGAGTGGAATTCAGGGGAAGGAAGGGGAACATTGGTAGCCATTTATATTCCGTTAAATGAGAAAAATCAAACGGTAGCATGATAAAGATTGGGATTGTAGATGACCACCAGATTGTAATTGATGGACTTACAGCTTTGTTGAAAGATAGGGCTGAATTACAAATTGTATGCACGGCCAACAACGGCAAACAAATGCTGCAATTGCTAGATCAGCATTCAATTGACATCTTACTCACCGATATGATGATGCCTGAAATGAGCGGACTTCAACTGGCAGTAGAGGTGAAATTTCAACATCCACAGGTAAGAATCATTGCCCTTAGCATGAATGGTGAAGGGGCATTGGTAGATCAGATGATTGACCAAGCAGATATTGCAGGTTACCTATTAAAACAAACCGATGTAAGTGAGTTGGTATATGCCATTAAGAAAGTATTTGAAGGTGGTATTTATTTTCAGGAAGTTATTTTGAATGCACTGGCCAATCATTCCAATCTTAGAAAAGAAGTAGAGACCATACACTTAACACTTAGAGAAAAAGAAGTAATCAATTGGATGGAGCGGGATTATTCTAATAAGCAAATAGCAGACGAGTTGAATATTGCAGTTAGAACAGTAGAAACACATCGGAAAAATATATTCAGGAAAACGGGTACCAACAACTTACTCAGTCTTGTTAAATGGGCTTATGAGCATGAGATACTCAGAAAATAAATAATATATACCGTATTCACGGTATATAAAGCATAAAAATACCCCTGTACTTTGCACTTGTTCTATTCAGAACAAACCGCTTTTATATCGGGGGGTATAAAAGGAAAAGGCCTTGCTTTCTAGTAGGGCCTTTTACAATTAGCAGCTGATTGAAATTCAATTATTTTAAGCACTTATTTACCAACCACTTGCCATCCATTTATAAAAGTCGGGAAATTCTTTTCGCCAATATATTTCATTGTGTTGTCCCAGTGGATTTAGCACTGTCCTTATTTGAATCTTAGGTTTTTTTTGGAGAATACCCGAAATTTTCTGCATATCAGCCACCATATTACCCATTTCTTTTTCTCCCATGTAAAAATAGAATTTTGGTGCTAAGTCAGGATTAAACAAAGTAGCATCAACAGCTACTTGCGGTGAAACCCAAAAAGAGGGCGAAAGCACCCCAGCACCCGCAAAAATATCGGGGTACTGTTGCACAGTGTACCAACTGATTAAAGCCCCCATACTGCTGCCGGCTATAAAGGTATAGTCGCGCCCCTTGCGGGTTCTGTACTTAGCATCAATAAAGGGTTTGAGGGTAGTTGCAACAAAAGCTGCATAAGCTTTCCCCTCTCCTTTGCCATACTGAAAATGATCGTAAGGATTGTATTCGGTCATCCTTTTATCACCTCCATTGTCTATTCCTACTACAATACATTCCTTACCAATTTTTGATTGAAGGGTATCGAGGCATTCATCCACTCCCCATTCACCTGTAAAAGCAGTTTTATCGTTAAATAGGTTTTGACCATCCTGCATATACAAAACGGGGTATGCTTTGCCTACATTGGCATAACCCTTAGGAAGATAAATCCAAATACGTCGTTTTCGATTCAGTTGGGGAATAAAGAAAGCGGTGTCGATGATGCGAACTTGGGGACTAGCGGTATAGGTTTTAGGGCGATCGGGATAATCGTCTTTCCATCCTGCAATGGTGTATTCGTTGGATGCATCGCTGTTCAATTCTAATGGTCGGTCTGGAATTTCTCTGCCATCAGAAGTGCATTCTAATTTATTTTCACCACGAGAGAATTTAAATACATAAGTACCCGCAGCAAGGTCTTTTAATACAATGCTTTTGCGAGTGCCGCCAAAGGGTTTTAGTTTAAAGTTTTCATCTTTGGGATTCCAGTTATTGAAATTTCCAGAGAGGTAGATGTCCTCATTTTTTCTAGTCGCTATATCGGTTACAACAAACCTAGCACTGTATTGTGCATTGGCAAATGATACCATTCCGAGTAGAAAGCTGCATACTAATTTGTGCATATTAATCGAGTATTTCTACATCTTTAGGGTAGTTGGCTTTATTGAATACAAAGAGTGCATCGGCAATATTGGCTTTTAGGTTGATTTTGTTCACACTCAACTCTGTAATATTATTGCTTTTATCTAAAATGCTGGCTTTTGCAAGTTCACTATTGCTTTTTTTAAAGAAGAGGGTTACTTTCTTAAAATTCTTGCGATTGTCTAATGGCATCATTTCAATTTCATGAAACCTACCTTTGGATGAAATTAATTTATAGGTAAAATCTTTTTCGTAAGAGCCTGTAAGTAGTTTTTGGGGACTCAAAGTTTGAGCTGATTCTTCAACAGCAGATTTAGTAATGGTTTTATTACCGTCGAAATTATACACATTTTTGCTATCGCAAATAATTTCAGATAAGCCCTGTTTCAAATTGTATTTCTCTCCACGCATGGCAAGGATAAGTGATTTAGAGCCATTGGACTTCCCCTTGCTGCCAATAGATTTGAGGGTGAAGTTGGCCATGATTCCTTTTGAATTTTTTACTTGGGCACCAAAAGCGTCAATTACTTTTTTGGCATTGGGATCATTTTGCGCAAATGAACAGAAATAACTACTAATGATGAGCAAACAAGCGAAGTAAAATTTAAGCATCAGATTGAATTAGGGTGCAAATATATGTATATCGTTTATTTTGACTGTAAGTGGGCTGATAAGTTTAACTTAACGGTATCTGTTTTTTCTGAAGTATCAAAGCTTGATTATACCAGTGTATCCAAAAAATCTTGCAGTTCCATATCGGTTTTAAAATACACATCTCTTACTTTACTGCCTTGATTAGGGCCAACAATTCCAGCGGCTTCTAGTTGATCCATCAACCTACCAGCCCGATTGTACCCCAATTTCATTCTACGTTGGATGAGAGAGGTAGAGCCCATTTGACTTTGAACAATGAGTCGTGCAGCATCTTCAAAAAGTGGGTCGCGGTCGTTCGAGTCAAAGTCTTTCCCTTCCATTTCTTTTTCATCTACGTATTCGGGCAGTAGAAAAGCTTGTGGATAGCCACGCTGATCGCCAATGAATTCGCATACGGCTTCTACTTCGGGAGTATCTACAAAAGCACATTGTAAGCGGGTAATTTCTCCATTGTAACTTACCAGCATATCTCCTTTACCAATCAGTTGTTCTGCGCCGCCTGCGTCGAGGATGGTGCGACTATCTATTTTACTAGAAACCTTAAATGCAATACGAGCGGGGAAATTGGCTTTTATGGTGCCGGTAATAATATTAACGGAAGGTCTTTGTGTAGCAATAATAAGGTGAATGCCAATGGCACGAGCCAATTGTGCAAGGCGAGCAATGGGCATTTCAACTTCTTTACCAGCCGTCATAATCAAGTCGGCAAACTCATCTACTACCAATACAATGAATGGGAGGTATTGATGGCCTTTTTCGGGATTGAGTTTACGGGCGGTAAACTTTTCATTGTATTCCTTAATATTTCTACAGCCAGCTTCTTTGAGTAGGTCGTAGCGATTGTCCATTTCAATACACAATGCATTAAGGGTATGCACTACTTTTTTGGTATCGGTGATGATGGATTCTTCTTCGCCAGGAAGTTTGGCCAAAAAATGTTTTTCTATTACTCGGTATAAGCTGAGCTCTACTTTTTTAGGATCTACTAGTACAAATTTAAGTTGTGAGGGATGTTTTTTATAAAGTAGGGAAACGAGGATGGCATTGAGACCGACTGACTTCCCTTGTCCCGTTGCACCTGCCATGAGTAAGTGAGGCATGGCAGCCAGGTCTACTATAAAATTATCATTGTCAATTTTCTTACCCACTGCAATGGGAAGGGAGAAGGTATTGGATTGAAATTTTTCGCTGGCGAGCAGGGTTTTCATACTTACAATGGTCTTTCGCACATTGGGCACTTCAATACCAATGGTACCTTTACCGGGTATGGGTGCAATGATCCGAATGCCGAGCGCAGCGAGGCTGAGGGCAATATCATCTTCTAAGTTTTTAATACGGCTGATGCGCACGCCAGGTGCTGGAACAATTTCATAGAGCGTAACCGTGGGGCCAACCGTGGCTGCAATACGCTGTATGGCAATATCGTAGTTTTTAAGTGTGGCAATAATTTGATTTTTATTGGTTTCCAATTCCGTTGGATCGTGTACTATTTTTTCACTTCCATGGGTTTCCAATAAATCAAGCTTTGGATACTTGTAATCTTTTAGGTCGAGTGTTACATCGTATTTAGAAGCGAGACTCCCTATAGTGGCTGTAATAGCAGCCATCTCTTCTTCTTCTAATTCTTCTGGGGTTTCCTTAATCTCTAATTCTAAATTATTGGTAGGCATTGGTGCTGGCCTAGCTACATGAATGATAGGCGGAATCACGGGCTCAAGGATAGGCGTAGCAACTTCTTCTACTTCTTCGTCGTCATCCGCTACATCTAGAATTTCATCTTCTACAGGTTCTTCTTTTTCTACCATCCCAAATTCGTTCATGGGATTTATTTCAACAGTTTCGTCGGGTAAGATGACCGATATATTGTTACTGGTATTCTTTAATTTGTTATTGCTGATTGGAAATTCTTCTGTTTCGTCTTCAACGTTATTATTAATAGTAAAATCTGTTTTATATGCTTCATCAATAAACAATGCGGGTTCGTCTACCGCAAGATTTTTAGACAAAGGCTCGGGCGATTTATCAATCAAGTCAAACTTCCAGTTTGGCAAGTGAAAGCTGGGGTTAAAGCGCCAAATAAAATAACTGAATAAGGTGAGTAGTAAAACCGCGCCTGTGCCTACTTTGCCAATCCACTTTATAAACCAACTGCTGAGGTATTCGCCAACGGCACCACCCCAAGAGAAGTCAGCCCCCTGAGCAATAAATGCAAAAGCCATACTAAAAACTACGAGGCCAATTAATACATATTTGAGGTTGCGTAAGAGTCGGAATATTTTTTTACCGAATAATAGGTTAACTCCAAGTACAAAAAAGAAGGTGCAGAAAAAATAAGAAGCTAGTCCAAATCCGTTGTACCAGAGCGTATGAGCCGAATAAGCACCCAGAACGCCGAGGAGGTTATTAACTTTTATATCATCGGTAGCAAAAATTCTTACCCCCAACTCTTGTACCTTATCTTGGTCTTCTTGCCAAGTAAATAAGTAGGAAGTAAACGAGATGAATAAGAACAACGTAAATAATAAGCTGGTAGCACCGGCTATTTTAGCAGTACGTTCGTCTTTAACTACTTCGGCAACGGTTACTTCTGCTTCTTTATCGGGAGCGAGCGCTTCGGGATCCGGTGGAGGAGGCGTTTTCTTTTTTAGACTGTTTGCCATGAAAACAAATATACACTTTGCGGTATGTGAAAATAGCACCGATTCACCAATGTGCAAAAAAGCTTAGTCCATTCAACAGTTTTCCACTTATAGCTTGAATCGAATTAGGGTATAACCCATCATAATCCATGCGAATACCAATAAAATTCCGCCAATGGGCGTGATGGCACCAAGCCAATTGAATTGGTGATAACCATTAATAGCCAAAAGTGTGAGCAAATAAAGCGAACCAGAGAACACGAATATGCCAGCAATAAATAGTCTACCAGCTATGAGTAACCATTTAGAGGGGAAGGATTGGTAGAGAACCCCAGTTAAAGCAAGCGCAAAAACATGATAAAACTGGTATTTAACAGCGGTATCATAGCTCAATAGTTGTTGCGCCGAAGCGACTGTTTTCAACCCATGGGCACCAAAAGCACCTAATACGACAGCTAAAGCGCCCATCATTGCAGCGCTTATTAAAAATCCTTTATGCATATTGGTCAATGAGTTTAGTAAGGTTCATCAATGAAATTCCATCGCCTTGTAATCTTATTTTGGCTAAGGAATAAAATGCAGTTCTTTCAGATAGTTTTATTTGGAGCCATTCAATTAGGGCTTCATCGGTTAAATTTTTCAAAAGGGGGCGATGGCTTTTTTCAGCGGATAGTCTACCCGCCAATATTTCAATAGGTTCATCAATCCAGATAGTGAGTCCCTCTTTATTCATCCATTCCATATTGTTGTGAAAGCAAGGAGTGCCACCACCGGTGGCCAGTATAAATGTTTTTTTCTGTGCAAACCAGCGAAGTGTGTCGGCTTCTGATTGTCTAAAATGGGCTTCACCCTCCGATTCAAAGATTTCGGTGATGGTTTTTTCTTCGTGTGATTCAATTAGGGAGTCCAGATCATATCCCCCCGTTTTATATTTGGCTGCTAATAATTTAGTCCAGTAACTTTTGCCGCTTCCCATCATACCTAAGAGAAATACTTTCATTCGCAAATTTATTAAAAATATCCACGGTCAACGATCTACCGTCCATTGTCTACCGTCCACTGTCTACTTAAACGCATTTAATCCCGTTATATCCATTCCTGTAATAAGTAAGTGTATATCATGTGTTCCTTCGTAAGTAATTACGCTTTCTATATTCATCATATGGCGCATGATGCTGTATTCGCCTGTAATGCCCATACCACCGAGTATTTGGCGAGCGTTGCGTGCAATATCTGCGGCTATTTCGCAACTATTGCGTTTGGCCATACTTACTTGTTGGGGAGTAGCTTTTCCTTCATTCATAAGAACGGCTACACGCCATACCAAGAGTTGAGCTTTGGTAATTTCGGTAATCATTTCAGCTAATTTTTTTTGCTGCAATTGAAAGCCACCAATGGCGCGATCAAATTGAATCCGTTCTTTGCTGTAACGCAGAGCAGTGTCATAACAATCCATGGCAGCACCTAGGGCTCCCCAAGCAATACCGAAACGAGCTTTTGTAAGGCAGCCAAGCGGCCCTTTTAATCCTTTCACATTGGGTAAAATATTTTCTTTGGGGACTTTTACATTGTCAAAAACCAATTCCCCAGTCGCGCTGGCTCTAAGGCTCCATTTATCGTGAGTGGTAGGAGTAGTAAAACCTTCCATACCTCGTTCTACAATAATGGCTTGTATTTCATCATCATCGTTTTTTGCCCAAACAACAGCTAATTGTGCAAAAGGTGCGTTGCTGATCCACATTTTAGCACCGTTTAGTATTACCGTACCATCGCCTGCATCTTTAAAATTAGTAGTCATTCCCGCAGGATTGCTGCCATGATCGGGTTCAGTTAATCCAAAACAGCCCAGCCACTCACCAGAAGCCAATTTGGGTAAATATTTATTTCGTTGTGCTTCATTGCCGTAAGCGTAAATGGGAAACATAACAAGGCTTCCTTGCACGCTGGCAGTACTGCGAACGCCGCTATCACCACGTTCCAACTCTTGCATCATGAGTCCATAACTAATATAATCGAGTCCACCCCCGCCATATTCGGCAGGAATGGTTGGACCGAAGCAGCCCAATTCACCCATTTGTTTTACTATTTGTGTGGGAAATTCAGCCCTTTGTGCAAAGTCTTCAATGATGGGCGAAATTTCTTTTTTCACATAACTGCGCACAGCCGCTCGAATCAACTTATGCTCATCGGATAAGAGTTCATCTAATTGGTAATAATCGGGTGATTGAAAAAAATCGGTACGGGCAGCCATAGCATCGTTTTTAGTAAAATAGACTTTACAAAAATACGCTTAACCGCATTGCAGGGCAATTTTTGTATTAGGTTTTTGTACCGTTCTATGAAAATGATTCCACCCAAGCATAGATCTTCAATAAAGCTTTATTTTTTTATACCTCCGGCTTTATTGGTCTATGGCATGTCCCTATTCATTTCTGCTGTTGAGCAACCTTGTGAACCAATTTGATAAAAAGTGAGTTGTAGAAACGGGAATATTAGTTACCAGCCTCTTTCTTCGCTTCTGCCTTCATTTTTTCGTTAGCCGTAATCACAAACTGTACTCGTCTGTTGGTGGCTTTATTTTCTGCACTACTATTTTCTACTTTGGGTTGAGTTTCACCGTACCATTTAGTAATAATGCGTGAAGAAGGTATGCCTGCCGCTCTTAATGCACTAGCAACTGCGGTTGCTCTTCTTTCTGACAATGCTAAATTATAAGTATCAGATCCTACATTATCGGTATGTCCTTCTATAAGAATATTGGTTTCGGGGTATTCGCTGAATATTTTCTGAAATTTATTCAGCGCCAATTGTGAGTTGGAATTAATTGTAGATTGATTGTTATCGAAAAACACACCTGCTTTAGAACCATCGGGATTGTTTTCATCAAAAGTCACGTCAATTCCTTCACCAACCCTTTTAACACTAGCGCCAGGAATTTCTTTTTCAATTTTAGCAGCTTGGTTGTCCATATTTTTTCCAATAATACCTCCAGCCACACCGCCAACTGCAGCACCTAAGATTGCACCAAGAGCAGTATTGTTTTTATTGCCGATATTGTTTCCTAAAACTCCACCAATTACTGCTCCGCTAGCAGCACCAACGGTAGCGCCTTTTTTCTGATTACTGGTATTCTTAATGGTTTCGCAGCTGCTTATAACAACTACAGAAATTGCCACAAATAAAGTCGGGTAAATGTATTTTTTTAACATAATGCAAAGGTGGGTAAATATTCTGTCTATTTATTACAAAAAACTATTTATTACTTACACAATTCATTGTTTAACATTTTCTATACTTATATGGGAATCTGCTATTTTCCTCCATTCGCTACCCAGTCAGCAACAAATAAATTAGTATCTCTAGTCCCCCCATTATTTCGGTTTGAACCAAATACTATTTTCTTTCCATCGGGGCTAATCATTGGGAATGCATCAAAACCTTTATCGCGACTGATTTTCTGCATATTCTTCCCGGCTAGATCTACCAAATACATATTAAACGGAAATCCTCTTTTATATTCATGATTGCTGCAAATAATAATATGTTTGCTATCTGGTGTAAAATTAGGTGCCCAATTGGCTTGACCCCAAGCAGTAATTTGCTTAGCATCAGTGCCATCTGCATTGGCTACCCATACTTCCATATTGGTGGGTGCCACCATTCCCTCTTTTAATAATGCTTTATATTCCGCTTGCTCGGCTGCCGCTATTGGTCTACTTGCACGCCAAACAATTTTCTTCCCATCGGGGCTAAACCATGCGCCTCCATCATAACCCAAATCAAACGTAATTTGCTTTTCTTTACCTGTGGCTAAATCCATGATATACAATTCTAAATCGCCAGACTTATCACTACAATAAATCATTTTTTTCCCATCATAAGAAAGTGTAGCTTCCGCATCATAACCTTTAGAATTGGTCAACTTTTTTATAATCTTACCATTCAAATCAGCCATATATATATCATAGCTATTGTACAAAGGCCATATATAGCGGTTGCCATATTTTTCACGGTTGGGTACTGGGGGGCAATCACTACCGCCTTCATGCGTTGATGCATAAATAATATGCTTACCATCTGGCATAAAATAAGCACAGGTAGAACGTCCCTTACCTGTTCCTACCATTTTATATTCAAATTTTTCGCCTGCTTTGGTGGGTAGTTTCCCTATAAAAATCTGATCGCAATTCAATCCCTCTTTTGGGTTGGTTCTTTGAAAAATAATATGCTTACTATCAAAACTCCAATAAGCTTCGGCATTGTCGCCACCAAAAGTAAGTTGCTGAATATTTTTAAAGTGATTTTCCCCCTCAAAACGCAAGGTGTCACCGGGAATTACAGTCTGAGCAATCGTTGTAAAAAATGGCACCATGGTAGCTAATACTAAAAAATACTTTCTCATAAAATGGCTTAGATGAAGCGCAAAAATACAAGCTTAACAAACTGAAACTGTCAGATAATTGTCAGATAATGATTTTACTGATTAATTTAGCAGTATGAACCCTGTCTTTATTTGCTTTTGCTGTGTATTACTGATGGGCTGTAATGATTCAGCGACTGAGCAATTTTCAGGTCATGAAGAAAAAGCTGGAGAAAGTAAAGCCATGCAAGCTATTGCCAAATCAGTTCAATTGTACCCAGATAGTACAGCACTGATTGAGCAATATATTCAAATGCTAGACAGTGCTGGCGACTACGCTAAAGCCATACAACAAAACGAACGACTGTTGAAGAACGACAGCCTGAACCACGCGTTATGGTATAGAAAAGGCATTTACAGTGAATACCTTTATGATACCACCGCAGCCATTAAATACTATCGTTTTTCTATTAAAAGTTATGCTACACCGCAGGCCTTACTTTCTTTAGCGAATATATTGGCTGAACAAAAAAATACTGACGCACTCATACTCTGTAAAAACATCAGCACTTTATTTCCTGTAAGAGCATTAAAGGCTGACTTGTATTTTATTAAAGGAGTGTACTATGCACGCAGCGGAAATTACAAGGAAGCTACCAGCAGGTTCGACTCTTGCATTGCCAGCAGGTACCGCTATTTAGAAGCCTATATGGAGAAAGGATTTATTTTATACAATAAATCCCAAACAGATAAAGCTTTTTTGCTTTTTGAAACAACAACCAAACTCAACCCCGCTTATGCAGATGGTTATTATTGGATGGCTAAGTGCAAACAAGCTACAAATGAACGGACTGAAGCAATCAACTATTACCAAAAAGCACTTACTTTCGATTCCACAATAAAAGAAGCCAAGGAAGCCATCCTACAACTTCAATAAAAAATAATTTATGCCAATTATAGCCCCCTCCCTATTGAGTGCCAATTTTATAAATTTAGCTGCAGATTGCGAGATGCTTAACAATAGTAAGGCCGACTGGTTTCACTTAGATGTAATGGATGGCAGATTTGTACCAAATATTAGTTTTGGATTGCCCGTAATAAGCGCCATCCGTAAAGCCACTACAAAAATTTGTGATGTTCATTTAATGATTGAAGAACCGGGCAACTATGCAAGCGCTTTTAAAGATGCTGGCGCAGATATATTAACCGTTCATATTGAAGCCTGCCCTCATTTACACCGAAATATTGAACAGATTAAAAGCCTCGGCATGAAAGCAGGTGTTGCGGTAAATCCACATACTTCTATTGCACTATTAGAAGCTATTATTGCTGATATAGATCTGGTATGTTTAATGAGCGTAAACCCTGGCTTTGGTGGCCAAAGTTTTATTCCCTATACCCTCACAAAAATAGCAGCACTAAAACAAATGATTCTTGCAAAAGGGAGTAGTTGCTTAATAGAAATTGATGGGGGCATAACCCTAAATAATGCCGCATCTATTATTCACGCAGGTGCAGATATTCTGGTAGCTGGCAATACTGTTTTTAAGTCACCCAACCCAACTCAAACCATAGAAGCATTAAAATTAATTGGCGAATAATTCAGATGTAACCTGAATTATTCTTTCCACATCTGTGAATAAGAAACATTAGGAATTGTGTACGCATTCTAACTAAATTTGGAAAAGAGGTATTGCCTCATATTTTGATCCTTCATCTAAAACCCAAAGAGATTGACAGAGACCATCATTAGCTTAGAAACCGTTAATCCTACCGAGTTTTTTGGCGTCAACAATGGCAAATTAGATTTGCTTAAAAAGAAATTCCCCCTTTTAAAAATTCTTTCCAGAGGCACTCAATTAAAACTGAGCGGAGCACCCGAACAGATTGATACTGCCCGTGAAAAAATTGATCTGATTGTTCAATACCTCCAACGCAATGGCCACTTAAGTGAGGGTTATTTTGAGCAAATTTTAGGCGGCGACGATGCAGAAGTTGTGGACAATTTCGTTGAAAGAAATCCCAATGATATTCTAGTATTTGGGCCCAATGGCAAAACGGTAAGAGCCCGCACCCAAAACCAGAAAAAAATGGTGCAAGCTGCCGATAAAAATGATATTGTGTTTGCCATTGGCCCTGCAGGTACTGGCAAAACATACACTGCAGTTGCATTGGCGGTGCGCGCACTAAAAAATAAAGTGGTAAAGAAAATCATCTTAACTCGTCCCGCTGTTGAAGCTGGAGAAAGTTTGGGTTTCTTACCGGGCGATTTAAAAGAAAAAATAGATCCCTACCTACGTCCCCTCTATGATGCGTTGGATGATATGATTCCAGCCGATAAATTGGGTTACTATATGAGCACTCGAACCATTGAAATTGCACCCCTTGCTTATATGCGTGGCAGAACATTAGATCATGCATTTATTATTTTAGATGAGGCCCAGAATACCAATGACCTGCAACTAAAAATGTTTCTAACTCGCATTGGATCAAATGCTAAAGCCATTATTACTGGTGATCCTACTCAAGTAGATTTGCCGAGAAATATGAGGAGTGGGCTTGAAAAATCAACCCGTATTTTAAAAAATATTGAAGGCATTGCACATATTGAATTAAACGAAGAAGACGTGGTTCGTCACCGTCTTGTAAAAGCAATCATCAAAGCCTATGAGAAGGAGAAAGAA
>JANMOT010000060.1:0-1516 GCA_031369485.1 Sphingobacteriia bacterium
GCAATGGATAAAAGTTTCAGGTTCATAAAAAATAATTTTGTTTCAGTCATTACGATTCAATCCATATGCCAACCGAAGATATGCGCTGATAATGTTTTGTTAAGTGCCCGGCACCTGTTAAAAATTATATCCAAACGTGAAAGTAAAAACCTGTGTAAACCTTTTTTCATCTGTTTTGGGAAGATAGTAATCGAGATAAAGCTGGGGGGCGAATGAAAAATTACCTATTGAATCAGTCGTTGCCCCATCATAGGTATCCTTTAAAGTAATGCTTACCCCACCGACGGGTTTTCCCTTTGTATCAGTTATTTTACCTTCCACCTTAACCTGTGCTGCCGCCGATAAACCAAGTAGTAAAATAAGTAATGTAAATGCGCTTTTCATTGTTCCTAATTTTTCACAAACGTAAAGTAGTTTATTTTATAAACCAAATATTTTTGAGAATTAATTTTAAATTAACCTTGAAATATAGCTATATTTTCCAGCTTCAAAATGATTTTAATTAACTGATATTCAATTAATTAAGTGTACTAAACCAGGTATAAATACACCCTGGTAGTGTACCAATAACTTATTAACATCTCCGAAAATTTATTTTTTTATGTGGGCTGAATTTGTAATTTAGCAATAGAATTTAATGGGTTAGTAAGTACAAAGGGTCAGCAGAAATGTTGACCCTTTTACTTTTCGGCCTCACCCCAATGAGCTACGCTCGTTCCTTTGCAAGGAACTCCAAAGGAGAGGGAACTCGAAGAATATTCCCCAAGGATTTAAAGATATTTTTTAAAAAATTTCTTTCTGCAAAATTTTTTTGATCATTCTTTTTTCTTTTTCCTTACAATCAAATCTTTCTAATATACATTCGTACTTTGTAAATTTTTATTACTGATGAGTAAAACTAAATCCGCATTTTTTTGTCAGAGTTGTGGTTACGAAAGTGCTAAATGGTTAGGTAAGTGCCCGGGCTGTAATAACTGGAATACTTTTGTGGAAGAAATCATTGTTAAAGGAAGCGACAAAAAAGAAAAAGACGAATGGCGTGATTACTCAGGATTGGGAAAACAAAAAACCATTTCGATAAATGAGGTAAGCAGTGCCGAAGAAAAAAGGATACTTACAACCGATGCAGAATTAAACCGCGTACTTGGTGGCGGCATTGTTTTGGGAAGCATTGTTTTGGTAGCCGGCGAACCAGGCATTGGTAAGTCAACTTTGTTTTTACAAATTGGTTTGCAATTGAAAGATGTTGTTACATTATATATAAGTGGTGAAGAGAGTGAACAACAAATAAAAATGCGTGCCGACAGGATTGGAATTGGCAGCGATAACTTTTACATTCTTACCGAAACAAACACGCAAACTATTTTCCAGGAAATAAAAAAACTGAAACCGCAACTGGTCATTGTTGATTCTATTCAAACCCTACAATCGCCGTTTGTTGAAAGTGGTGCAGGCAGCATTAGCCAAATCAGAGAATCTGCAGCGGAGCTTCAGCGCTTTGCCAAAGAAACCAACA
>JANMOT010000054.1:0-33876 GCA_031369485.1 Sphingobacteriia bacterium
GCATGGCTGAAACCCACGTTGCCAACCGGCCAGCTATTGATACGGATATCACGCCGCATGCCCCGTTGCTCAAAAGAATTGATTTGTAAACCAAAGCCATAAAACCGTTCATCATCCGAAGCATCAATTTCAGCCATAATACCAGAGGTTGTTTTTTTAAACTGAATTTGAGCTAAAGAAACTGCTGGTATAGGTTGCTCTGGCATTGTAGCAAGTGCTGTTGTTTTTGTGGCCGCTTTAAATTGGTCTGGCAGTATTTTTTCAGGGTTGCCATAAACTATTTTCCAGATACCATTGTCAACGTTTGAAATAGTTTGTGCTTGCGCAGTTGCAAATAGACATACAAAAAAAATAGTAGAATAAATTTTCATCATAGCGTTTTAAAGTGACAATCGTAAATAATGTAATCACCCTATAATAACAATAAAAATGAACATTTGTACCATTAAAACGTTTACATTACAAAGATTTTTAGAAAGCATAAATATGTTGTCTGAGCTATTAAATAGTGCTCATCATAATGCTATATTTAATTCAGTATTTGCAATATATAGATCTTTAAAAAAACAGGAAGATATATTACTTCTATCTGGTACAAATTCCCTTTTTAATTGTTATATTCATTTATACGATTGTATTAATAATTTTTTTAAAAATTTTGATTGCTTCATGGGAGATCTCCAAATAAAAAAACAAGCCAAAGTATATGATGTAATCATTGTAGGTTCAGGTGCTGGTGGAGGCATGGCTGCTTATGTTTTAGCAAATGCAGGATTAAAAGTATGTCTATTGGAAGCTGGACCTGATTTCGATCCAGCAATAAATGGATCTCAATTAAAAAATCCTTGGGAATCCCCTAGGCGCGGTGCCAGTACTAAGTTTAGACCTTTTGGCGATTTTGATGCCTGCTATTGGGGATGGAAGATTGATGGTGAACCTTACACTACTTCAGAAGGAACCCAATTCGATTGGTGGCGGGCAAGAATGGTAGGTGGAAGAACCAATCATTGGGGTAGGATTTCTCTTAGGTTTGGACCTAAAGATTTTAAAAGGAAAAGTATTGATGGCCTCGGTGAGGATTGGCCAATTAGCTACGATGATGTGAAACCCTACTATGATAAAATAGATAAACTAATAGGCGTATTCGGAAGTAACGAAGGATTGCTCAACGATCCAGATGGAATATTTCTTCCACCACCTAAGCCAAGGCTTCATGAGTTGTTTATAAAAAAAGCTGCAACAGATATTGGCATACCCGTTATACCATCTCGATTATCTATTCTTACCAAACAAATTAATAAAGACAGAGGCGCGTGCTTTTATTGCGCCCAATGCGGTCGTTCCTGTAAGGTGTATGCAGATTTTTCTTCTTCGTCTGTATTAATAAAACCAGCGATGGCCACAGGCAATGTTGACCTTATAACCAACGCCATGGCTAGGGAAGTACTTACCAATAAAGAAGGACTTGCTACTGGTGTTTCCTATGTGAATAAAGAAGATATGCAGGAGTATCAGGTAATGGGGAAAATAGTAGTACTGGCAGCGAGTGCTTGCGAAAGCGCTAGATTAATGCTTAATTCAAAATCTGCGCAGCACCCAAATGGAATAGGCAATTCAAGCAATGTGGTGGGAAAATATTTAAACGATTCTACTGGTGCAGGTATGGGCGGTTATTTGCCACAATTGTATGGTCGCAAAAGATACAATGAAGATGGAGTGGGAGGTATGCATGTGTACACACCTTGGTGGTTAGACAATAAAAAACTTGATTTCCCAAGGGGTTATCATATTGAGTATGGCGGTGGTATGGGGCAACCAGCTTACGGAATTGGTTTTGGTTTGGAAAAACAAAATGGCAAAATAGCCATTAATGGAAAAAAGAAAGAGGCAGGTGGTTATGGTGCTTCAATTAAAGAAGATATGCGGTACATGTTTGGGGCAGGTGTAAGTATGTCGGGAAGAGGGGAAAGCGTAGCTGTAGAATCTAATTATTGTGAGATAGATCCTACAGTAGTTGATCAGTATGGCATACCAGTTTTACGGTTCAATGTGAAAAATGGTGAATACGAAATAAAGCAGGTAAAACATATGAAGGAAACGTTTAAAGAAATACTGACCAATATGGGTGCTGTAATTACTTGGGGTGATAACGATGGGCCAGATAATGATTACGGCATGGCAAATCCTGGTGCAATTATACACGAAGCAGGTACTATAAGAATGGGAAACGATTCTAAAAAATCAGCCCTCAACAAATGGAGTCAGGTACATGATTGTAAAAATCTATTTAATGTAGATGGTGGTCAATTTACATCGCAGGCGGATAAAAATATCACTTGGACAATATTGGCTTTATCTATGCGTACATCAGAATACATTGTTAATGAATTAAAGAAGCATAATATTTAATCCCCCTCCGCCCCAGGATGGAGGAACTAAGGCAAGGCTATAATACAAGATATATTATGCTAAAACAAAGGTGCTAAAAATTATTATTAACTAAACACCCCTTTAGGGGATGAAGCCACATTTATGGACAGGCGTAAATCAATTAAAGCTTTATTAATAGGTACAGCTTCTACTGCTGTTTTAATAGAATCATGCAAAACAAAAGACAAACCTACTGCCGCAGCAGATGATAGTAAAAAATTGGATGAGGATGACCGGATGGAGGAGGAAAAAGTGGTGAATAAAAAATTGCATGCCGATAAATTTTTTTCTGTGGAGGAGTTGGTTGCTATTACCGTACTGGCCGACATTATTGTACCAAAAGATGAAATAAGCGGCAGTGCATCGGATGCTAAAGTTGCAGATTTTATTGAATTTATAGTGAAGGATATGCCCGAGCATCAGATACCAATGAGGGGTGGTTTGCGCTGGCTGGAACTGCAATCACTCAACCGTTTTGAAAAGCCTTTCTCAGCTATAACTGAACAACAACGCCTTAAAATAGTAGATGAAATAGCTTATCCCGATAAAGCAAAAGCAAGTATGAAACAGGGTGCAGCATTTTTTAGCCTGATGCGTAATTTAACGCTTACAGGTTTTTATACATCTGAAATTGGCGTAAAAGATATTGGTTATGCAGGCAATATGCCCAATCAATGGAATGGTGTGCCGGAGGATGTGCTAAAACAATATAATATGGCGTATACCGAAAAGGAAATGAAGGAATGTGTCAGTTTTAATAACGCATAAGTAAATCAAATATAACAATGTATCCAATAGGCATTAATACTTTTTTATTCACTTCTCCATTTACAAATGAGTCTGTAAATTTATTTGAAGTATTTGCTGAATGGGGATTTGATAGCGTTGAAATAGCCGCAGAAAATCCTTTACAGTTAAATGCCTCCCTCATAAAAACTGCATTGAAAAAAAACAATCTTCGCTGCATATCTGTGGCAGCGGCATTTGGTGCAGATAGGGATTTAAGAGGGACGTTAGACCAACAGCAAACCTCTTTACAATATATAAAAGATACGATTGATTTTACAAAAGCCATTGGTGGAGAATTGGTAGTTGGGCCTTTATATTCAAGTGTAGGCAGGGCAGATGCGGTGACTAAAGATGAGTATGTACTACAGGAACAAATTGTAGTTGCACATTTACAGGAATTATGTGAATATGGAGCAGCAAAAGAAATAAAGCTCGCCATTGAACCACTCAACCGTTTTGAAACAGATTTTATAAATACCTGCGAACAAGGCTTGAACCTTATTGAAAAAGTTGGTAGTGACTCTCTATACCTGCACCTTGATACCTTCCACATGAATATTGAAGAAAAGCATTTAGGCGAAGCCATTATAAAGGCTAGTGATCGGCTGGCTTTACTGCATGCCTGTGGTAGTGATAGGGGTACACCAGGCTGGGATCATACCAATTGGGATGATATAAAAACAGCACTTGATACAATTAATTACAAAGGACAATTAGTAATTGAATCTTTTACGCCAGAAGTAAAAGTTATTGCAAAGGCAGCATCTATCTGGAGAATAATTGACGGTTCAGGTGAAATAATAGCGACGCAAGGATTGAAATTTTTAAGAAATCATTTTACTTAAAAATATTTGGATTATCACACCAAATGAAAAAGAAGTGGAAATGCTTTCGGGTATTGCTGTTACAGACCAGTCAGCTTATGTACAAGCAGCAAGGATTATCATGGAGAAGGGCGTAGAAATATTCATTATTATTTTTAAAATCCTGCCAATGCTGAAATTACTCCATACATAGCAGTCTTAATTTTTTAAATCGATATCTTGCTTTCAAACTTTTTATTTAATACTATAGCAGGTTTATAAGTTTCATAAATTAATTAAACAATATGGTACAAGACTTATAGTTAATTGTATTTAAATATAATAAGTGTTGTCTAACTAATTCCACTCTTGTGGTGGTATAAATTTCAGTAAATAAACTACTCTTATAGCAGCAAGCAATCGTTAAAATCCCTGTTAGAAAACAGGGATTCTTTTTTAAATTAACCCTAACTATTTTTATAACCAATATTATTAACAATGAAATATAAATTTTTAAAAATATTCCCTTTTTATTGTGTATTAATTTTATTTGGTAAAATGGTTAACGCCCAAATGGTGGCGGGTGAAGACATTCCTGAATTTGGTAAAACATTTGGAGTAGTTCCGCATAAAAAAGATTATTCAATTGCTGCAGTTTGTATGAAAACCAATATTCCTGGTAATATACTCTGGCCTAGTGATAAACTGGAATTAACCATTCAGTTGGTGAATAATACTTCTAAAGATGCAGTACTAAAAGGAAATTTATTGGTAATAGCTTATGGCACTAAGGGTAACGCTGGTGATATCTGGACACCAGCTATGTTTAAGATAAAAGATGAATCTAGAAAGCCTTTTACTACGGTAATTAAAGCTGGTGGATTTATTAATATGCCGTTGAAAATTAACATTCCCAGTCGCTTTGGAGCTTATGCGCTGGTAGCAGATTTAGGGCAATTTGGTAGGCAATTTATTACCAGCTGTGTTAGAACATTTGTGGCCAAGAAAGAAAGAATCCAATACCCATCTTTTTGTCTTGATAATATATCTAATGATGTTTTACAGCGCTTAGGCACCCACTCCATTAGATATGGTATTCCATACAAGCCGACCAATGCGCCAGATTTTGAAAAATGGTATGATAACGAACGGAAATCATTGCAGGCTTATAACAAATCTGATATTGCCGTATTGGTAAAAATGGGAGCACCTGATGCTTTTGCAAACTACCAACCTATGGGTGTGTCACGCCCTTGGTTAGATGACAAAGGAGTTTTTAAAAACGAAAAAACAGATATGGCATGGCTGCCTGAATACGATAACGATTTTAAAAAGTTGGTGTATAAATTAGCAGTAGAATTCGGATGGCCAAAAGGACCAGTAAATGCATTCGCATTATGGAATGAGCCTTGGGAGGGAGTATCTATTTCAGGTTGGGGTGCAGATATGCCAAGGTATAGAGAAATTTATACAAAGATGGCTGAAGCAGTAGAAGACGCAAGGCGAGATGCAGGCGTGGATATTTTAATTGGTGGTACCAGCTCAACTTCTAATGCCCTTGATAAATTATTTGCTGATGGTACAGATAGTATGCTAAAACGTTTTGATTTTTGTAGTATCCATTACCAAGGAATGCAATCATATGCAACTATAAAGCAATGGGTAAATAGAAAAGATTCTTTGCATGGTAGGGTCAAAATTTGGGATACGGAAAGCTGGGTTGCGAATACAGACGACAGGGTAGCTGCGGTAGTAGCTACCAATAGATCAGCCGGATATGATAGGGCAATGGGTATATATGGAGGTAATATTTGTAATAAAATTCCACAAAAAATTAGACTTCCCAATGGCCATTCAAAAGAGGTTGAAATTATTCATGCTTGGTCGGTTGCTGCATCAATAGGTGCTACACAGCATTTTATTGGAGAAAGAAAATTCAACCAACTAATTTTTAAAAATGGCCTTCCGTGGATTACACAATTTGATGGGCGTATTGATGAAAAAGGCATCTCTAACAAAGAAGATGGCACACTGATAGTAGTTGGTGATATTGGTGAAGAATTTGGCGCAGAAAATATTTTATTCAGAACCGCGAGGGGCTTAAAAGAAGCAGCACATGAAACTAAATTACAAAAAGAAATCAATTCATTAGATCCAATCACCCAAAAAGACGCAATTGATAAATTAAAAACTGCTATTTCAAAAAATGAAGTGCTGGAAGACGCAACACTTACAATAACCAATGCACAAGGTAAGTTTAAATTATTTGATTTTTACGGAAATACAGTCGTAACAGCAAAGGGTAAGATTACCATACCACTCAATAGCAAAGGGTAT
Source organism: Sphingobacteriia bacterium (assembly GCA_031369485.1). Taxonomy (GTDB): domain Bacteria; phylum Bacteroidota; class Bacteroidia; order Chitinophagales; family Chitinophagaceae; genus Sediminibacterium. The sequence goes on from JANMOT010000054.1 coordinate 6,360, forward strand.
TTTCTGCGTACAGATGGATCTGCTGGTTCTTTTGATTTGCTTTTAAAGGCAGTGCAACAATCGTATATAAAAGGAATTGAGCCCTTAGAAACAATTGCATACGATTTTTTGCAGCCGCTAAATAAGGGTGCCTCGTTAAGACTTAAACTTACCAATGTGCTGAATAGACCTATTAGTGGTTTACTCAAACTAAAAGTTGCAGGTATTGTATTAAAAGATACTGCTCTACTAATTGATTTTAAGCAAAATGAAACCAAATTGGTTGAGATAAAGGCTAGCTCAATAAAGAATATACCTGACAATTCTTATTTGCTTAATCTTTTATTTGATGCAGGTATAGATGGCATTGCTTTGCACGAAGAAACACTTCATGTAAATACAATCAGCAAACGAAAAATAACAGTGGATGGTAAGTTGGACGACTGGGAGGGCGTACTACCACAGCAAATTATTAGCGACGGTACAAAGCAGAGCAGTATCACAGAAGAAGCTTGGTTTCCCTTTAAAAATTTTGATAAATCTACCGCTGCAGGATTGGCCAATGGTTACTTGGCTTATGACGAAAACTATTTTTATTTTGCTGCAAAAGTTGCTGATAATTCGGTTGATGATGGAATGATACGTTTTGAGAATAGGGATGACGAAGAATTTTTTTATCCAGAAAAATCTTATGTCCCTTATAATAAATTTCGTTTTGGAGGTGCTATGTTGCAGGATGGTATTAGTTATTCTATAAGATGGAAAGGAAAAATAAAAGCAAGGTATAATGAGGAATATATTTTATCACTTAATTCCGAAAACCTTAGCCGATTATGGATCGATAATAAATTGATAGTTGACAACTGGGATAATACCTTGGACATATCTTCAAAAGGGAAGGTGTTTTTATCTTCCGATAAAGAATATGATATTAAAATTGAATTATCAAAAGAGTGGAATGCAGTTGATTTGCAGCTAACCTGGAAGAGTAAACATCAGCCACTACAAATAGTGCCCAGCCAGTTTCTATCTTGTGAGAAAAATACTTTATCGGTCAAGGGCTTATTTACAGAATTTTATAATGGGCCTATTTTTAATGCGTATAGCTTTTCTAGAATAGATAGTATTATTCGGTTAAAAGTATCTGAGAATGATTTACCCGACAGTCAACTACTGAATAAACCATTAGTAGAATTAATATGGCCTAAAAATGTACGTCGTTATTCATACCGTAAAGACCCAGAATTACCCTCTGGTAATTTTGCCAATCACGATAATATTCAAATAGCTTTCAACGTGCTAGAAGAGGAGCAAAAAGATTTATATCCTTATCCCGCTGGCACTATGAGTGGATATACCAATTATCAATGTACTGATTATGAATATGCATTAAACCCTGTTGCACAAAAATATGGTGGTGGCACAGAAATATGGCGATTAAGAGCGCCTGGCATGCCACATAAACACTTTTTTCCTAGGCAGGGTGCATCACCGCAAGATGGACCAGTTAAAAATGGCGCATTAATAATTACAAGAAACGGCAATACAAGAATTGTAGAAGCTGCCATTCCTTGGAGTGAAATACCTGCTGTAAAGAAAAGGCTGGATTTAAATCAAACCATTAAATTTTCTTACCGGGTAAATGATGATACCAGTAACGATTGCATGGAATTGTCGAAGGGCAGGACTGTCTCAAAAATAAATGGTTCGTTTATGGTCGATTGGAAACTACATTGGGCCAATGAGTTGGAGTTTAGTTTTGAGAAATAAAGAATTATTCAATAACAACAAAAAATAAATGAATCCAATACTAAGGTTATTGCTGCTGATATTTACACTTATTTCATCATTGGCAAACGCTCAAACAACGAATACAAAAAACTATAAAATAAGCAATCATTTTTTTGAATTACAGTTCCCTTCAAACGGCAACTCAATTTTTACTTATACCGAAAAAGAAACTGGTGAGGCTATTCAAATTAAGCCACCTGTTTTTGAGGTGAATGGAAAACAACTTATTGCAAAACCAGTAATCCTAAATTTTGTTGCTAAACCAGATACACTTAAAAATGGGGTAATTGAATATCGGTTAAAGGGAAAGTTAAAGGGTAATGACGCACTTAGTTTACAAATCACTTTTAGGGTATCGCCTAAAAGTCCTGTCATTCGTTTTTTTTATACCCTTCAAAGTGCGGATAAAAAATTACTTACAAAAAATACTGGTCGAGATGCGCTTAATTATGTTTCAACCACGTTTAGTAAGTCCGCAAAGTTTTCAGAAATACAATTGTCTGACTTTAATGAAAAATCTCACTCATTTGTATTAAATGATAAGCCGATAGAAGACCGATATTTTGAAAACAACCAATCGGTGACGGGTCCAATTTTGATAGCCGAAAATAATAAGTCCACTTTTATATTGGCCTATGAACATGGGTCTCAAATTCCAGATCGATTTATTCAATTCAATGTAGCAGAAAATAAAAGCATATCGATAAATGCAGTCAAAGGAAATTATTATCACAATCAATCAATTGATGCAGTTCATCCCTACGAGACCATTTGGTTTGAAGTGGCTGGTATAAAGGGAAATAAGGAAACAATGGCGGAGTATTATCGAACTTTTATCCTTAAAGATATTGCAGTAAATGCTGCAAGTAGAACACCCTATATCTATTACAATACTTGGGGTTTTCAGGAACGCAATAAAACTTGGAATGGGAATAAATATTTGTCTTCAATGAATTTGAGCCATACGCTTAAAGAAATAAATACAGCGCATCGCTTAGGTATTGATGTATATGTATTAGATGCAGGATGGTTTGGCAAAACAGGCGACTGGCAGGTGAATAAAACAGCTTTTCCCGATAGCCTTCAATTGGTAAAGGCAAAGCTAGATTCAATGAATATGAAACTGGGATTATGGTACAGTCCCACACAGGCCGCAGTTTCAAGTAAAATTTATAAAGAAAATGCTGATTGTATTACTTCTTATAATGGAGAAACCAGTACGGCTTCTGAAGTATGGGAAACCGAATCTAGCTATAATATGTGCATGGTAAGCAAATACTGGAAAGATTGTGCCGCACAAATGATAAGAAGTGCAAAAGAGTATGGAAATATTTATTTTAAATGGGACGCAATCTATCAGTATGGTTGTAATAGCCCCAATCACAATCATGGCAAAGAAACAAATTCGCAGCAGGAGCGAATGGATTGCTATGCATTTGAATTGGGTAAATACCTTAATAAAGTAGTGGACAGTGTTGCATCTGTAATCCCCAATGCTATTGTTGATTTTGACATTACTGAAGGTTGGAGAAGTATGGGCTTACAGTTTTTGGCATCTGGTAAATATTTTCATATGAATAATGGCCCTTACTACGACAATTATAATTTACCTATGCCTGAAAAAATGCTTTGGAATAATATTTTTGTGTACCCTGGAGCTGCTAGGGCAGCTGTTTGTCGCACTTCGTTAGGCTATGATAAATGGATTCCTTCTATCTTATTCCTCACGCATTATTTACCCGATGCGCCACAAGTTTCCCAAACAATAAATGTGGCTTCGCTCATACTCGGACAGAATGGTTTTTGGGGAGATTTATTAAGTCTTTCCGATACAAGCATCACTCATATAGGTAATTTGATTCAAAAGTATAAGCAGGTTAAAAACGATATAACCATTAGCAATCCAGTAAGAATGGGTGAGATCAGTTCACTTCCTGAGATACATGAAAAGATAAATGAAAAGAATGGACGAGGAGCCGTAGTGATTTTTGCTATGCCAGCGAAAGGACATATTTATACGTATATTACAAAAAACAAAGTAGATAAAAATCTATGGCATAATGATGATGTGAAGGTGAGATATGATAAACAAGGTAGGGCAATTATTACCTGTGAATTCAAAGATGAAGCAGCTAAAATTATTTTTTTTGGAGTGAAGTAATAAATTATTTTATAAAATATACCAATGCAAAAATTATTTATTTCAATTGCAGGTTGTTTAAGTTGCTTATTATTTTCAATAAATAATTATTCGCAGGATTTTTTAAAAATAGGGTACTTAAAACAGGCTAAACAATTGATGCCAACTTTAAGCCATCGCAGTTCTTATCCTCAAAATATTATTCGTATTTCAAAGGATACGAATATATGGTTGGGTTGGAAAAAGAATATTATTTCACCTGCTGATAAACTTGCGGAACTTAAGTTGAATAAAGGCGATACTGTGATACTCGACTTTGGTCGCCATATAGTAGGCTATTTGCAAGGTATTAGTAGTGCAAGCACGAAACTACTAATACAACCCGCAGAAGTGCTGGCAGAAATTGGGGATAGCTGGGAAAAATACTCACCTGTTTTTGATAATGGCTATAAACCACCCAATAACTGGAGTTTAATATTAGATATTAATAAAAACTGGCGATTAAATGAGCGACGTGCTTTTCGGTTTGTTCAATTGGTTGTATTGCAAACTGATAGCACAGTAAACCTATCAAATCTTTACTGTGATGAGGTTTCAGCCATACCATTTAATAAAATAAAGTCACTACAAAATTTTAGTAAAAAATTTAGGCAAATAGATTTAGTCGCGCAATATACCCTACGCAATTGTATACAGGAAGTTTTTGAAGATGGACCTAAGCGCGACCAGCGACTTTGGCTGGGAGATTTACGTTTGGAGGCACTGGCCGATGGTGTGCTTTATCAATCCCATAAATTGATTAAACGGAACCTACTGCTATTTGCAGGTAAACAAAGAAGCGATGGTTTTATTTCGTCTTGTATATATACAACTAATGGCGAAAACCCTGAAATCGGCGATGAAATGATTCCAGATTATGCCATGTTATTTGGAAATACACTTCTTAGTTATGCTACTAAAAGCAATGATTGGGGATTGGCAAAAAAATTATACCCATTGGCCGGCAAGCAAGTAGACCTTGTTTGTGATAAATGGCTAAACGATAAAAACTATTTACAAATTCCTGATTCAGTTTGGCAATTTATAGATTGGAGTAAAAAACTCGATAGGCAGGCTGCTGAACAGGCTACAGCTATTTATGCTGTAAAATCGTTGAGGACTATAGCGACTAAATTAGGGATTAAAAAAGACGTGGTTAAATGGCAAAATCTAATTAATCAATTAGAGGTGTCTGCTATGCATAATTTTTATGATGAAGAAAAAGGACTTTTTGTTTCGGGCATCAAAAAACAGGTGTCCTGGGCCTCACAAATTTGGATGATTTTGGCTGGAGTTGTAGATAAAAATAAAGGAAGGAAAATTTTAAATAGAATAGAAAAAGATTCAAGTGCAATTAAACCAGGTACACCCTACTTGGTACATCATTTGGTGCAGGCTTACCTACTATGTGATATGGATGAAAATGCCTATCATTTTATAGCAAATTATTGGGGAAGTATGATAGACAAGGGGGCTGATACTTTTTGGGAAATTTACAATCCCGAAAATGCTTATACATCTCCTTATAATAGCCACTTGTTTAATAGTTACTGCCATGCATGGAGTTGTACACCATCTTGGTTTTTACGTCATCCCGTATATGGTAAAAGGCTTTTGAAAATTGATGGTATAAAGTCTTTAAAATAAATATCGGTTTATAGATAATAGATAGTATTTTAAATGAATATTGAGCTACTTATTAATTCTTAACCTATAATATAAAAAATGAAAAGTATCATTTTAAAATTATTTTTTATAATTCCATTTGCTTTTTGTTTTTACAATATTGGTTACGCACAAAATAAAAAATCCAATAAAATTCCAGTAATTGTTATTACTGATTTATACCATCCTGCGCAGGATCCAGGTGATAATTTCGATTTAATATTGGCTTATGCATTGCCCCAAATTGACTTGAAAGCGGTAATTCTTGATTGCACAGAACCTTTTAGGCATCCAATAGTTATTAACCCCGCAGAAGGACTGTATCCTGATTCCGGAGGGCCAAGAGAAGCAGGCTTTATTCCAATGCTGCAACTAAACTATATTTTCGATCGTACTGTTCCTTTTGCCAATGGTCCTTTTCATCCAATGAAAAATATGGGTGATAAAATGATTGATATACCTAAGTTTCAGCAGCAGGGTATTGAATTATTAATTAAAACTTTAAAAGAAAGTCCAGAACCCATTCAAATCCTTTCTTTTGGGTCTGCCCGTGTGTTGGCAGTTGCGTATAATAGGGAGCCTGAATTATTTAAAAAGAAAGTGGCACGAATTCATCTTTCTGCTGGAGCTTCTGGCCCTAAATTTTTAGAGTGGAATATAGCTCTAGATCGAGTGGCAATTAAAACAATGATCAATACTAAATTACCAGTAGTATTATATCCCTGCGCTGCTGATACGGCAAATGGCATTGGTTATGGGTCTCATAATTACCCTTTTAGTTATGATGAATACAACAGCTATTATAAACTCCCTAATATAAATTTTATCCATAAAATGGATACCGTATTACAACGCTACCTAGCTTATTCGTTTACAGGAGCTAGACAAAATGATTTTTTGAGGGCGATGGAAAATGATTCCATATTAAATATCAATCCTCCAGATTATAATCATGAACATTATATATGGGAAACAGGTGTTTGGCTAGAGGTAGCGAAAATGAAACTGATTCTTAATAAATCAGGTAAATACACAATTATACCTGCTAATAAACTGAATAACTCTGATAGGGTTATCATAAATGAACTCCACAATTGTAAAGTCCAAACTTCGGTAAACGGGTATATATTTCAAGAGACAAACAAACCAACTAATTTCAGCATTTTTTATCGCAATGATCCTTATTTGTATGAGCAGGCAATGCAGCAGGCATTGCCTGAATTGTATATTGGGTTTAAATCGATATTGAAGAATAAATTACATTAGCGAGCTATACTTAACTAGATCATGTTGATCTGATTTTCTGGAACTTTAATTAAATCAGCAATATATTCTGTTTGAATTTCATAAAGTGTAGTTTTTTTGAGCCTACTATAGTACATTCATTCAGTGATATTTTAAAACATTTTAACAATACATGGTATATTTTATTGAAGCTATTGTTATATAATAGCAGTAGGTAGAATTGTTAAACCGCTCAGATTAAAATTATTCACTAACATTATTGCTATAAAATAACGAATTGCTCTTGCACCAAATTTAATTATCCTTCTTTATATTTTCCTAATGCTACAAACTTGTAGTTGTTGATTATCTGTTTATGTTTCTGAATTTGTAATCAGTGTTTTGCAATAGTGTATCATTTGTCATTTTCTGTTTTACTAATTAGTTACCTGTATAAACTTTGTATGCTGACTGAGTAAGAAAAATTGCTTATATATGAATTTACATCTCTGATATTTACACTTTAACATTGAACTACTATTTCTTAATCTACTATTATTAGGCCTTTTTATAATCGGATTTATACTGTTTCTTTTAAATGGTAAGTGCTCATGGCATTGTTATAAAATATATTTTCTTTGTCTTCTTCCGCACAATCATTTATTATTTCCTGCAAAGCCTCTATCCATTTTTTATAATTACCCGCCAATGTTACCACTGGCCAGTCGCTCCCAAATATCAGCCTGCTGAAACCAAATTTTTCTATGGCAAAATGTATGTATGGTTTTAAGTCCTCTGTTGTCCAATTTACCCAGTTTGCTTCGGTAATTAATCCAGAAATTTTTGCCACTACATTTTGTTTGGCAGCTAGTGCAGTTATGTTTTGCTGATAAGCTTCAAAGCTTTTGTTGGCTATATCCGGCTTGCCCAAATGGTCAATAATAAAACTGGTTTCAGGGCATTGCTCAATCATAGCCTTTGTCTCTTTTAATTGATAGGGCTTTACCGAAATATCCAGGCTCAGGTTGTAAGAAGGAAGGCTTTTTACAGTAGACAAAAAAGATTCTGTCAAGCATATTCCCGGTTCATCTGGTGTCATTCTTCTTACCCCTTTTACCAATGGATTAGCTGAAATTCTTTGCAGATAATTTTTTATCTCTGCTACATTTTCTAATGGCGCATACGGCACCAACCCAATTATTTTTTCGATGGAAAGTTGTTCTTCTGCAAATGTTATTTCTTGTAATGATTGCTCGGTGTTGCAGGCACATTCTACGAAAACACAGCCTTCAACTTCATATTCTTTTACTGCATTCTTATAATCACTGATTAAAAAAGAATGATTGATTTGCGGCATATCCTTCAGCCAGGGATAGTCCAACCGTTCTACATTCCAGAGGTGAATATGTGCATCAATTATTTTCACAAGTTTGTTCTTTGTTTATCGGTGATGCATCCTTCCGATGCAGAGGAAACGAGGTAACTGTATTTTAATAAGGAGCCGCTGGTATAACGGGGTGGCGGTGCTGTCCATTCATTCTTTCTGCGTTCCATTTCTTCTTCACTAATATGCACATCTACCCGGTTATTCACTACATCTATGGTTATCTTATCGCCATTTTGCAAAAGCGCAATAGGCCCGCCATCCATTGCCTCGGGTACAATGTGACCAATTACAAACCCATGTGTGCCGCCCGAAAAACGGCCATCGGTAAGAAAAGCTACCTCTTTACCCAAGCCCAGCCCCATGATGGCTGCAGTGGCTTTCAACATTTCCGGCATACCTGGTCCACCTTTTGGCCCTTCGTAGCGGATTACCAATACTTCTTTTTTATTTATTTTTCTTTCACTAATGGCTTGTAAAATTTCCTGCTCACTATCAAACACATGCGCTATGCCTTCAAACATTTCACCTTCTTTACCAGTGATTTTGGCAACAGCACCACCAGGTGCAACATTGCCGTACAAAATTTGCAAATGCCCCGTTGCTTTTAACGGTTGATTAAAAGGCAACATTAAATTGAGTGTATCATCTAGCGGTTTTATCTCACGCAAATTTTCTTCAACTGTTTTTCCCGTTACGGTGATGCAATGCCCGTGCAGGTAACCAGCATCAAAGACCATTTTCATAATGGCGGGTGTACCACCAATATGGTGAAGGTCTTCCATTAAATATTTTCCACTGGGTTTCATATCTGCAAGTAGTGGCGTACGGTCGCTTATTTTTTGAAAATCATCCAACGTCAACGGAATGTTAGCAGCTGATGCCATGGCAATAAGGTGCAACACGGCATTGGTAGAGCCGCCCATTATCATCACTATGGTTATGGCGTTTTCAAAAGATTCTTTGGTAAGAATATCTAAAGGGCAAATATTTTTTTCAAGTAAAACTTTGATGTGCTTTCCAGCATCAAGGCATTCCTGTTTTTTTTCATCACTCATAGCGGGGTTGGAGGAACTGTAGGGCAAACTCAAACCCAATGCTTCAATGGCCATGGACATAGTATTGGCTGTGTACATGCCTCCGCAGGAACCTGCACCAGGGCATGCATTGTGTACAATACCCTCAAAATCTTCATCAGAAATATTGTTGGATAATTTTTTCCCATAAGCCTCTAGCGTGGAAAGAATATTTATTTTTTCGTTGTTGTATTTGCCTGAATAAATGCTGCCGCCATACACCATCAGCGATGGCCTATTCAACCTACACATGGCTATAACCGCACCTGGCATATTCTTATCGCAGCCCATTACAGGTATTACTGCATCGTACCACTGAGCCTGTGCCACCGACTCAATAGAGTCTGCTATGATATCTCTTGACGGAAGCGAATATCTCATGCCAGTAGTACCCATAGAAAGAGCATCACTTACACCAATGGTATTAAAAATAAGCCCTACTAAATTTTCTTTTATTAAACCTTCTTTTACATACACTGCCAATTGATTCAGGTGCATATTACATGGATTGCCTTCCCAACCTGCACTGGCTACGCCTACCTGTGGTTTCTTCATATCCTCATCAGTAAACCCTGCTCCAAAAAGCATAGCCCTTGATGACGGCTGACTGATATCATCTGTTAATGTGCTGCTGTATTTTCTTGTTGATTCCATTATTTTTTTTAAGATTTATAATTAATTGGGGTGCCTCCTCCATTGCTGGATACATAAGCCGCTTCTACCAACTGCATGGTATGATAAGCGCTTTCAATAGAATTAATTAGAACCGGATCCGTTCCTTCTGCATAACTAATAAGGTTGGCCATTGAACCCATAAATGCATCGGGATACCAGGTTCCGCCTGGATCAACGCTTTGCCATTCCGTAGTTTTACCTTCTTCTAAAATGGAAACTTCAAACGTATCTTCACCACCTTCAGGAAAGTTGATGTTCTTGCCCAATGTATGTCTTATAGCGCCATTTGTACCTTCCCATTTAATAAATGCGTCTTGGTAGTTTAATCCAAATTCGTGACCATGATTTGTATTGATGAAGGCTTGCGTTACTTCGCCATAATCTAATATTATTACCGAACGGGTGGATGCTAGTTGCATCATTTTGGGGTGCTTTACTGTTTTGGCATAAACGCTTTTGGGATTGCCTAAAAAATACCGCATCAGGTCCATGTAATGAATGCTGTGATACAACATTTCCATGCGTGGAATATCAAACAAGAAACTCCACAAATGCCAGGGATGCCAAATGTTCATCCGTATTTCTATGTGGTGCAGTTCTCCTATGAATCCTTCATCAATCATTTTCTTAGCCTTTACAATGGCAGGTATAAAACGTTTTTGAAAATTGATGGCTGCTGTAAATTCTTTGCGTTTACATAGTTCATATAATTGAGTAGCTTCTTCAATATTACTGCCGAAAGGTTTTTGTATCAACACTGTTGCTTTTTGTGGCAACTGACCCAATACATCCGGCAAAGCAGATGCAGGAACAGCCACATCAAACACGGCATTGGGGGGAGCCTGCTGCACCATAGTTGCCAAGGACAAAAATACCTCACTGATATTATTAGCAGCAGCCAACTCTTCCGACTTTGCCATAACAGAATCGTAAATGCCAGCCACCTGCCAGCCCGCTTTTTTATAAGCTGGTAAATGTGCATCCTGCACAATGGAGCCTGCGCCTATAATATAAATAGGCCGTGGCGAAAGGGGCATTTTATATAAATCCGAATGGCTCATAAATAATTTATCAATAAAGATTAATGTATAGTTTTTAATTTGTTTAGGACGATTAATAATTTATTCTTTGTTGTTAATGAATTACATATTATGTGTAAATCTATTTCAGGGCAAATCAACCTTTAGTTATTAATTTCGCTAATCTCGAAATCGAACGTTCCAGCAGGTAGTTTAGCTGAATAACTTGTACTATTGGCTAGCCGATCTACTATTTTACCATTTAATTTGATGTGTTTTCCAGTTAGTTTAATGCTGGCATTACTGTTTGCTGGAATAACCAAATGGTAATTTATTGTATTTCCTTTGCGCTTCCAGCTTGAAGTAATTTTGCCATAAGGCCCTTCATGGCTTGCTTGAAATGAATCAAGGCCATTTACAAAATGTGGTTCCAGCAAAATGTTCTTAAACCCAGGATTTTTCTCATCAGGCCTTATGCCACCCAAGGCCTTGTAATACCAGGCACTGATTTCACCAAACATAATATGGTTAAGCGATTGATCGCTTTTTGCATTGAGAGGCCAATTCTCATGGAGGGTTGTTGCACCGTTTATTATCCACCATCCCCAAGAAGGATATGTTTCTTGACTGGCTATTTCATAAGCCAAATTAGAATACCCGTTTTCGCTAAGTGCATTCAGTATACATTTTGTTCCAAGTAGCCCAACATCCAAATGTTTGCCATCTGCAATAACTCTTTTTGAAAGATTTTCTGCAACTTTCGATTTCATATTTTCAGGAACTATACCCCAAAAAAGAGGAGCACTTAATTCGGTTTGAAGCCCATTTGCATATATCCCGGTTTGATAATCAAGATACTTCGCATTGATTGCAGCTGCAATTTTTTCTGCTAATCCAGAGTATTTTTGATAATCTGTATTATTATGCAATATTTTAGCTGCCTTTGCCAGAATTGTCGCATCAATATAGTAATATATAGACGATGTTAACTCTATCGATGCTTTCGATTTTACAGGTACCCAATCGCCAAGGCCCCAACTTGTCAAATAATTTGGACTTGAATCATGTACATAATCAACATATCTTTTAATATTTTCATAGCAATCAGCCAATAATTTTGAATCACCATAAAACTGGTAAATGTTCCAAGGAATAATAGCTATGGAACTTGTATAGTCGAGCCCGTTAGCCCAATGGTAACCCCAGCCGCTAGTAGGAATAATTCCTGGCAATACGCCATTTGGCTGTTGCTCGTCACGATGATCGGCCAGCCATTTTTCGTAAATGGTTATTGCATCGAAATTGTACAGACCGGTTTCGCAGGCCATGTTGGCATCACCAGTCCAACCAAGCTTCTCGCGTTGTGGGCAATCTGTAGGGTATCCATATAGATTTGATAAATAGGATGCATTGGTCGCTTTCCATATTTTATTCAACGTTTCGTTCGAACTGTTTATTTGGCCATCTGCAGAAACATCGCTGTACATAAACATACCCGTAAGGCGCTTTATTTCAACAGGGCGATTACTGGTTACCTCAACATATTGAAACCCTTTATAATTAAAATGCGGATAAAATGTTTCAACACTATCGCCACTAAGAATATAAATATCTGTTTGAAAAGGATATTTATCATTAGTTGGCTCATAGTAAGGGTCAATATTCGATATGTCAACATTCCCATCCTTCCCCAACATCTCCGCGTGTTTCAAACGGATTTCGGTACCCCGTTCCCCTTTAACATTAATGCGAGTGATCCCGGCAATATTGCGACCAAAATCATACACCGATTTGAGTTCGCTCATCTTATTAATAGCTACAGGGGTTATTTCTTCAATAAAACGTATTGGCTGTAGTTGCTGGGCAGTAATATTTTGAGAAGGTGCGCCTACTAAAGTAGCATTAAGCCATTTCGAATCGTTGAATTGCGGCGTGTTCCAACCGGTCTGAATAAGCCGGGCATCGTAATGTTCACCAACATAAATACTGTTGAAAATAATTGGGCTGAGCGAGGTTTTCCAATCTGTGCCTGAAGTTATCACTTCCTGACGGCCATCTTCATAAGTTATGCGAAGGTCTAAACAGAATTTTTGACGGTTGCGCCATGGAGCCTTGTCGAAATACCAAACAGCCGGAGCCTGAAAATTGTACCAACCATTGCCAAGCAACACACCTAAAGCCACATTTCCTGCATTAACCAGAGAGGTTACATCGTAAGTAATATAGAGGGTACGCCTGTCGAAACGTGTAACCATCGGATCGAGCCGGTGATCTCCCACACGGTTACCGTTAATAAAAAGCTCATACAAACCGGCAGCAGCAATATAAATGCGGGCGCTTTTAACTTTCCCCGATGGCTGAAATTGTTTACGGAAGTAGGCTGCAGGTTTCAATGATATATCTTTCGAATCCGAAATCCAATTACCTTTCCAATTACCAATTTGCATCATACCAGTTTCAAAACTAGCAACTGGTGCTATCGCTGATTTATGAAGGTTTTTGTTCCATAATATTACTGTCCAAAAATATTTAGTAAACGGCTTTAGTTCTTGTCCTTTGTAAGAAACTAGCATTTCGGGCTTCGAAATTTTCTTTGTATCCCAACAATTTCCTATTCCATTGGCTACTTGAACAGAATCAGTTCCAACTATAACCCGATTGGCTGTTTGCATGGCACCCGCGGTGCTGTCATTGATTTGCCAATGCAATCGGGGCGATGGTGCATCAAGCCCAATGGGATTAATCAAGTGTTCACATTGTAAACGGTATGGTTGTCCTTGTGCATGAACATCGAAAAGTAAAAAAAGATTTATTATAAATACTCGGTTCAAATTCATAAATAGTGAATTTTGTAGGTTCGTTTAATTCATTGTTTTAAATGAAAATTTCCTATCAGTAATCTTAAACATTAAGCGGCCATTTTTATTACCTATAAAACTCACAAATATGTTTGGAACAAACCGACTATTTCTATAAATAATCTGACTGTTTTTGATGCAGTTATTTGTATATAATGTAATAAGTCCTTTAAACTACAGTGACAATAATGTTTGGAATTGCATTTTGAATATTAATTTTATTGCACTTTTATTTTAAATGACCAGGCGTAACTGCATTCAGTGGGTCTTGCTTTTTGTTGAGGATAAAAGATGGTCAAGCCATTTGTTTCGTCCCAATTCCATTTTAAATCTCCCGGAACACCTAATAATTGAATAGATGAGCCTTCAATTGGTTTAACATTTTTTAATTTGAATTCGTCACCTTGCCATTTAAGAAAGATAGCGTATACATAATTATCTTTTGATGTAAAACATGCATCGCCTTCTTGTTGTATTTTATTCCAATAGTGTGTACCATAAATAGCTTCACCATTTACTTTTAGCCATTCACCTAATTTTAATAAAGGATATTGTTCATATTCAGGAATTAATCCAGCTGCGGTTGGACCAACGTTAATATCAAAGTTTCCGTTTTTACTAACTCCTATAACTACTTTATCAATAAACTGTTTGGGCGACATACAATCTTGCGGGTCAGTATCTTGATTATAACCAAATGTTTTTGCAATACCTTGCCAGTATGACCATTTATGTGTTAACAATCCTTGAATTTCGCTACCAAAATCATATTCAACATTGTATAAATCGCCATGCTTTCCACGTAAACCTGCGCCAAAACGGTCGTTTACAAATACTTCTTGATTACGTTTTTCTGCTTTATTATAATAATACGCCACAACTTCCTTCATTTTCCAGAACTCCTCTGGCTTATCCCATTCACCATCAAAATAGAAGAAATCTGGATGATATACATCAATCAATTCTTTTATTTGAGGAATCATAAAGTCATCAACATAATTACTCACTTTCTTTAAGCCAGTATATGGATAATTTGCTTTGTCAGCTACTCCTAGTCCATGCGGAAAAGAATCTTTTGCTAACATTGGATTATACCATTCCATAAGCGAATAGTATAATCCTACTTTCAGTCCATTTTTTCTGGCAGCTTCAAAAAATTCTTTTAATAAATCTTTTTTAGGCCCCATTTTCATAGAATTACGATCAGTATATTTTGTATCCCACAAGCAAAAACCATCGTGATGTTTTGATGTTATAAATATATATTTCGCACCCATGTTCTTAGCAAATTTTGCCCATGTATCAGCATTGTATGATTCAGCCTTGAATTTAGGCATGAAATCTTCGTACATAAAATTTTCTCCATAATTCTCTTTGTGGTACTCCACTGTAGGATTAGGTTTTTCATACATTCTTGCTCCATACCATTCAGCATAAGAAATACCAGATACTCTAGGAGCCCAAGCGGGTACAGAATAAACTCCCCAATGCATACTTAATCCTATTTTGGCATCATCATACCACTTTGGCATTTTGTGTTTATCTAACGACTCCCATTCTGGTTTGTAAGTTACTTGTGCAAAGCTAATTGATGTAAATAAAGACAACAAGCATAGTGTCGTCACATAGTTAAGTGTTCTGTTTTTTTTCATAAAAAAGTTTATTTTCATTTATTAGGTATTCCTTAGTTGATATTTTTTTGGTGTTTTACATTATGGAATTTATTGAAAAAATTTCCACTTTTTCCGAACTCAAATCGAACCATAACACTAAATCTGTTCCCTCAATGTGGTTTTCATAACCAGCTCTATAGTTAACGCCTTCTTTACATTTTTTGCCGTTTAACATTATCTCCACTTTTTTATCGCCCCAGCCTTTTAATACGAATGCAGGGTTAACTACCGGAGAGTCCTTACTCCCCATAAGTTGAATATCTGTTTTGAATGAACCATTTTCGCATTTCAAAATAAAAGCCCGTTGAAACTTATCGTAACCATTATTTATAACCGACCCCTTCATAATTTTCAATTCCGGTGCTTTGTTCCACGATTTTTCCAATGGCACTAATGCATCAATAGGTTTATTTACAAGCCCATAAAGCATTACGGCTTCATGGGTGCCCTCAGCACCAACATGACTAATTGGTGCCCCGCAAGAAAGAGATGTGTGGCCAGATCGGTCTGCTGCTAATGCAACCCGCCCATCGCTTGGTATTTGCGCTACAGGCCAATGATTCCAATACGGGAATCCGTCCCCAACCCATGGGTCAATTGTACTGCCAGGTTCAAAAATTATAAATGGTTTGTATTCCGATTTTAAATTGGTCATCTGAATATTTGCATCGGGCACCTTAGCTCTTCCTTCCTTCTTTTGTTC
Organism: Sphingobacteriia bacterium; assembly: GCA_031369485.1. Lineage (GTDB taxonomy): Bacteria > Bacteroidota > Bacteroidia > Chitinophagales > Chitinophagaceae > Sediminibacterium. The sequence continues at coordinate 22,586 of JANMOT010000054.1, forward strand.
AACATCTGAGACTTTTGTTTTCCATTTGTAAGTATAACTTTTCCCTTCAGTATTTGCTATGGAAAGTGCATCATCTTCAACATTATCTTCAGGTCGTGTGCCGGCTTGATTGAAAAAGATTGTTTCTTGAAACTGATGCCACGGAATTCCAGGAGCTGGCCAGTTTGCTGTATTAGCCACAACTCCCCATCTGCTTGTCCATAATACCTGGTGGCGAACTGCAACGGCATCAGGATAAATAACAAAATACTCTTCTGCCCAATCGCCCCAGCCTGTAAGTTTATCAACATGAGCTTGTCCGTAAGTGATGTAACTTGGATTATACCGCCATTTTACAATTACGCGAGCCTGATTATTCTCTACTAATTTTACATGAGAATATAGGCAACGTTTATCTGACATATGTTCGGCACAACCCCACTTATCGGGCAAAGGATTAATGCTATCAAATTTCTGATCGTCCATCCATTCGTTGCTTTCAAGGCTTTGGTCGGCCGTCCATTTTTCATTTTCGGTAACATAACACGCTCCATAACTTGTTCCATGCCAAAAAACCATTCGGATGGGTTTATTGAATGTTATAACAATATCTGAGTAATCGCCAATTCTCCATAGTTTATCCCAAGTCTCATCATATTTCAGTGTAGTGTTTATTGCGCCAAAAGTTCTCCTTTCAGCACCTGCTATTGGGAATTTCCTGTATTTTAATGGCTGGGCTATCTTTGGTTTTAGTTGCTCGTATTCTAGGTTAATTTCTTTTGAGCCTAAAGATTTATCATATATTTTAACTTCATCAATCAGCCCATCGAAGTTCATATACGATAATGTTTTCTGGCTGGGTTCGCGTTCTGTACCCTGCGGGCTCATCTTTGAATGGCTCCGCCCTATCCATAAATCGCTACTAATGCTAGGTTTTGCCCAGCCAGTTAAGTCCCATCCATATTTTCCTGCTGATAAATTTCCACTTTTCTTCCCGTTAATATATATTGTTATTTCGCCATTCTGATCGAGTGTTGCAACAATATGTGACCATTTCAGCAATTCAATATTTCCCCCAGATATACACATCACCCATTTACGTTCTTCTCCCACCGCTATTCCAAGTCCAACTTTTCCTTCGGCATTTAACCCGAAGAAAAAACCTTCCTTATGGTTATTCTCCCTATCAACTATCCCCGTCCAGTTCCAAGGATAGGTTTGGGGTGCAATCCATGCTTCAATAGTAAATTCTTTACCTAAAACAGGTGCATTTTTTTCCAATCTAACAACATGAGTTGTATATCCGTCGAATTTCAAACATTTACCGCTTACTCCGTCTGTAAACCAATAATTGCCTTTTATGGTATCTGAAACGTTATTAACATTATCTAATACTGTTTTTCTATCGTTATTTTCTAAATTCCACCATGCCACAGGCTTGTTTTGTCCGTTACAAGGAAAAGTTACAATTAAAAGTAGAAATATCGACATTGTATAGCCAACGGTGAAGTATATTAATTGTTGATTTTTATTCGTTTTCATTTTTGAGTATGGGAAATTAAAATTGCGTTTTTTATTTAAAATTTTATATCATCTGAACATAAGTAATTATTTATTTAGAAACACTAATCGTAAATGGTTCAGTGCTTTCCTTTTCAATGAAAATCACTTTGGTGTAGTTGCCTTCTGTATCGCGAACTATTCCTTGCTTCACTTTACCCGAAACGTTTACTTTTGCTTCGACCTTTGTATTCCAGCCTTTTAAAACTACACAAAGGTTATAAACTGGATTTTGAGTACTTGCATTTACTGTAAAAGAAATTAGATTTTCGTATACTTCCAGTAAATAAGCCCTTTGACTGGCATTGTAACCGCCTTCCGCACCTTTAAGGTTAATCAAGTTTGGGGCATGTGTCCATGATTTTGATAAGGGGATAAGGCCAGTTGCTTTTTTGTTCCACATGCCTTCCAACAATATTTTTTCATAAGAAGGCTTGCTACTAGCAGAATCCTCTTTATAAATGGGAAAATAAACATTGGAAATGGAACTATGGGATGTTCGGTCGGGATAGGATGCATAGCGACCGTCGGATGGCATTTGAGCAATAGGCCAGTGGTTCCAGGTGCAAAAAGCTGCATATGGAGTCATTTCGCCATCATAAACTCTGGTTTTACCAATAAATTTAGTTGCTATAGTAAAAGGATCATAGTTGCCTTTGAGATTAATAAGTTGAATATTAGAATTTATCGGGTTGTCAACATTATCTGGTGGCCCAGTTAGCCAATCATAACTTTTATAATTTCCATCTTCGGCTAACATGGTAATAGTTTTAGTGCGTTCAATAATATTGTTTGGATGCTGGTCGGGGCCAAATATTACCATAGATTCTTGCCATTCATGGTTTCGCTCACCATTTGTCCAAAGCTGCATTTTTTTTGCTGCCACACCATCTGGATAAATGTAATAATACCAGTCGGCCCAATCACCCCAGCCTGTTTTTTCGTCATAATTTGCTATTACTTGGTTTACATCCAACAAAGCAAATCGCCATTGTATAACCACACGGGCAGGTGTATTCTCCAAAATTCGGACATGGCTATATTCTGAACTTTTATCCGACATAGGTTCCTGGCATCCTTGACCGCCCGATTTATCCCATGTTTCATTAAATTCGTTGCTATACCATTCATTTTCCTCGTTTACAATCATTGGTATATAGCTAACGCCCCTCCAAAAAACAAATTTGGAGGGATTGCTACCCAAACTCACTATTACATTATCATCTTTACTAAAACGAAAAAGGTTGTCCCAAGTATCAAAATATTGCAAAGCAGAATAAGTGGCACCAAATTTATCTGTTTTATCTCCAGTAGGTAATACCCTGGGTGGCACGTCGACTAAAGCCAGTATATGCTTAGAAGTTTCATAATTGGCAAACGATTTAAATACCTGATCAGAAGTAAGCGCAAGGTCATATATCTTAATCTCATCGTACAAACCGTCAAATGAATAGAAATCAGGAAATGTGGAGGGCCTTACAGGATCAGTTGGTCGCCTTTTTTTTCCGCGTCCTATAAATAGATTTTTATTCGACAGCTCAATATCACCCGGATGGGCAACTACCTTTTCCACTGCTAGAATCCCATTTATATACAGGGTAATTTTACTGGTATTTTGGTCATAAGTACCTGCGATATGATACCATTTTCTTCTATCGAGATTAATTTCGGAAGTTAATTCTTCCCAATTTCCGCCAATGCATATTTTCATTCCTGGATGGCCATGACCATCGATCCCAAGAAAATAGCCTCTTTCGCCCTCTTTCTTGTATGTTACATTCATGCCCTGTTTTACATCTAAAGTTGCGTCTTCTGGTACATCGTCGCATTGTTGAACAATCGGGCACCAACTCCAGGGATATGCCCCGATAGCCACCCAGCCTTCGAGGGTAATAGCTGTTTGTGGCTTAGGTGCAACGTTAGCTGGGAGCGATAGAAAAGTACTCACATCATCAAATTGTAGTGACGTGCCAGATATTCCCTGCCGCCAGTACGTTTTAGCTCCATTTACTGTCATTGCCGATTTCGACAGGTTTTCAAAGGTAGTGTCGCCAATAGCTTCGTCGAATTTAAACCATGCAACAGGTTTTATAATACTTGAAGCTATAATATTCTTGCCTGCTGCTTTTTCTGGTATTAATGATCTTAAAGGCTTAATCAGTACTTTGTTGGCAATACTTTTTGTTGTTAAAAAAAATGTTTGGACGTACTTAAAATTTGGGTCTATCCAATCATTATATTTTGAAGTTCCTTGTCTTATAGTTCGTTGCAAACTGCCGGTTGACGTAATTGTGTAATATTCATCAACAAAATTAGTAGGAGATACTTTCAATAATGGGTTGGTTCCACTAAAGAACGGAAAGTAGCGCCAATGAATTACTACTTTATTCGGCGTGTTCTCAATAATTTTCACCACCGAAAATGAATTTACCTTATCGGGCATACTTTTATTGCCATTTCCTGAACGAGAAATTATTTCATCAACAAATATTTTTTCGCCATACACAGTTTCCCAGTAAGGCAAAAAACTACTTCCCCTCCAAAAAACAAACTTTCCGTTTTCTTTTCCCAAATCAACTATGATATCTGCATAATCTCCAGTTCGTGAGTATTTTTCAAACTCATCGTTGGTCACAATGTGGGTGTAGTAAGCCCCAAAATCTTTTGATGGGGTGATAGGTTTGGTTGTGTTGCAACTCCAAAAAAATGTGACAAATGAGAATACAAGTAAGCCAAATACTATCTTCCGGATGTGATTTTTATTGTTCATTTGTTTCAATTATGTTTTATGGTATTTGACTAACCAATGTGTGTATTCCTTCATTTAATTTAATATATACATAGTGATCCTGTGCATCCAATAATGCAGGTTTACCATTGTGTTTTATAGTTAATTGTTTATTATCACCTGTTGGCATTCCAAACATTACCGTCACATTGTGGGGAATCTGAACGGTTGCTATATTTTTATCTCCTTTTTTTATTATCGAGTATTTCAACAAACCCATTGGTGAAGGAAATGTTGCTTCCAAGCGTGAAAGGTCAGATAGCATGGGCTTCACAATATAACTATTGGGTTTTTCGGTGGGAGAAATGCCCGCTATGTATTCTGATAGTAATATCAACGGACCTCCAGCCCATCCGTGATTATAACTGGTTCCATGGCTTGCACCTTTAGTATATTGCCATAGTTCCCATAAAGTTGAAAGAGACGAAACGATCATTGGTTTGTACCGGTTACGCATCCTGGTTAGAGCCACTTGTGGGTAATCCATAATAAAAAGGCTCTCTAGTACAAACTTTTCCATCCAGGGGCTGGCATAATAAGATGTACAAAATACCTCTCTTAATGCTCCCCATTTTGATGTGTCTGCAACTCCCGTAATCACCATAAGGGCGTTAGAACGATCGTCGGTTAAACCAGTATAATTTTTATGCCTATAAGCTTTTCCGTTCCAGCAATCAGGACTTTTCAAAAATTGAGTGACGCTGTTGATTCGTGAATCGTAAAGTTGTAAGTCTTTCTCTTGATTTATTAAGACTGCTATTTTTCTGGCAGTCTGTAGGGTCTTCAAATACCAACCGTGCTGAATTAATATCGAATCTTGGTTCTTGCCCCAGTCACCCCAATCCCATCCGCCAGTCCTGTAAACAATTTGCCCATTGGTTGCCTGCTTCCATTTTAACAAATATTTTTTTAATGCAGGATATACCATTTTTACTGTTGTCGTGTCTTGCGTATAGCGGAAAAAACGCCAAAGTTCGCTCAGCGGCATAAGCGAGTGTGTGGGTAGTTCTAGTTTCCAGTTTTTTTCAGGTACTGGGTTGTAAATAATACTGTCATTTGTTTGCCAATTGGCCAGATCCAAGTAAAGCTTTCGGCTTAACGCAAAACTGTTCGTGTCAAGTGCATAAAAAGCTTGCCCCATCTCCATTGCTGCATCGCCTGCCCATTGTGCCCTTTCCCTGTCGGGGCAATCCATATAGTTGTCACGCATATTTACATATAAAGTTCGCTGAGCCTTATGCCAAAGGGTATTGAGCAGCTGATCGTTACATTTGAAATCACCAACAAGACCAGCATTGTAGCCTGTTTCACGATATTTTAGTTCAAGCACATTTACTCCCTTAGGTATTATATAGCGGATTTCATGCCCCGAAAGCCAACCGAGAGATTCATAAGATTGCAGCCCTTTTTTTGTAATATATTCTGAACACAGCGTATAAAGTGAATCGGTAGGGCTGTACCCATCCATAAAATAGGTATCGGAACTCATGAATATCTTTTTACCTGAGGCACATGATACTTTCAGGTAAGGGGAGAAATGCCCGTTGTATGGGAGTTTGCATATCATGGTATCGCCTCTTTTTACGAGAGAGGTATAATTATGCAAACCGTAGTCCTTAAAAATCGGGATATTTCTTTTAACCAAATTATTCCAAGGCTGCACAGGCACAGTGCCCACTGAAATAGCCGCTGGCCAGAATTTAAATTTATAATTCATTGCTGTCCAATCCCCGATATTTTTTTCAGCATTAAAAAAAATATTAGGTTCTGATAACCTGAAGTTTGGTGTAGATGCCGAGGATGGCCCATAGGATGGGTGGAGAATTGATTTCCATGAATTATCACTTTTTAAACCAAGTGCAGGGCAATCAAAATAGAGACCACAGCGGTTACTGCTGTTATGAGAAAAACCTTTACCACCCCAGTACCATACTAAAAAAGCTACGCTGTTGTTTCCTTTTTTTATGTACGGTGCAATATCTATTTCGTCATAATAAGTATCTTTTGGATTTGGCCCCCGCTTTACCCCTCCTTCGTATACTACAAGCCTGCCATTTATCCATAGCCAATATTTGGTATCAACAGCAATACGAGCTATCGCCTTCTTATCAATTGACGAAAAATTAAAATCTTTACGGAAGCAATGCCAGGTATTGACCTTCGTAATAGTATCGCTACTAGTAACTATCCAATTCCCCAGAAAAGGCTGTGCATGGCTCGTTAGGGTAATTAGTAATAGTATCTTTAATAAAAATGCTTGTTTTTTAAATGATGTCATAACAAGTTGGTTAAAAATATTTTGCCAAAAATTATATCAGTAAAATTGTCAAAATAACATGTGTAAATTCCAGTTATTCTCTCAATTAAAATGCTAAACTTATTTTGATGATTTCACTAAGATGCAAAAACTAAAACATCTTTTATCACACAATAAAAGCTCCGCACTGGTATTCAGTAAAGTCCCAATTCAAGTGCAACATCGGGATACCGACAAATGCTATCGGCAAGCAAAGCAACCATGTTCCTAATAGTTTCTTAGCTCAGACCATAAAAAATCGCCACTCATTTATTAGCTATTTCAATTACTACTGCCATATACTTTTTAGGGAATGTTACTGTAAATCCTTTGGCATCTTTTTTCAAGTTGATGCCTAAGTTGTTGGGGTAAATAATTTTAGCTGATGAAGCGTTTATAACGGGTAACTGAACCTGATTTTTACCAGCAAGCCGCCACACCGCAACAAACCTTTTTTCCGCATGTTTCATACCTACAGAAATAGCCGAAACAGAATCTGTAAACGATGGCATGCCCAGCGGAAAAAATGGGGTGGAGTGCGGCAGGTATTTACTAATTTCCTTTTTATAAACAGAAATACCGTTTACGACTTGAGTCATGGCAGCCGGGTTTAATTTATCCAATTCTCCGCTGAGGTGTATGCGGCAAAGCATGGCGCTTACCATGTTAAACGCAGCCTCTTTGGCAGATGAAGAAGCAACAGGATAAGCCCAAGCAGCTAACTGCTCCGGCAACACAGCCGCTAGTTCGCCTACAATTATAGATGGATATTTTTTATAATCTCCCTGATCTGAGGAGGATTGTATTTGATGCCTCGAAAGTGCCTCATAATCCATTCGCATACCGCCGCCACTGCAATTTTCTAATACTAAGTTTGGGTAGCAGATGTGAACGGAATCTATCCAATTGTAAATTGCTCTTGTGTTTTCAAGCATGCCCTGCCCAGCGCTGCTGGTATTTAATTCGGTGCCAAACAACGCACTGCAATTGTAGTCCCGTTTTATATATTCTACACCATATTCTTTTACCAAGCGGTTTACTACTTCGTTGGCATACTGTCTCACTTCCGGATTTCTAAAATCTAAAAAATATCTACCACCTTCATTGATGTGTTTTCCGTGACGCACAAAGAACCAATTATCTGGTTTATTTACAAGAGGCGACTTTACGCCAGCTAATTCTATTTCTAACCAGAGTCCAGGCTTCATCCCTTTTTTCCGTATGGCATCCAACGGCTCTATAATGCCATTGGGAAATCTTGATTCAGAGGGTTGCCACGAGCCAATTGCATCCCACCATTTTTCTTTTAGTGCCGCATACCAGCCGGCATCAATCACATAATAATCTGCACCCGCTTTGGCCGCCGCATTAATAAGCGGCAATTCTTTTTCAGTGGTCGGGTCTGCCCAAAGGCAGTTCATATAATCATTAAAAATTACGGGTAGTTTTGTATTGTCTACATGGGGCATCAACAAGGCCGTTCTTCGATATTTTGTTAGTGCGTTAACGGCTTCGCTGAAGCCACCACTAACACAACCAATGGCAACTGTAACGGTTGTGTAATCTTCACCAGGTTGCAATTGTTTCCATGCCTGATGGTGATGTTCATCAGGGCCACCCAAATATGTATAAGAGCCTTGGTTACCTGTTTTAGAACCCATTTCGCTGTACCAGCTACCGCTATGTTCTATTTGCCAGAACCAGGTAATATTGACTTCTGTATTTTCAACCATTTGTAGTGGCAGATATGTGGAAGTTGACATTGTTCCTAAATTACTGAACATTATTTTGCCCGTCATTTCTTTATCGCGGGTATATAAACCAAGTTGAGATGGGGTTGATTTATGCCATTGTGCTTCGCTATTGTAAAAATTATTTGCCCAGTGAATTATTAATTTTTCACCCAGTTTTTTTTTACCAAAGGCTGCTATATTATTCATCATGGCAGCACTTACATATTCAATACCCACCGCCTCTGTTCCCTTATTCACAAGTTTTGTATAGCGCCTGATGACAGGTATATTATTATAAAAAATATAGTGCGACTCTACCATTAATTTACTTACCGTATCTGTTTGAAAAATGATTACGTGGCTGCCGTTGGTGGTATTGTTTTCCGTCATCCCGGTATAAGTCAAATTGTAGCCAGGTTCGCCGCAGTCAAAGCTTCTCCCTATCCGCATACGGCCGGTAATCTGCATGGCTGTTTCAAGATCGCTTTTGTCAATCATCTCTGGCAGATTAGGCTCACTTTTATTTTCAGATGGATGCATCAATCGCTGCCGCAGGATGCCTTTGTAAAAATCAAACTTTATGGCAATGCTTGATTTATTGATAGTAAAAGGTTTAGTATCCTGAGCAGTTGTCTGAGTGCTGTTAATCAATAACTGTAGGTTTATGAAGATGATAATCTGTAAAATATTTAGTGTTCTTTTCTTCATTTTTCGTTAAGGCACCTTTGTTTATTTGGATGCTTATATTTATTATTTAGGATAAGAAAACATTGGGCAACACTGAAAGAATTAGGGTTTTACAAATACAATATTAAACCCTAATTTTTTTCGGCAAGATTTTTGACTCGCACTTTTTATTGCAATGCTATAGACAAATTTAATTTCGGCATCAATTAAAATACAGAATGTAAGATGCACTTTTTTGCGATCACTTTAAAGTAAACAACAAGAAAATTTATCATTGAACAACTTGATGTTATATATTTTAACAAACACTGGTACATTTGATTGTTAATGTTGTTATGCATAAAATTTTTTAAGTAAGTCGGCGTGGCATATCAATCATATAACGCTCCCTTTTTATTTATCGGTTACACTTGAAATAGGTATTTGTAGTTACTATTTTATGAATTTGAAAGTCATTTTAAAGTATGAACTCCAAATATTTTGTAAGTACCTCTAAAACATACAATCCACACTTACGTCTATTTTGCAGTGAATGGCTCCTGATCTGAAAACGAATTTTGCTGAATTAAGCATCTTTATAAACCCAAGTTTGAAACAATAAAGAAATGATTCAAAAAAAGTTATATGAAAAGAAAACTATTATTATTGGTTACTGACTATTAATAATTAAAAAGCGATATAAAAGTAGGCTCCACAAGCGGAGTTCTCATAAACTTATTTTAAGTTCATCTTCTAGAATTTTTTTAGTGAGCGATAGTTCACTAAAATAGTAAAAATTAAATTTTACACAAATAGCTCAAATTGGTTTTGCCTGATGCTCCTATACATGTTATACATTATTTCCATATGCGGTGCCGTTAACACAGCTAGGCCTAAAAAAATGTATGCAGCAACTGTATCTTTATTTGAAAATAGAAAACCAGTTAAACCAAATATTCCAATGCCTAGAATTGCTAGGAAGCTGTATAATAGAATTTGTTTTATAATTGTTTTATTGGAAAAAGTATTTGCTCTCCTCAAATAATTTACAATATTACCGAGCGATAATAAAGAATGCCATACAACAAAATAAAATGTGAAACCAAGTAGCATGGGTAAGTTAAAAAGGATAAAAAGAATAAGTGCAAAATGAATTAAAAAAAGCCCATTGTCACCATTAAAAACTTGGTTATTTTTTAAAAAATATACAAAAGCTGAGGTAAAAAATATTATACCTACAATAGATAGTATATAGTACCGATTTTGACTAAGCCAATTAATAATAACCTGATTCTCTTTACCCGATTCAAACAACTGATATATTGGCTTTACTTCATCGAAATGATGCAGCAGAATAACACTCAAGATTAACATACCATATGATAGTACAAACAGTCTTCCAAGTAGTGTATTGGTTTTAAACTGATACAAATCAGTTTCACCAAAATGGTAGGCAGCAAAGAGGACAAATAGCATGTTTCCAATAACAGGGAAAAAAAATAGGACGCAAGCAAATAATATTAATCTGCCTACATATACGAGAAGAAAATTCTTTTTTGAAAATATCTTTCCAGATAAATCTGCATTTCTGCTTGCTACGAGTAGATCTGCGGCTCCATGCGGAACTCCAAGCAATAAAATCCCAAAGAGAAAAAATTGAAATTGTGTATTTATCTCAAAGGATATGATGTAGTGCTGAACTAAAAACAGTACAAAGCCTAAGAATAATAATACAATCTTTATCATGACTTTTTACAAATTATATTTACCAAAAAAGGAAGGTGAAATAAATCTTTATCTCACCTTCTTTATTTTTTAAGAATCTTGCGTAGTGGACTTATCTGATTGTGCCAAAGCATAAATCACAAGACCAAAACCAATTTTGTTAATTGCATCCCCAATATTATATATAACATCCATTGATAGACCCTGAAATATTTTCATTCCAAATAATCCACCCTCAGTACCAGCAATGTAGCCAATTGGATAGATAGCCCATCCAACAAGTACAAACCAGGCCAGGGTTTTATTTGCCTTTGCAACAGCAGGGCCTGCGCTTACAGCGAGTTTAGCTACTTCGCCAAACCATACCAGGTACACAATGTAAAAATAGGCTGCACCGCTGATTGCTCCCCATACCCAGCTCTGTGCTTCAGCGCCATAGATGGCCTCGCCGATGTAGCCGGTTACGAGCATTACAAGTGATGCAAAAATGAGTTTCCAGAGCAAACCTTGAGTAGCGCCTGATTTACGGGTGATAAGATAGAAC
>JANMOT010000056.1:0-101722 GCA_031369485.1 Sphingobacteriia bacterium
GGACATAGCTGTCTCTGTACATTTCCCAATCAACTCCATGTAATTTGGGATCATAGAATTTACTTTTCACCTGACGCCATGCGTGGTAAAATATGTATTCTCTTTCGCCAGCAGTGTTTAAAATCATTTCTTCCGATATACCTACATTACTTGTTTTACCATCTGCAGTTTCTATTTTAGTAATCTTACCATCCGCCAATACAAAAAGTGTTTTTCCGTCTTTACTTAATTCAATAGTACCAAATCCACTATTTGTTTTTGCCAATGATTTTACTTCTTTTGTTCTCGTATCTAAACTCCAAACATTGTGCTTGTCTTCATAAACAGCCATATAGTACATTTTAGCTCCATCTGGCGAAAAAACATAAGAAGTAATGTTTGACGAACTTGGAGTAACCCGAACTTTTCTGTTCTCAAGATTTTTAAAATCCAAAACCAATGAATTTGGCTTATCGTCTGTGGCTTTGTTTTTTTCGTTACCCTTTTCTTTATCCGTTTTTTCTAAAGTTTCTTTTTCTTTGGTTTCTTTTTCCTTTTCCAATACAAATTCTTCTTTTGTTAATGTAAAGCGATCATATTCTTCTTGATTAAAAAAGGCAACATACACATCCGTTTCTCTTGACCCTTGTATTACAAGAGGCTTTTTTCCCTCCCGAGCCGAAGTCCACGATAAGGCTTTTCCTTTTAGCATCCATTGAGGTCTGCCACCTCCAAAGCCACTAACGTTTATATCAATTCCAGTTCTATCTCCAGCTGCATCGTACCAAACTAAACTACTACGACCAAAACTACCTTTCGAACTTCGTGCAATAATTGATTTGCTATCTGGACTCCATTTAAAAGTTTGGTCGCCATCACTATAAGAAAAATTTTGCCCTAATGGTATAATGGTTCTTGAAGTTTTGCTTTGAAGGTTGAATATTTTCAATTCATTGCGTTGTTCCAAATAAGCAATTTCTTTTCCGTTGGGAGATACCTGTGGTTGAAATTCATCTTTATTTGTGGTAACTACACCTTCTTCATCAATTTGAGTTGCGGCAAAAAAGTACAGGTCTTCTTTACGATTGATGGTTGCTTTGTAAATATCCCAACTGTTTCCTCTTTCTGTTGCATAAAAAAGTGTTCGGCTATCCGATCCCCAACTTACCATTCTTTCCTGGGCAGGTGTATTGGTGATTCGTTTGGTTTGATTGTTATCTGTTGAGGTTACAAATACTTCGCCTCTAAATACAAAAGCCATTTCTTTGCCGTTGGGTGATAAAGCCATTTCGGTAGCACCACCATTTACAGAAACTATTTTTTCTTCGTTTCCTCTAAAGTCGGCATTAATTTGTACCATCACTTTCGTTGGTTTATTACCTTCTTTGAGGGTGTAAATTTCACCATTCCAAGTAAAGCAAAGTGCATCGCTTTTGGAACGACTTAAATGTCGAACAGGATGGTCTTTAAAATTGGTTAATTGAACTTCGGCACCAGTGGCAATATTTCTTTTAAACACATTTTGAGATCCCTTTTTTTCGCTTAGATAATACACAGATTTCCCATCGGCTGAAAAAACTGGTTCTCTGTCTTCACCTTCAAAATCGCTAATTTGTGTATATTTTTCTGATTTGGTGTTGTAAATCCAAATGTCACGAGTTTCCGATGAAGTATGTTTTTTTCGCAATTCATCTTCAACTCCTTTTCGGTCTTGAAAAACAATGTTTTCTCCCGTTGCATCATAATTGGCAAATTGAAATCCAGCACTTGATATTAGGATATTTCTACCACCATTTGCCGAAACTTTATATAAAGTACGGAATAGATTTTTATTTGGAAATCTTGCAGAAGATTGGACATCGTTTCGATTGCCACTAAAAAGTACATCTTTACCATCTGGAGAAAAACCAGACGGTATATCGTTTCCTGAATGAGCGGTTAGGCGTTTTGCTTCACCTCCTTGAGAAGGAATAACAAATACATCTAAATTGCCATAACGATCACTTGCAAATGCAATTTGTTTGCCATCGGGACTCCAAACTGGTGTGGCATCATAGGCTTCGTGCAACGTGAGTGGTATTGCAGTTCCACCATTAGCTGGCACTTTGAATAAATCGCCTTTATAGCTGAAAACAATTTCGTTTCCATCAGGTGAAATGGCTGGTGTTCGCAACCATAAAGGATTGTTTTGGGCAGAAGCCATACTTGCAATGGCTAAAAATGCTACAATAAGAGAGAGTGCTTTCATTTTAAAAAATTTGTTTTAGGGTTGAAAAAGTTATGAATTTTGCTGGCTTTCGGTTGTATTTAAAAACCCCGTGCTATTATTATGCGTATTTCTTATTTCTTTGCCAGTAAGTCCTCGTTGCCTACATGGTCATTTGTTCACTGACCGAGGAAGTAAACTTCTTTTCGACCAAAAGCTGAAAAGAAAGCACATTTATCACTGATATAAATATAAAGATTGTTTGTTTGTTTTTCATTTTAAAGTTTAATTAATTTTGAATTATATTCTTCCTTCTACTTATTGTTTTTCAATTTTATTTTCAATCCAACTATTAATTTTCGTTTCTAAAATGATAAGCGGTAAACAGCCGTCCTTTAATACTTCATCGTGGAATTCTTTAATGTCAAATTTATTCCCCAATTTTTTCTTTGCTCTTTCACGCAACTCAATAATTTTTAACTCACCAACTTTATAACTCACTGCTTGTCCCGCTATAACCATATACCGTTCTATGCGTTGTTCAGCCTCAATGGATGATACTGGTTGGTTTTCTAATACATAAGCGATAGCTTTTTCACGGCTCCAACCTTTGTTATGGATTCCTGCATCAACTACTAATCGAACAGCTCTTTCTATTTCGCCTTTTAGCCTACCCAAATATTGATATGGGTCTTTGTACATACCTAATTCGGTACCTAAACTTTCGGCATACAATGCCCATCCTTCCGCAAAAGCACTTGAGATATAAGCTTTTCTAAATTCTGGAATATCGGCTTCCTGTTGAATAGCCAATTGATAGTGATGACCTGGAATAGCTTCGTGTATAAATAAATCCTCCATCGCAAAATAATTGTATTTAGCTGGGTCACGAACTACCTCATAAAAAATTCCGGGTCTTGTTCCATCTCTCGATGGTTTAGTGTACTGAGCATTAGCACCTGCAGCCCGAAATGTTTCTGTAGCTCTTACTTCAAATTTTGCTTTTGGTTTTAAGTTAAAAAGGATGTTCAGTTGTGGCGACATTTTTCCTTCAAAACTTCTGAATCTATCCAATACCTCCGCTTCGGTTTTAAATGGAAAAAATTTGGGGTCTGTTTTTACATATTCAAAAAAGGACTTTAAATCGCCTTTAAAACCAACTTGTATTTTTACAGAATCCATTGCTTTACGAATACGTGAAACTTCGCTAAGCCCTAAATTAAATATTTGTTCGGCTGTAATGTTGTTTGTGGTGTAATACTTTAACCATAATTCATACTCTTTCTTCCCGTTAGCATTATCTAAAAGCCCTGAGGTTTTTCTTGCTTTGGGAATATAATCAGTAACTATATAGTCGTGCAATTTTTTATAGGCTGGTTTAATACTATTTTCAATAGCATCTGAGTACTCTTTTTTTAATTGAGCCGCCGCAGCACTATCTATGTTGTCAGGTAGTTTAAGTAAAGGTTTATAGAAAACATTGTCTTGAACTTCACCTTCAAATAATGCTTTCAATTGAGCTGGTACTTTTTCCATAACAGCCCTCGGATTTGAATTATTTTGTTCCAAACCCTTTTGCATATTGGCGATGGCTTGATCCACCCAAATTGGAAAAAGTTTCATACGGCTCATAAAATTCCTGTAATCTTTCTCGGTGTTGAAAGGAATAAATCCTGCTCCTGATCCTAAGGTCGCAAAACGTGTTGGAAAGCTATAGACGAATTGGTCAACCGGGCGGTATATGTTCGTTGAAAAACCCAAAGAATTATCTAGCATTTCGGTTTCAGATTTCAGTTTATAGGTAAGTAAATCGATACTTAATAGTTGAGATGTTGTTAATCCTTTTTTGTTTATAACAACTAATTGGGTAATATATTTTTGATTGAGTGCTTTTAATTTGTTACTATATTCCTCACTAATATAAATTTCCATTTGGCTATTGTAGTCATTGATTCCTGCTTCGGTAGCTTGTAATGGATTTAATGCATAATATTCGCTTGAATATTGGTCAAAGATATTATCGTTGAATGTTTTTTTTTGCGCCAAAAGCTGAAAAGAAAATAGATTGAGCAAAGCGATAAATACGAAGATTGTTTGTCTGATTCCCATTTTGAAATTTGTTTTATTATTAACAATTTATTTTTTAGTGTTTTTACTTTACTTTTTCTGATAAACCCAATTGTGGTTAATCTCTTCTTATAACCTTTCCTTCTTTCATCACAAACTGAATGGTTTTGATTGCTTCGATATCTTCGAGAGGATTTTTTTTGAGAGCAATAATGTCTGCATAGTAAGATGGAGCTAATACGCCTCTCTCTTTTTCAATACCTAATAATTCGGCGGCATTGATTGTCATAGTTTGTAGAATGTAGGATGGTGGAATACCAGCTAACTTCCAATTTTCTAATACTTTGAGATTTGACTGAACACGGTTTAAGCCTGGGAGATCAATAACTATGTCGGTGCCAAAAGCCATTGGTGTTCCAATTTTGTAAGCTCTTTTAAGCCTATCAACATCTATGTCAACCCATGATTTAGATCTTGTGGAATCAAATCCGTAGGCGTACCAATTATCATAAGATAAATCTGTTCCAACAAGAAAAATTCCTTTGTCTTTCATAAGTTGAAGTTGGGTATTGTCTAAACCAAAACCGTGTTCAATACCTGCTGCTCCACCTTCAATTACATTGGTCGCTTCCAGCCCACCCATCTTTACATGAACGGTAACTTTTAATCCATATTTTTTTGCCTCAGCTACTGCCACTTTTATATCTTCAATATCGTATATTCCATTGTCGCCAGTTACCATTTTAATAACTGTAGCTCCGTAATACACGTTTTTGCGAATGGCTTTTATGATTTCTTCGTGGGTATCCGCATCAATATATTCCCAATCCCAAAAATGTTCATGTTCCGGATTAACTCCCTGCGATTGTCCACCATAGGGTGCAATAATTTTTCCAGCATAAATTATTGTTGGTCCTT
This sequence comes from Sphingobacteriia bacterium, assembly GCA_031369485.1. Classification (GTDB taxonomy): domain Bacteria; phylum Bacteroidota; class Bacteroidia; order Chitinophagales; family Chitinophagaceae; genus Sediminibacterium. The sequence continues at coordinate 5,171 of JANMOT010000056.1, forward strand.
CTATTAATCCATTTTTGATTGCTTTAATGATGTCTGCCGTTGCGTAGTTTGCATCATTACCAATTTCTTTAATGGTTGTAAAACCATTATCTAAAAACTGTTTGGCAACAACTGAACCCCTTATTGCACGTAAAGCATTGCTTTCCGTAACATCAACATCATTCCAATTTCGTTTTCTATAGGAGAGATTACTTGTTATATGAACATGGCAGTCCATTAGTCCGGGCAAAACCCAAGAATTAGAAAGGTTAATAATGGTATCTGTTTTATTAATTTTCAGATTAGTTCCAACTTCTTTTATTTTCCCATCTTGGATAATGATCATCTGGTTATTCAACATTTTTCCGCTTCGGGCATCAAAAAAATGTCCTGCTTTTATAATGGTGTTTTGCGCTAATAGTTGAAAAGAAAACACATTTAGCAGTGCGATAAATAGGAGGATTGTTTGTTTTGTTTTCATTTTAATAAATTACTTTATTGATTAAAAATCATTCTAAATTAACTTGATAATTGGTACTTCGACCACCTTGATGTGCAACTAAAATTCCTTTTTCTACTAAATCTTGCAAATGCCTTGTCGCGGTAGCTTTTGATACTTGTGTAATGGATTGGTATTTATTGGCATTCATTCCACCTATAAATTCGGCTTCACCAGCTTCTAGCATTCGATTGATAGTTTTGGTTTGAGCCTCGTTCATTTGTGTTTGATGCTTGGTAAAAAACGTTGTTTTCTTTAGTAAAAAGTCAATTGTTTTAATAAAATCTTGTTGTGCTTTTAAAATAGTTTCAGAAAAATAATGTATCCATTCTGTCAAATTATTTGTTCGCTCTGCTTTTTTCAAAGCCGAGTAATACGATTTTTTATCTGCTTCAATAGCTGTTGATAAACTCATTAAAATAGGTCTTTTCAATCCTTGGGCTAACGTTTTTTCGGCAATAATTCTTCCTATTCTTCCGTTGCCATCTTCAAATGGATGTATGGTTTCAAAATACAAATGTGCAATGGCACTTCTAATCAACAAATTTGGTATTGGTGCACTTCCGTCTGGTTTAGTTTCATTAAACCATTCAAAAAAAGTCTTCATTTCAGCAGAAACTTGAATTGATGGCGGTGCTTCAAAATGTATAATTTCCCTACCAATCGCTCCAGAAACTACTTGCATTGGTTCGGAATGGCTTCGGTATTGCCCACTATTTATGGCGTTATTGCCCATCATCAATAGTTTATGCCACTCAAAAAGTTGTATTTCGGTTAAATCGCTATCAAAATTTTGTCGTGCTTTTACCAATAAAATAGCGATCCCTTCTGCTCGTTTGTCTTTAATTTGTACACTAGGAGTTGTATATCCTAAATTTTTACGAATACTAGAAACCAAGTCGGTTCTGCTTAAAAATTCTCCTTCTATTTCGGATGTTTTTATGGCTTCTTTTACTAAAATCGATACTATGGTTTCGTCTTGCTCATTGCCGGACATACTTTGAGTGTAGCCTTGACTTTCCCCTGCTAATGCTGTAAAATTTAAAGCTACAGCTGTAAATTCATTTTCGTTATACTGAAATTGTAGCCAATCTTTTTGTTCCCAATTGTACATAATGAGCCGATTAAGTGGTTTATTCGGCTCAAATATACTAAATTAATGAGCCGATTAGCTATTTTATTCGGCTCATTTAATTGAAATGTCGAATATTTTTGATTGAATTTATACGTTACAAATAACTCAACCACCATTTTTCTTTGTGGGCTTGTTTATAGGTATCGAATTTTTTACACAATGGATAAAGCAATACAATAACAACAATCCAAATGATGTAAACTGTTACCAAATTAAAACCATATCCTTTTAAAGCTTCAATACGAGTAATAAATTTTGGCATTGAAACCATAATTTCCCAACCAAAACCGGTAAATTCTGCAGCAAAAACGGCCATAAAATGGATTAAGTAAATATGGAGAATATAATAGAAAAAAGGAACTCGTCCGAAAACACAAAAGAAATCAACGACTTTGCCTTTTAGTTTTTCTGCATTCGCTAAAAACAGAAAAGTTCCTCCTAACGTGATGAGTAAATATAGTAAAGAGGGCGGATATTTATTGACATCAAAAATTGACATCAATGTTTTAGATGTGTCTCCATAATTTGTCCATCGTACAGGATTTCCATACAAATTGAAAGCAATAAGAATCGCAAAAATTATAAAACTTCCTACTGCTAAACTATTCAATAATTGCTTTCTTTTTTGAACATTAAAATTAGAATCATACAATGAACCAAAGCAATAGCCTAAAGACATTACGGCAATCCAAGGCAATAATGAATATCCAAAAACAACAAAATGACCTTCAGTAAATTCAAATTTTTTAGGATCGTGAAGCATTGCCCAAAAATAACTGCCTTCAAAATGAATGCTATCTAACAAGTTGTGTCCAAAAATAATCACCAAACTAAAAGCCAAAATTGCTTTTTTGGGAAGATGAATTAATCCCGCTAAAACTATCATGCTTATACCTAATTGCCAAATAGTTGCCAAATTAATATGGGTGAAATTTAAATCAAATTTCCAAGCAAAATTAATTATGATTATTTCCACAAAAACCAACCAAAGTCCGCGCTTCAATAGAAAAATAGATAACTCATTAATTGGTTTTCGTTTCCCAATCATAAAGGCAGAAAGTCCAGCCAAAAAACTAAAAGCTGGCGCACAAAAATGCGTTATAAATCTTGTGAAAAATATGGGTAAAGTAGTTTGAGTGGGGTCTGTTGGGTCAAACATGAAAGCCGAATAATGGAAATAATCTCTACAATGATCGAGTGCCATTATTACCATTACTAACCCTTTTAAAAGGTCGATGGATTGTATCCTAGGTTTGGTTATTGTTTTCATAATTGATTTATTAGAATTATTTTGGTTGTGTAATTTGTCGCTATAAGATTGTATTTATACCGAGTTTTATATATTTTTTCATCGAAGTTTATATCGATACAAGCAACTCGCACCTTTTTCAGAAGGAAGTTTTCCAGCAGTCCAGTACAGGTATTCTTCCTTGTCATCAATAGCCGTATTCGAAGTAAATTCTGGTGTCTGAATGTGAGCTAATAAAAGTCCTTTTGGAGAAAAAAACCAAACTCCACCGCAACCCGCAGCGATGATTACACCATCTTTAGAAACAGCCATTCCATCCCAAGCCTTTGAACCAAGTTTAGTTGAAGGAATCATATGCTCATATACTTGCTGGATGTCAAAGAAGTTAACGGCCTTTACTATGTCCCCATTATTGTCTAGTTCATAACATAATATTTTTTGCTTGTTTGTCACGTATAGGAATTTGTCATTTGGTGCTATTCCAATCCCATTAGGTCGGCTCAAAGTGTCAATTAGTAGTTTTGCTTTTCCTTTTTCATATTTAAAAACCCCATTAAAGAACAACTCTTTTTCCTTATCTGAATCGCCATCTTTCAGCCCAAGAGGAGGGTCTGTAAAATAGATTATTCCCTTAGAGTTAATGGCAGCATCATTCGGGCTGTTAAATTTCTTTCCTTCATAATTTGTTACGAAGTCGGTTATTTTTTTATTCGATTTAGGATTAACTATTTTACCAATTTGCCGCTTTGTTTCATGCGTTACATTTGCATTGCCTTGCATTAAAAGCAAATTACCATTGGCATCAAGCAATAATCCATTTGCGTAACCTGTTGGCTCTAGCCAAAGGGAAAGCCCTTTTTTTTTATTCCAGAAATAAATCTTGTTTTCATTAAAATCACTAAATAGCAGTCCTTTTAATGATGGAACCCAAACTGGTCCTTCTAGAAATCTTTTGTCTGACACTATTTTTTCGATTTTGTTTTTACTTGAAAAATAATTTTCAAATTCGTTCGAGAAAATTAAAAGTTCAGGAAATGTGAGATTCTCTTTTTGCCTTACAGAAGCTATATCTTGAGCAAAAGCACTTTGCATACTGATACATATACTAAAGAGGGTTATTATCTTTTTCATTTTAAAAATTATTTTATCTTTTTTACTAACTAGCTTGATTGACCAAAGTCGCTTCGTTTTCCAAATAGTTTTTTTCTAAAACATCTACTTGTTGCAAATGAGTTTGTATTTTCAAAAACTGCAACAGCACCGCTACCGCAACTACCATCAATGTAAAAATAAAAAAGATGATTTGCCAACCAAAATGGCTACGAATAAACCCAAAAAATGCCGCACCAGCTGACATTCCTAAGTTTGCCAAGGTCATAAAAAAAGTAAATTGTAAGGCAGAAATCCGCTTCCAGCAAACTTGCATTGCAGTAGCGTTTGAACTTATAATAATTAAAGTGTTCATTAAATTAAAAATGGCTATAAATGCCGAAACATAAATGGCATTTTGCCAAAGTAACACGAAAACTCCCATAGATGCCGTGAGTAATCCTGCTAAAAGAATGCAAATTTGGTACACTCGCACTGTGCCCAAACGGACAATGAGAATTCCACCTATAACCATCCCGATAATCCCACCGACCAGGTTGGAAGTTGAATAGATATTGGAATAGTCAAGGTTGTTCCAGCCCAGTTCTTGGATGCTAAAAATGGGAAGCAGCGTTCGTAAATAATCTAATGCACATTTGGAGAGAAAAACAATAAGACATACCAATAGGGTATTGGGTAACAATACTACTTTTTTAAAGGAAAAGAAGAGCTTACTCCAACTATCCATTTTGAGCAATGCTGCTTCTGGTGAAGTTTGTCCTGATGACCAAGGCAATAGTTTTTCGCCCTGCCGTTCCCGCAACAGAAGTGGTAATAGCATTATCCAACAAATAGATATAGACATCAATAAAATTGCATAGGAAAACCCATATTGATTAATGAGCCAACTTCCTAAGGCTAAAGCAATAGATAAACCCACAGTTTTAGAACCCCACATAAAACTATTGGCTTTCCCTTGCTGTTCGATGGGTACAATATCGATCACCAAGCTATCGGTAGCAATGTCTTGAAACATTATAAAAACGTGTACACATACCACAGCAACTATGAGCTGAGTAAGGTTATTCAGAGGGTCTGGTACAAAGGCTAAGCATATTAAACTACAAAAAATACCAAATTGCCCAAAGAGCAGCCAAGGTCGTCTTCGTCCCATAGACAAAAAGGTAAACCGTTCCATAATTGGAGCTAATATGATTTTAAAGCTAAAAGGAATGGCGATAATTGCCCCGTAAGTAGCTATTTCAATGGCTGATTTACCATTGATTGCCATCCAGGCAGGAATGGCCAAAAACGTAATACCTTCTGGAATACCTTGTGAAAAATACAAAGCGATGAGGCTGAAATATCTTAAATTTTTATGCTCTGAAAGTGCAGGGAAAGGGGTATTTTTTTGAAGGTAATTTGTTTTTGTTTTCATTTTAACATTTGTGCTGTTAATTAACCCATTTAGAAAATAGGGGATCAAGTAAAACGATTTTTTTACAAATAACTCAGCCACCATTTTTGTTTGTTATTGGTTTTATATTTATCGTACCATTTACACAAAGGGTACAAAGCTATAATTACTCCTGCCCAAACGGCATAAACGCCTGCCAACCCAAACCCCTTGCCCGGAATACAATAAAGGAAAGGTAAATTTTTAAGAGAAGCAATTGCTTGATCTGTGGTGTTACCTTGCACATAAAAAGCTATCATTAAAAGTAAATGGAGCAAGTAAAAATGAAGTATGTAATAAAAAAAAGCTGTGCGACCAAAAACCAGCATTATGTTGGTAAAACGATTTTTTATGTTTTCGATAAAGGCCAAAAACAATAAAGCAGGCCCAATGGTGATGCACAAATACAATAAAGATGGCGGGTACTTATTTACTTTCATAAAGGATAGGAAAGTGTACAAACTGTTTTTTTGTGTAGTCCACGCAATTGGGTCACCATAAATATTTGCAAAACGCAGTACAATAAAAAATATAATAAGTGCAAAACCTGTTCTCGTTAGTATTTTGTGCCGTTGTGCTGCGGTAAATTTTGGCGTAAATAAAATGCCTCCGCAATAACCCAGCATCATTACCCCGAACCAAGCAACAAAAGGATATATGATTATAAAATGATGACTGGGTGTGATCGCATAATCGGCCCATTTTGCATGATGCAAAATATCCCACCAAAAACCAGCTTTAAAGCTAGGTGCAGCTTCGGGTATATCTAAGAGGTTGTGACCAAAAAATATCAATAATCCGAGCACTAAAATAATTTTATAAGGCAAATGGATAAAAAATCCGAGTAGCACCATACTAACACCAATAGCCCATATCACTTGCAAATAAATAAAGTTATAAAATGGATCGAAAGACCAAGAAAACGAAATGATGATAACCTCAACAAAAATGAGCCATAATCCTCTTTTGATTAAAAAGGCACTTAGCTCTTTTTTTGTTTTGCGCAAACTTTGCAAGTAAATGGAAGTACCCGAGAGCAATACAAAAACAGGAGCGCAAAAGTTTGTTACCCATCTGGTGAAATAAAGCAGCGGGGTAGTGGTTGCTAAATTCATTGGGTCATCCGTAAATGCCTGAAAATGAAAAAAGTCTCTCACATGATCCAATGCCATAATAATCATTACAATACCCCGTAAAATATCGATGGATTCTATTCTGGGTTTTACTATTGTTGTCATAATTTATTTTTTAATATTTTACAAATAACTCAACCACCATTTTTCTCTATGGGCTTGTTTATAACCATCATACCATTTACACAACGGGTACATAAAAATGACAACTGATAGCCAAACGATATACACAATAGGTAAACTAAAACCTTCACCAGGAATTAAATATCGAAATGGAATTTGAACGAATTGGGTGCCTTCTTCCATTGAATGACCTCGCAAAAGAAAACAGATTAAACTTACTATATGGAGTACATACCAATGAATGGCGTAATAAAACAAAGCCGTTCTTCCATAAATTTGAAACGTATTTGTAATTCGATTTTTAAACTTCTCAATAAACGCTAAAAACAAAAACGCAATGCCAATCGTAACACTCATGAACATCAGTGATGGTGGATATTTATGTACTTTTATGAAAGAAAGCAGCGTGAACAATCCGTTTTTTTGTATGCTCCAAGCGTGTGGGTCGCCATAGATATTGATAAAGCGAAGCACCATAAAAAATACAAGTAGGGCCGCACCAAGTCGGTAAAATAGTTTTTGGCGTTGTGCTATCGAGAATTTTGCTGTAAAAAATGTTCCAGAGCAATAACCTAAAATCATCAAACCCGTCCAAGGAACAAATGGATAAATAATAACCAAAGAATGATTTGATAAGAATGGATAATTGACACCATTACCGTGATGCAGCAAATCCCACCAAAAATTGGGTTTGAAGTTGGCAGCTGCTTCTGGAAAATCCAATAAATTATGTCCTAAAACTATCAACAAACCAATACCTAAAATAATATTGAAAGGCAAGTAAATAAGTAAAGCCAAACACAGCATACTAACTCCAATTGCCCAAACAACTACTAAAATAAATGAATTGAAGTTAGGGTCAAACGTTGTTCCAAAGTTGACAATAATAATTTCAAAAAAAATGAGCCACAATCCTCTTTTGATTAAGAAAACGCTTAATTCTTTTTTTGTTTTTCTTAAAGATTGCAAATAGATAGATACACCGGACAGAAAAACAAAAATGGGTGCGCAAAAATGCGTTATCCAGCGTGTGAAAAACAGGGCTACCGAGGTGGTTTGTAGGTTCAGCGGGTCGTCTGTCCAAGCGTTAATATGGAAAAAGTCACGAGTATGGTCTAATGCCATTATTACCATTATAACACCTCGTAAGATGTCAATAGATTCTATTCTGGGTTTGGTAATTATATTCATTTTAATCATTTTTTACTTGGCTGTTGTTGAGTAGAGCAATGAATACCGCCACCGTCCCAATTTTGAGGCATAGCATTTATTAATACAATTTTTCTTTTTGGAAATTGTGCTTCAAATATTTTACGAACACGGTCTTCTTTTTCTTTAGAAGTACCCTCTTTTGTATAACTCGAAATAAGTACAATTCCATTTGTCACCAAATAATTTAAATAACTTGAAGCTGGCACTCTGAGTATAGTGTCGCCAACTTTTGGAGCTTCAGAAATATAAAACCGATTGGCTGGAATATCGTAAGATGCTTTTGATGTATAGTTTTTAGATGCCACTATTTTTTTTGGTATTATATCAGGCATCGGAACCTTCACTATGTTAAATGGTTTTCCGTCTTGGTCTGTGGCATTTTTTAGTGTTTGATAACTTTCTTTAAGCCTTTGGTAATTCATTTTGTTAATTGGGTTCAAATCCTTTTCTGCTTCGTCAACCCAAGCTAATAAAATGGTGTTTGCACTTGAAAACCTTACAAATTCATCAGAATGTTGAACACCACCACCAACATAATTACCTGTAATTCTTCTGTAAAAGCCGTTGGGGTCTTCTGCCAATCCTTGTTTAATCCAAATAACTTTGGATACTCCCAAAACTTTTTTCAACTCACTTTCCATAAATTCTTTGGTCAAATCAGGATTACGATTTTTCATTGCCGACTCACAGACGATAAGCGTTCCCTTTCCGTTTACTTCAATATTTCCGCCTTCGGTAACAACATTGGTCTTGAAAATTTTTGCCCCTTCTGCAACAGCCATCAAACTATCTACTGTTCCTGTTTTAGTCATAGATGGCAATCTCTTGTTAAGATACTTGCTAATACTGTCTTGCTTGTTGTTATATTGCTCTTTCAAAAATTGAGGATAGCCATAATGATTCCAACCAAAATCAGCTACACCGAGTTCTCCCTTGCCATTCACTAAAAAGGCTGCTCCGTGATCTCTAATCCAATACCGATCTCCAGACATTACATAGAATTTGATATTAGAAGTATCTATTTGCTGACGCTTCAAATAGCTTTTTGCGGTTTGCATTAAACTGTCAGAATCGAATGCTATTTTTACAGTTACGTTTGGCGTAAGCGTTTTTATCATCTCTGTTACCACAGGATAAAACCCAAGTGTACTGTCTGCTTGCCAACCAAGCCACACGGCATCGTGTTTTTCCCATTCGGCTGGCATATAAAATTTATCTTCTTGTTTATTGCAGGATAGAAATACAAGGATAGTTAATGTGTAAAGTAATTTTTTCATTATTGTTATTTTTATTGTCAGTGCTTTCCGATAGCAATCGGAACGGGTTTCGGCTTACCCGTTTTTACTACTTCTTTTTCCAGCTCAATACAATTTCGGTAATCAATAGAGGTATTGCCCAACAAAACCAAATGATAGTTACTCCTCTTTCTGTAAATTCTGGAATCAATGATTTTACAAAATCTGAATTATTTAAAATGCGAAAAAGGAAGAATCCAAGGGTTACTACATAGCTTCTTATCATCCATTCTTTATGCTGAGCCATGCGTCTTTTCCTTATAGAAATGTAAGCCATCAATGCTGTAGAAATCCAGGCAAAGGCTAAACCCTGTAAACCAAAAGCCCATGAAAAGCTTATTTTGTACCCACTCGTCCATGCTAAATTGGTAGCTGATAGTGTACCGATTAAAATGGCGATAAGATAGATGCGCCCAAGCATTCTGTGTGTGTTGATGTATTTGATTCTAAATGTCGTCCAGAATTGAAACGGACCAATTATCATGGCTATAAGCCCACATGAGATATGGAAAATCAAGGGCCATTTATAATCCCAAAATCTGCCATAATTTAATTTATCAAGACTGAAATAGGGTAAAATTTCTTGAAAAGTAACTTTACCAACATAGAATATAAGAAGTAATATAAAACCAAATTGCAAATAAGATTTTGGTTTAAGCATGGTTGAAAGATTTAATTTTTCCACAGGTATGTTTATTTTTTTGCTTCAAGTGTTTTTACAAAAGCATCAAAGTTGGAAGTGGTTAAAGCCAAATGAACTGCTTTATTAACAATGTTTACCGATTCAAACATTTCTTTAAACTTATATGCCCTTTTTAAAAATAACTTATAATTACAAAGAATAGGAATCGGGTTAGGACGAAACAGGTTAAATACTGTCCGAAGGTGGGGTTCTATTTACCAAAGGGAGTTTCGAATTTGTAAGCACTGACTAAGCCGCCTTTACTTTAAAATCAAAAATAAGTGTGGTACCGTTATCGCTCTCCTCTGTCATGGTGCCATTAAGTTGTTGGGTAAGTAAGGAGATGAGTTGTCCGCCAAAACCAGTGCCTTGTGTAACACCAGATTTGCCTACGCCATTATCGGCTACTTCTAGTCGCAATGTGGTATTATTAGATTTGTGTAATTTAATGGTAATAGTTCCATTTGCTCCACCTGGAAAAGCGTATTTAATACAATTGGTTAATAATTCATTTACGATTAAGCCTAGCGGAACTGCGGTATCAATATCTAAATCAATATTTTCCATGGCTAATTGTAGATCGATACGTTGCTCTGCTCCAAAACTATCTAAAATACTTTCGCTCAAATTTAGAAAATAATCTTTCATTTCTACTGCTCCAAGATTCGTGCCTTGATAAAGTTTCTGGTGTACAATACCGATAGAATTTACTCGGTTTTGTCCTTCTGTGATTGCATCTTTGGTATTGGGGTCGTTAATTTGAGCCGATTGCAAGGCAAGCAAACTAGAAACTACTTCTAAATTATTTTTTACACGGTGGTGAATTTCTTTCAGTAGTAATTCAATATCGGCATTGCGCTTGTCGAGGAGGTTATTTTTTGCAGCTAAATCATTATTTAAAACGGCCAGTTGTTTATTACTTTTTTGTTTTTGTTCATAATTCCAAAAAAGTAATGCAGATAAACACAGTGCTACAAACAATAAAATAAGGTATAAATACTGCTGTTTTCTTTCCTTATTAATTTCTTTATCTTGTTGTAATAAATTAACCTGCAATTCACTTTCTCTCAAACCTCGTTCGTTTCTTTCTTTTTCTAGGTTTATGGATGCTTTATTGAATTGTTTAAAATATACTAATGCAGATGCTAAGTCGCCTTTTTTCTGGTAAGCTTCTGCAATGTATAAATTCATATCCAGTGCTCCCGATCTGTTTTTTAGCAATAAATAACCTTGATTGCTTTTTTTATAATTAATGATGGCCAGATCATATTTTTTTTCATTCAAATATATATCTGCTAGTAACCCATAAGCATAAGGCCTGATGGTGTTTTTATAGATTTTATTTTTTTCGAGAATATCAAGTGCTTGAATAATATATGCTTTGCCTTTATTGAATTGTTCTGCTGGTATTTTTTTTGCTCCATTTAGTGGGTAAGTGATGAGGTCTCTCCCCGCTGTTACATAATACCAAGCGTGTTTTTGTGGTTGTTTCAGGTATTTTAAAATTGCTTGCATCTTAGCCGAATAGTGAAATAGGGAGTCTGTATTTGTGTCTGAATAATACCCAATAATAGCTGCATAAATGCGGGACAATTCCATTGATTTTTTTTCTATCCCGATTTTCTCATAAAAATTACAGCTTTTAATTAAATAGGTGAGCCCCAATTTTTGTTCATTCACCAATTTATGTCTTTCATAAAAAATGCCTTTATCGGAAAATACTTTTGCCTTTTGTTCGTCGTCTGTAAAATAACTACCTAATGCAATTGCTTTTGAAAATAAATTTAAGGACTCTTTAGTGTCTCCTTTTTCGCGTTTAATGGAGGACCAATTGGTTAAAAAATCGTATTCGAATTGTTGATTATCTTTTCTTACTGGGCTTTTTACAAAATAAGACCAACCAATATTTGCGAAAGAATCCAATGTTTCATAAGAGTTGTTGATTGATGAAAAACTGGATCTGTGGAAATAAATTTGAGCCAGTTCTAGTCCAAAAATTGTTGAATTGACTAGGATTTTTTTAGCCGCTTTTTCAAAATAATAATTACTACTATCGCTATTATATTGAGGCGTTTCTTGAAACCATAATGCTTTATTGAGAAAAACTTTGCTGGATTTTAAAATAGTATTATTCGCATTTGAGCTATTACTCTGACAAAAGTTTTTACCAACAAATAATAGCAAAATAAAAAGTAGTTTATTTTTAAGGGAGACCATGTTGTTCATTATATTTTTTGGATATGTTGTAACAACTGCTTTTTAAAATCGGGACTAATAGGAATAATTTTTTGGGCAACAACTACATGGGTTGCGGCAATTTCATCTACATTAGAAAGGTTAACAATAAAAGATCTATGAATGCGTAGCAGATTCTTATCGGTTAGTTTTTCTTCTACATCTTTTAGCGTAATTACCAGCAAATATTCTTTGCCTTTACAGTGTATTTTGCAGTAATTTCGGTCTGATTCAATATATAAAATATCATGGATAAAAACTTTAACCATTTTATCTTGACTACGCACAAAAATACAATCGCTTAATACAAAAGGAGAATCGGTATTAGCACTCGTAATTTTCTCTAACGCTTCTTCTTCTTTAATCCTATTTAAAGTAAGTTCAATGGCACGTTGTAAATCTAATTTTTTAAATGGTTTCGCAATAAAAGCATAGGGTTTTGTTGCCTTTGCTCTGTTAAAATGGAGTTCATCAGTGTTTGCGGTTAAAAAAATAAGGGGTATCGTAAATTCACTATTAATTAAATGCGCAAGTTGAATACCGTCAATATCTCCTTTTAAATTAATGTCGAGCAGAATAATATCTGGCAATTGTTGCTTAATATAGGGCAGTACTTCTTCTGCTCTAGGTATAATACCAATTACATCGTATCCCAAATGGTTTAATTGCAACGAAATATTGGCTGCAATAATCATTTCATCTTCAACAATTAGTATCCGAAAAGCCTTATCCATTCAATATAATAATGATTTGTTTGGTATTAAATTTATGTAATTCAACTTGTAATTTAGTATATTATTAAGATATCATCAGCAACCCATAGAAGTTAATTAAAATAAGGGCAAGGAAGTGAATTGGCTTAGCTATTTATAAAGCATTATCGTACTGCATTTTTTCCTCAACAGGTTTTTTGCCTGTGCTACCAAACCGATAATTAAATCCAATATATAAAACTTGTGCGTCGCGACTATTTATAGCTATTTGATTGAGAAATAAGGTATTTAATTGCGATTTTTGTTTTAAGGTTCTAAATACATCACTCAACGTTAATACCACCGATAATTTACGATTCAACAACTCCTGCCTAATGCCTAAATTAGTTACTATAGTGGGCCTAAATTCGCCCTGAATGGTTTGCCGAGCTGATCTGTAAATACAGCTAAACTGCAACATTGTTGTTGGTGTAATGGTGAAACTGGCATTGAAGTTTGTGCTCATTGTGACCATCGATTTTTTTTCCGGAAAAGTGGTAGTCCCAAAATTGATGGTATTTAAAAAGAAATTGGTATTCAAATTCGCAGTAATAAATTTTGATGGCTTAGCAGATACTACCAACTCTAATCCTGTAGATTGATCATTGGATAAATTCTCTTTTGTTGTTAGAAAAGTAGAGTCGTTTAATTTTTTAGTAAGCGCGGTAAATCCATTGTACTTATAGCGGTAATAAATGCTGGGTACGATGGTAAATATTTTATTTTTCCATTGATAGCCAAACTCTACAGAATGAATATATTCAGGCAAAAGCTTTGGATTTCCTGCCCTTAAATTCAATGGATCCATGTATTCAGGAAAGGGATTTAAATCGTCGCCTTCTGGCCTGTTTACGCGCTTACTATAATTCAATTGAAGTTCCCCCTTTTTAAGTTTGTATGCCAAATGCATGGTGGGAAATATTTGAAAATATTGATTCTTAATAACTGAATCGCTTGTAATTAAATTGCTGGTTATATACGACTGCTCGGCGCGCAAACCGACCGAATAACTAAACGCAGCTATGGTCTTGTAAAAAGTACCATAAAATGCATGCAACCGCTGGTTGAATAAAAAATGATTGCTAGTAAGGGTATTCTTAGTTAGCTTTTGCAAAATAGGGTCAAAATTCTCTACGTAAAAATCAATATCTTCTTTTACGAATGAGCCAGCATATCCCAATTCAATTTTTGCATTTTCTGCAATTGGATTGATATAATCAACCGTTACCTGCTTATTCACTTCAATTTGATTTACCCAGTTATTATCTGGAATGATATTATTTTGGGGGAAATAATATTGATTGCTGTAAGCGTTTTTTTCGTCCTCACTTTGTGATGATGTTGTTGCTTCTACCCTTAATTCGTGCCCTTCTTTTATAAAATTATGTTGCCAATAAATGGTAGCATCTTTTTCATACTCTACTGCTGGTGCGTAGCGAAGTCGATCGAGTTGACTGGTAACAATCAATTGATTGTTAAAGAATGTTCTACTCAACCTATCATTCCGTGTTAGATTTGATTTCAATATACTACCTGAAATGCCCACGCTATTGCTGTTATTGATGGTATAATCAATACCTGCTCTGAACAGTTGCGATAAGGGCCTTGCCTTAGAACGAAATTGTTCGGCATAAGTTCCATTATTGTTCTTTGCAGAATCGAAAAACTGTCTTTCTGTATTCCCAAAACGGTTGCGTTCATCTTGTCGAATTCCATAAGTAGCATAACTATTCCAATTGCCTTTTTTATAATTCAGTGTAAGGCTTCCGTTGGATCTTTCTTTATTGCCGATATTACCTGTTATATTTCCATTAAACCCTGCTTTCGTATTTTTCTTTAGCACAATATTTACGATACCCGAGCTGCCATCGGGTCTAAATCTGGCAGAGGGGTTGGTAATTACTTCAATTCTTTCGATGGTATTAGCTGGAATTTGTTGCAATACTTCAGCCCGATTTTTTCCCATCAAAGGCGATGGTCTTCCATTAATTAGCACCATTAATTCTCCCGAACCGCGTAAACTGATATTGCCTTCTATATCTATTTCTACTGAAGGTATATTTCGTAAGATATCACTTACCGATCCGGACTGTGCCATAATATCTTGAGCAGTATTGTACACCTTTCGGTCGATTGACGTGTTTAGCATAGATTTTTTGGCAGTAACGGTTACGTCTGCCAAAGCATTACTGGCCAAATTCATTTCAATAATACCTAGGTCAACCCTGCCTTGATTATTGGTGAATACCAATTCTTTTTCTGGCACTATTAGCCCCATATAATTGATATGAAGTGTGTAAGTGCCAGCCATAATACTGTCCATTACAAATTTACCTTTCTTAGTACTTATAACGGTTTTAATAAATGCTGGTTTGTTATTTTGAATTAATTGAATGGTTGCAAATTCAATAGGTTGTGAAGTTTTTTGATCGATTATTGAACCAGTTAAACTGGTGGTATTGCGTTGTGCAAATGCATATTCACTTATTATGAATAAGAGTAGTAATAAGTAAATATTTTTCATTCAATTGTGTTGAAACAAACTTAGCCTGGCATGCGGGAGATATATTTTTCTACTTCTTTAATTTGATCAAGTACTTGTTTACTCTTAGGCTTACAGGCTTTGGCTTTTCTAAAGTAATCTTTGGCTGCGCGAAACTCGCGCTTATTCATAAAGATCTGGCACATGCTTATAAATGCTACTGCCTCACTTTCTTTATCGGCAATGCCAGCACGGATTGCAGCACGGATATAAGATTCCCCTTGTTTTAAGTCGCCTTTTTGCATACTCATCATACCCAACTGCAACTTATTGGCGCCTTCTGCTTCTGGCATGGGCGATCCCAATGCCGAACTCATTTTTAGGTGCTTTTCAGCAGCATCAAAATCTTGGTTCATCATGGCCATATTACCCTTAATGGTATAATAGGTGGATCGAACTGGCTTGTATAATAAGCCAGGGTACCAAACTGTGTTTAAAATTTTTTCTACTTCTTGCATATTGCCAGCTTCCATGGGTGCTTGTATTAAGCGCAATGGACCGATAAAAAAGTGGCTTGCCAGCCCTATCACTCCAATAAAATAGAGTACAAAAGAAGGCCAGAAACCACTGGTAATATTTACCGTAATAGCCAGTACCAATGCCAGCAAACTCAACCAGAAACGGTATTTAATAATGATATTATAAAACTTCATACTTTCAATTTGGGGGGCAAAGATAAGGCATTGAGTAATGGACTTTTACAACTTATATCTAGTGTGCATCATTAATTTCTATCCAATATCCGTCTGGATCTTGTAACCATATCTGCTTTACACCATCGGGGCGAGTGGTGATGCCATAGGTTTTACCCGGCCAGTCCTCCCATTTAAGTCCATATTTTTTTAGAACAGCAATTTGGTGATCCATAGATGCAACGCTAAAGCAGAGGTGATGGCCTTTGTCTCTTGCTATTTTCTGTTTTGCACCTCCAATAATATGCAAAGAGGCATTCCCACCGATTGCATACCAAGTATGCAATCCATCATGAAAAGGCTCAGGAATGGTGTCAAATCCGAGTATGGTACCATAGAAGAAAGCCGACTCCTGCATATTTACCACGGTTTGGGCAATATGGTTAATAGTGGGCTTGGGGGACTGTGCTTTGGCGGGTTGATTAAGCATGGCGCAAAGAATAAATGTAAAAAAAAGTGTTTTCATGTTGAATTTATGAAGTTGAACTAGTCAAATCTACTATTTTTGCGCAACTCGGAATAAAACCGTTTGGGTTTCGTAGTTCAATGGATAGAATAGGAGTTTCCTAAACTCTAGATCCAAGTTCGATTCTTGGCGAGACCACAAAGCCCCAGCACAAAGTGCGGGGCTATTCGGTTAATTCATACTTTCTCCATATCAAGTCACAACGATACTATTTGAAATATATTCATTATTTGTATATTTGAGTACAGCTGTGATTTTTAACAAATTTCGGTAATTGGCAACCAAAAATCCTCTAATAAAATGAAACGAATAACTCCAGTCTTCATATTTTTAATTTGTTTTAGCTCATTCTCTTTTTCGCAATACTATATTAATTTAACTAAAACAAGATCAAGAGCGAATTTGGAGAAAATCAAGTTAAAGAATAAGACCATAAATATTATTATTCAAGAGTCTGATGCAATGCTAATCTATTTAATTAGAGATTCTGCCATGCGAAACCTCGACTTTAAATTATATTTTGATGAAAATAAAAAGTGTTACAAAGAACAAACTAATTTAACATGCGATTCGTGCTATAATATATTTTTAGAAAATACTTTATCAACAAAAAATATCCGGTGGGTAAAAATTAATTCGTCAACCTATTTCGCAAGATTTCCATATAGATTGATTCTGAATACAAAAATAGATAAGGAGTTCTCTTTTGAAATTAGCCGCAGTAATTTAATTGGCAAAGAATATAGAACAGCAATAAGAAAAGCACTAAGCAAAAATTAATTTTGAGCAGTCAATAAAGCATCATTCGATACAACTTACCAAATAAAAAGAAAAAATGAAAAAAATATTTCCCTTTTTTATGCTGGCTTTTGCCATGATTGCTTGTAGCGAACAAAAAAATATTAGCACAAGTGAAGCTGAAAAGTTAGTTAATCAATATTTTGAACATTTCAACAAGCACGACTTTGTTAAAATGGCAAATATGTATGCAGAAACAACCGACTTTAAGGATCCCTCATTAGGGCAAGGAATAGTAAAACAGACAAGACAACAAACAATAAAAAAATACACAGAGCTCGTAAATATTTTTCCTGACTTACACGATCAAATTATTCAAACTTATTCCTCAGGAAACAACCATATAATTGTAGAGTTTATATCTAGTGGGATAGGGCCAGACAAAAAGAAATTCGAATTGCCCATTTGTACAATTTTCACAATTGAGAATGGTCTTATTACGAAAGATTATACTTACTTTGATAATTTTAATGAAGAAGAAAAATAATATCTATCTCGTTTTTTTCTTTAACGCATATTAATTTGAACTTTTTAAATATTTAAAACTTGTGACTATACCCTAATCTTATTACTTGGGTTTCATAATAATCCGTACTCTTTAATTGAAATCCATTACCAGTAATTACTTTCTTTATCCTAAGTGTATTAAACAGATCCGTTGCATTGGCAAACAATTCACCTTTTCCTTTCTGTATTTGCTTTCTCGCCCCTATATCTATCGAAAATCTTGAACCTATTTTACCCTGTGGAATAATATCTGGCGCCAGCCAAATCATAGTCAATTGCATATCCGCATTCCCCTTCAACTTTAATGATGCATTCAATTTAATATTTCCCGACCAAATACTTTCTTCTTCACCCGTATAAATTGTCGGCACTGGATATTTGTTCTCTACTTTAAATGCATGTATTACACTACGATAAATAGTAGTACTAATATTAGCAGAAAAACGCTTTGATAATTCCTGCTGCATCAGCCACTCTGTTCCTGTTGCCGTACTTTTTCCAGCATTCTGAAAAATATTATAAATCAATACACTTCCGGGTACAATAGTAGCAATTCGTGTAATGGTAGCATGGGTGATTTTATGATACAATGAACCATAAATACTTGCCTTTGACCAACTGCGCTTATATCCCAACTCTAAGGTATTGGTAAACTGTGGCCTTAGTGTTGGATTACCTACCTTAATTAATTCTGGCTCATCATATTTTGGAAATATTCGAATGTCTACTTCATTGGGACGATCTACCCGTCTGTTATAAAATACAGTGAATTTATTGTGCTCGTTTAATTTATACCCAAAACGAATATTGGGAAAGGGTCTGGTATAATCGTATCCATCACTTTTATAAGTATTATGATTGGGGTTTACATCATAGTTTACTTTTACATATTCCAAGCGCAATCCTGCTTCCACTTCTACCTTACTATTCTCATATACATAATTGCCATAAAGTGCCGGAATTGTCTCCTTATAATTTGCCCATCCGCCTGCGTTTACATCAATTGGCGAATTTAATCCTGGAAAAAATTGCATATTAGTAGGAATGGATCGATACCTAAATTTTATACCCGTTTCTATTCTGCCATGTTTTAAAGGCCGAATATAGTCGACATTTAAATCAGCAACATATTCATCTGAAAGTAATTTAAACGCGTCTTCACCAGTATATATTGGAAGTATATTGGTGAAAAAATATTTCTCATCTTCTCTATGAAAAGTATAGCTAAACCCTGCATTCAAAAGATGTCCTTGTTGTTTAAATTTGTGTTGGTACTGTAGTGATCCTATAGCAGTATATTTCACTTCATCTTCTAAGAATTGCCAAAGCCGCAAGCGTTGAGAATAATCTTTATTGAAATAAGGAATATCACCCTTATCTAAAATTTTCTCACGATTAAAAAAAACCGAAATAGAAATACTATTGGCCGCATCAGGTGTAAAATCTATACCAGTTTTAATGGTAGAAAAACTAGTAGCCCTATTTCGTTTTACCTGTTGGTTAATTACGGTACCATCCGAATAAGTTCTTTCGGCAAATTCATTGCGATTAAGTGTATGGGTATACAACCAATCTGCTTGAACAAAACTATTCAACTTATTTTTTCGATAATTTAATGAAAGCGAAGGATTTAACTTAGGTGTTAACCGATACTGAGGTCTGATATTGGGGAGGTTTTCTCTTCGCTCCCACAATGAACCAAGCCCACCCGTAAATCCGATTTTTCCATTAAAACCCTCCTGTTTATTTTTCTTATAAATGATATTTATGATACCTGCATTGCCATTGGCATCATAAATAGCTGATGGATTATTGATGATCTCAATTTTTTCAATGGCCGACGCAGGAAGATTATCCAATCCCGTTTGGCTTCCAAAACCAGTTATGGCAGTTTGCTTTCCATCAATCAATATGGCTACTCTATCGTTCCCTCTTAACTGTACCTTACCATCATGAACAGTTATTCCGGGTAGATTTTGCATGGCTTGCAAAACAGAGCCGCCTGACTGACTGATATTATTGCTTAATGAAAACACTTTTTTGTCCATTTTATCACTCATACCCTCTTTAGCCTTTACCGTTCCTACTGTTACCGCTGCTAATACAGTTGCTTCTTCTTTCAATTCAATATTGCCTAAGTCTAAAAAACTACTCAAACTACCTACCAAAATAACTTGTTCATAGGCAGTATAGCCCGCATAAACTATTTGGAGCGAATAGTTACCTGTTTTTATTCCTGCCAGTGAAAAGCGACCCGATTCATCGGCAATGGTTCCTACCGAAAAGACATTGGTTTGCTTATTCTTGAATATAATATTAACATAGGGCAATGGCTGTTTGGTTTTTTCATTCCGCACCAACCCAGAAAGGGTTACACTTGTTTGGGCAAATTGTACACTTGGAAGAAGTAGACTGCAATAAAGCAGCAATAATATTTTACTCATCGTTACAGTTTTCTATCTATAGCCATACAAAGTAACAACAAAATGAGTACTACGGATACTATGTTATTGGACTGATTTTTTACCTTAAGTATTGCATTATGCAATGGTAATTTCAAATAATTATACTAGATTACTGGTTCTTATTTTGTATGTCAAATTAATTAAAGAACTCAACATATCCGAAAATATTTGTGATAGGCTGGCTCTCCAAAAAAATTATCTTTATTTATCTGTTTTATTCATTTATAATAACTCGAACTTAACTAATATAGGTAGGTCTTAAGAACTGCTTCTTTTATTTGTGCTTTAGTAGAAAATAGTGATATTAAATAGAAAATGATGAAGATTTACTTATTAAGCATTTCGCTTTTCATGATGGGTTTTGTTTTTAATGGGCAAAAGCCTGATGGTAAGGGATTGACAATTTTAGAAAATTAATTTGTGGCTTGGGGAGAATATCATAATTCACCGCTGGTTTCGCAGTTAACAAGTTATGCATTTGAAGCTGCTTCAAAGAATGGTTTTAAAACCCGGTATGTAGAAACGAGTCCCTTTGTGGCTTAAGAAGTATTGAGGATGGCAAAGTCTAAAAACCCAATGGACAGCTTTATACAAATTTCAAGAGATCATCCAAATTTTACAGTATTTCCATTTTTTCAGAGCAAGGAAGATATTGCCATGCTTACTAAAGCAAATAGTTTAGGCTATTCTATTTGGGGTATAGATCAGGAGTTTCAAATGTCATTTCCCTATTGTTTAAACAAGGTATATCAATCTCAATCTATAAATATAAAAGCGCGGTATAAAGGAGTATATGATAGTTTGAAAAAGAAGTGGTGGAGTCCAGATTTTGAATTGTTAGACAGTCTAAAAAAAGTTCTGAAACAACCTGCCTATAAGGATATTTTAGAAAGCATTAAAACTTCCGTTAAAATCTATAGTGAAGACGATAATGTTTTAAGAGTTTCTGAGATGAAAGGCAATTTCTTCAACTATTATAATGCGGTAAAAAATACCAATGAAAAAGTGTTTTTTAAGATGGGAAATAATCATTTAGCCAAAGGATTGAATTTAGAAACCAGTGTATATGATATTGGAAATGCTGCTTTTGAACTTACGCAAAGAAATAAGACCAATTATACTAATGTATATTTTATGGTAGATATACGGAAGAGAAAGGGGTAATTACAGATGATTTAGCGGAAACAAATAACGAAAATCCAAAAAAAATTTCAAAATTATATGATAAAGAAAAATGGGTATTGGTAGATATAAGAAGTTTAAGGCTTAGAATAAGGTATGATAATACACTTACGATGGTCACATATAAATTAATTGAGAAGTACGATTATATTTTAGTGTCGCCAGAAGTTCTAAAATAGGCAACTGTAGGCATAATTTCTTTGCATAATGTATGCGAATTATCGGTACAAAATAGCGCAGTTAAACAGCAAGTCCCATTTATTTTCCCAAAAATAGAAAGTGTGAATTGTGCTTTACTTTAAAAAATATTATTTGGCAAATTAAAAAAGAGCCATTAAATTGTAGTCCCCCCAATAGCTAATTAAATACTGTTTGAGAGAACAGGTTTGTAATTAAAGAATTTAGCCTTATTAACTCTATAAAAGTTAATGGTTAAAGCTGTATGCAATTAAAAAGTAGTTATGCGGTTTATCCTATCATTGAATACCACCAAGTCCAGCAATAGTATGCTGCCATTGAATGAGGGATATAAAAATTTAAGGAATTCGGTTCAAACATACAGCATGACAATAGAAACAAAAAAGCCTCCAGCCGAACTGAGAGGCAGACTTAATACAGTCTAAGGAATAATCCTTATTGTGATAAGCTTTCAACACAAAATTATAATTAATAATTTAAAAAGCATTAAAATGGCGAAATTTATTTTAGGACTTGACATCGGAACAAATTCAATCGGATGGGTTTTATTTAAGGACATTAAGATTTTTGATAAAGGAATAATCATATTTCCCATAGGAACTAATGTAAATGAGAAAGGAATTGAGAAGACTAAAAATAGTGTTCGAGGAACTTTCCGTAGAGCAAGTAGAACAAACTTCCGTTATAAACTTAGAAGAAAAGACTTGAAAAAGTTCCTCACTTCTTTAAATATGCTACCAACTTTCTCTAACACATTTAAGGTCAAAGAAAATTATCAAGCATCGGACTTATATCAATTAAGAGCAAATGCTTTAAATGATAAAATCCCTATTGAAGAGTTAGGCAGAATATTCTTATTGATTAATAAGCACCGTGGTTTTAAGAGTAATAGTAAAACCTTGTCAATAATAAAAGATGATGATGGAAAAGTTAAAGGTGAAATATCCGAACTATCTAAATCAATGGTAAAATATGATGCTAGAACCATTGGTGAATACTTCCACAAAATGTATCAAAAAGCTGCGAACCTTTATAATGATGGAAAGTGGCACAATATAGATGAGCCAATTGATGAAAGGGCATTGATAGATGAAGGTAATAATTTCAACCTTTTGAACAGTAGAGGCATTCGTAGGGAAGGAAGATTTGTTGGCAGGGAAATGTATGCTACTGAATTTGATCTTCTATGGGAAGAACAACAAAAACACTATCCACAACTAACTGGTAGCGGAAAAGAGTATGATGAAATATGCAAATTGGCAGTTGAAAAAAAGAGAGCTAATCTGAAATTATTTAAAGAAACCCTTTATTGGAAAATCAAGCATCAAACAATATTTTTTCAACGACCACTAAAAAGTCAAAAGAAATTTATTGGCAAATGCCAATTTGAAAAAAATAAAAGAACTGCACCTGCAAGTTCATTACTATTTCAAGAGTTTAGAATTTGGAAGCAATTAGCAGATATAAGATATACGGATAAGGTAAATGATATTTACGCTCAACCATTACCACCAGAATGGAAACAAAAAGTGTTTGAATATTTGCAAACGCATCACTCTTTGAGCCTAAGACCCAAAAAAGACAATTCGGATATTTTAGAGTTATTGGGAATTACTAACAAAAAGAACTTTGAATTCAATTACGATAGCAATGAAGAAGACAAATCCTTTCAAGGAAATAAAACTTTATATGTTATTTATGCGGCATGTGGACAAGAAAAATACAACCAATTAAAAGCAGAAAATAAGTTAGAAAAACTTTGGCATATACTCTACATGGCTAAAGATGATGAATGGCTGCACGACACTCTAACTTGGAAATGGGAATTTGACCCATCTATAGCTACAAAACTTGTTGAAATGGGCTTGGAAGAAGGATTCGCAAACTATTCAAGCAAAGTATTAGAAAAAATATTACCCTTTTTAAAAGAAGGCAAAGATGAACACGATGCATTGATACTTGCAAATTATATTCAAGCATCTGATGAGGTCAAAGAAATTCAAATTTTGCCAAATAAAATAAAGCAACTAAAAAACAATGAATTAAGAAACCCAGTAGTCGAAAAAGCAGTAGGAGAAACAATAAGATTGGTAAATACCATTTTAAAGTCTTACGAAATTGACCAAGAAGATTTTACTATAAGAGTAGAAAGCACTAGAGAATTTAAAAAGCCTAAAAAGGAAAGAGAAGGCATAAGAAGAAAAAATTTGGATACTGAAAAGAGAAGGGAAGAATATGCAAGGTTTTTGAATGAAAAGAAAGAAAAAGGAGATTTAAGTTTTAACAGGTACATTCAAAAAAATGATAGTATCATTAACAAGTTTGAGTTATGGCTTGAATTAGGTGCTGATAAAAATGACCGAGAGTTTAAAGAGTTTGAAAAACTGGTAGAAAGAAGAGACAGAGAAAAACATACACTATGGCTTGAATGTAATAGAATATGCCCTTACACTGGTAATATTATTTCATTGTCAAAATTATTTAGTGCTGAAATTGAGATAGAGCATATCATTCCATATAGTTGGAGCTTAGATGACAGCTTCACAAATAAGACATTGACTTTTGGCTATGTAAATAAGGAAAAAGCAAACAAGTCTGCTTATGAATATATGCAATCCAAGGGCAAAGAAGCTTTCAAAGCTTTTGAGAGTAGGGTGAAAGCAAATAGGCTTTATAGCAAAGAAAAAATCGGCGAACGATTCTTAAATGCAAAACCAGAACAAACATTTACCAATGCACAAGGTAGAAACGCCTCATACATTGCTGTATATGTAAGAAAAAAATTGCAAGAAGTTTGCAGGGATGTACAATTTACCAATGGCTTCGCAACTGGTGAACTTAGAAAAAATGACTGGCGTTTAGGAAGCCTTTTAGACAAGGTTAGATACCAAGAGGAAACTGGAACAGACATAGATAAATACACTAAAGATTTTGCTAATTATAAAAGAGATTTTGAACAATATAGAAAACGCAAGGCCAATAGCAATGACATAACCAAAACTGATTGGAAGAACTTAACACCGGAAATAACTGCTGAATACGAAGCAGAAACTAAGAACCCTATTTATGAATGGTGGCTTGAATTGCAAGAGTTTGATAAGTTTAGAGGTGCTAAAGGAAAGAAAGATCGCTCAGACCATAGGCATCATTTACTAGACGCCATTATTATTGGTATGTGTTCTCGTAGTATCATTCAACGCCTAAGTACATTAAACCAATTAAGGGAAAAACAAGGTGCTTCCCTGTATGATGAAAAAGGTGAATTAACAAGAGAAAGAATTGAATTGCCTATCCCATATACTGAAATTAAACAAGCATTAGAATCAATACTTGTTTACCATAAATCAGAACAACGATTAATTACAGCAAAGCAAAATCGTATTCATAAAAAGAAATATTCAAAAACAGATTCTTCGGTAATTAGTCAAAGGACAATTGCTCCTAGGGGCAGCTTGCATAAAGACACTTTATTCGGGAAGTTAAAAACACCATCACATCAAGGGTTTGAAAAGATTGATGTTTACGTATCAAGAGTAGAAGTTAATGGTGTAAATTTCAAAGACAAGAAAAGTCTTGATAAAGTGTATGATAAAAACATCAAGAAAATACTAGAACTAAGGCTTGAAAAATATTTAGATAAGGGCGATAAAGCATTTAGTGAAGAAGCTCTTATAGCTGATCCATTGTTTGTTTACAGCACTACAAAGTACCCAAATGGTTTGCCCAACTACCCAACAAGTAAAGAAAGTAATACATTGCCTATAATTAAAAAAATACGAGTCGCAAATAAAAATTCAAGGAACCTAATACAACTTGTTGCAAGGGATGAAGAAAAAAACATTGTAAATGGCAATAGATATTCAGAAGCTGATGGCAATTATGTAATGGCTTTGTATGAAAATACGGAAATAGATAAAAAGGGAAAAGCAAAGATTAAACGAGATTTTGAAATTGTTTCATTCTTTAAAGCAGTAGAAAGAAGAAGAAAAGGAGAAAAGCTATTTCCAGATGAGAAAGAACAAAAAGATGGAACATTTTTGCCTCTGATGAAATCATGCCCGTTCCTTAAAGCAGGCGACTTTGTAGTTATGTATGAAAATGAAATTGCTGAAATAGATTGGGATGTAAGAGAAGATTTGATGAAAAGATTGTATATGATAGCTCAACTTGCTTCATCAATAAAAAATGTAAGAGGAAAAGATTATTTATTTGGAAACATAAATTTTGCAAAACATAATGTTTCTAAATCAGGTGCTTCTTATAAAGGAACGGACTTTAAAAATAATTTATCTGTTGCATTTATTTCAAACTATCATACTCAACTAAAGGCGATAAAAGTCCAAATTGACCATCTCGGAAATATTAAGCCATTTTCAATGCCTAATCAATATGCTTCCAGTGCATCACAGATAGATTCTTTTAAGGAGCCTTCAACAGCTTATAATTTGAATAAATTGCAAATTTTCCCAACAATAGAAGCATCAAATATTTCTGACGCTTTAGAAATGGCTAATACAAGCGGTATAGACCATTTAAAAAATGTTCATTTTTTAATCAAGAAATTATACGCAGAAGAGCTGAAAATACCAATCGATAAAACCTTACACATCAATAAAGACAAATGAATATACTCATAGAAGAACACCATGATATACTAATATGCCTTAATAAGGCAAATGTAAACTACATGCTTATTGGCGGCTATGCTGTAATTTATTATGGCTATGATAGAGTTACCGGTGATATGGATATTTGGATTGAGCCGAGTAATTCAAATAAAGAAAGACTTATCACGGCCTTGGAATATTTCGGAATTTTTGACGAGCAGCTCCAACAATTGGCACAACTTGATTTTACAGTTCCCCAAGTATTTTATTTTGGGCAAAAACCCAAAAGAATTGATTTTTTAACAAAACTAACAGGTGTTAAATTTAATGATGCATTCAAGCTGGCCAATAATATTACTGTCAAGGATTTTATTGTTCCCCTAATTCATTATAATCAACTCATCATTTCAAAAACAAATACAGGAAGAACAAAAGATTTAGCGGATATAGAAGAGTTAGAAAAAATTAGGCATCAAAAAGATCAATTAGGTAAATGATCAAACGCACCCTATATTTCGGCAATCCTGCTTACTTAAAAACCACCAATGAGCAATTGGTATTTGAGAGTCCTGACACTGGAGAAACTAAGCAAGTACCCATTGAAGATATTGGCATAGTTGTATTAGATCACCAGCAAATAACCATTAGTCAGGCACTAATTGCCAAATTATTGGCCAATAACGTGGCTTTTATTACTTGTGACAACACACACCATCCCACTGGAATGTTACTTAATTTAGATGGTAATACTTTACAATCTGCGAAATTCAATGCGCAAATAGAAGCCACTATTCCATTAAAAAAACAATTATGGCAGCAAACTATTTCAGCCAAAATAGCCAACCAAGCCACCCTTTTGGGATGGCAGCAGGTTGCAATTGTTAATATGAAAAATTGGTCTTTAGAAGTAAAAAGTGGAGACGCTGATAATCATGAAGCAGTGGCAGCAGCTTATTACTGGAAAAACATATTCAGGCATACTGCTATTTCAGAAGATGATGGAAAAACAACAAATTTTAAAAGAGAGCGTTTTGGAGACCCACCCAATAATTTATTAAATTATGGTTATGCAATTTTAAGGGCTGTTGTAGCCAGAAGTTTGGTTACCAGTGGATTGTTACCTACACTGGGTATTTTTCACCGCAACCAATACAATGCATACTGCTTGGCAGATGATATTATGGAGCCATACCGCCCATTTGTAGACCGTATAGTGCTCGATATTGTAAAAATGAATGGGAAATACCTAGAGTTGGGATCATCAATGAAAAAAGCACTGTTAACCATTCCAACTGTAGATGTTTTAATTAGGGGCGAGAAAAGCCCTTTAATGGTGGCAGTGCAAAAAACAACTGCTAGTTTAAGTAAGTGCTTTGAGGGAAAGCAGCGAAAGATAGAATATCCGGAATTTTTAGTACGATGAATCGTTCATACCATACCAGATTAAATGCCTATCGAATTATGTGGGTACTTGTATTATTTGATCTTCCAACAGAAACAAAAAAAGAGCGGAAAGCTTATACAGATTTCCGGAAAAAATTAATGAATGATGGATTTCAAATGTTTCAATTCAGCATATATATGCGTCATTGCCCGAGTAGGGAGAATGCAGATGTACATATAAAGCGAGTGAAATCTTTTTTACCAGCCAGTGGTCATGTGGGTATTTTCCAATTTACGGATAAACAATTTGGTATGGTAGAGTTATTTGTGGGCAAATCTCCACAAAAGACCAAAAATCCAGTTCAGCAGTTAGAAATGTTCTAAATTAAAGAGATAGGATTAGAAAAATAGTTTTAAAACCACTTTTCTAATCCTATTTTTTACCTTAAAATCAATCCCAGTAAGCCTTTCAGCCAATCGCGGTGTGAATGATCTATGGTATCAAAATAATTGAAAGCAAATCACAACCAACAACTCTAAGAAACAGAATTCAAAACGAGGTGTGAAAGATCTAAGGTAACAAAATAATTGAAAGCAAATCACAACTTATGAATCAGGTGAGCAAATTAGTTTCGTGGTGTGAAAGATCTAAGGTAACAAAATAATTGAAAGCAAATCACAACACGCATCTCAAGTGATAGATTCGGCAATCCGGTGTGAAAGATCTAAGGTAACAAAATAATTGAAAGCAAATCACAACTGTCAGTGTACATGGTATATTTTTCAACATGGCGTGAAAGATCTAAGGTAACAAAATAATTGAAAGCAAATCACAACGCTGATGATAATTTAATGACTAGAACTAACGGTGTGAAAGATCTAAGGTAACAAAATAATTGAAAGCAAATCACAACGCGCAAATGCTTGGTACGCAAGTCATAGGAGGTGTGAAAGATCTAAGGTAACAAAATAATTGAAAGCAAATCACAACTAAGAGATACGGATAGTTCTTATCAGTTGAGGTGTGAAAGATCTAAGGTAACAAAATAATTGAAAGCAAATCACAACTAAATAATGTATCTTGTCTAAAGGGGGTAAGGTGTGAAAGATCTAAGGTAACAAAATAATTGAAAGCAAATCACAACCTTGGCCAAGTTGGTTCATCCATCCTGAATGGTGTGAAAGAACTAAGGTAACAAAATAATTGAAAGCAAATCACAACTGTTTTATTCATCTTAAAAAGTTTCTGTTTGGTGTGAAAGATCTAAGGTAACAAAATAATTGAAAGCAAATCACAACTCATCCTCTTTGACTACGATATAATCCTCTGGTGTGAAAGATCTAAGGTAACAAAATAATTGAAAGCAAATCACAACTACAGAACAACCGTCAATGTACGGAGAGGTGGTGTGAAAGATCTAAGGTAACAAAATAATTGAAAGCAAATCACAACTTGCGTATGCTTGTATATTTTAAATGCCTTGGTGTGAAAGATCTAAGGTAACAAAATAATTGAAAGCAAATCACAACGGGGATAGAGAATTTTGGCAATTTAATTAGGGTGTGAAAGATCTAAGGTAACAAAATAATTGAAAGCAAATCACAACGTACAGGGAACTTTAAAGAGAATAAGAAATGGTGTGAAAGATCTAAGGTAACAAAATAATTGAAAGCAAATCACAACTCAGGATTTGCACTAGGATTAGGTGCTTTGGGTGTGAAAGATCTAAGGTAACAAAATAATTGAAAGCAAATCACAACGAACTACACTACCTAGTATAGAAAGTATTGGGTGTGAAAGATCTAAGGTAACAAAATAATTGAAAGCAAATCACAACTAAAGCCAACAGCTACACCTAAGCAAAAAAGGTGTGAAAGATCTAAGGTAACAAAATAATTGAAAGCAAATCACAACTCTTTTCGAGTGGCCCTCTCGGTTTAGGTGGTGTGAAAGATCTAAGGTAACAAAATAATTGAAAGCAAATCACAACCTGTACGCTTTTATAAGCATTATATAACGAGGTGTGAAAGATCTAAGGTAACAAAATAATTGAAAGCAAATCACAACTATCGGATGGTCAGAAAAAAAAATAGGTAGGTGTGAAAGATCTAAGGTAACAAAATAATTGAAAGCAAATCACAACTAGTGTCAGTAAGTAACTTGTCTCCTTCAAGGTGTGAAAGATCTAAGGTAACAAAATAATTGAAAGCAAATCACAACTTAAAACCTGCTGGGCAAGCGAGGAATGGGGGTGTGAAAGATCTAAGGTAACAAAATAATTGAAAGCAAATCACAACTTAAGGCCCCAAATATTCATTTTTTGCCCGGTGTGAAAGATCTAAGGTAACAAAATAATTGAAAGCAAATCACAACTGATAAGTGCCGCCAGTAGTAGCTTTAGTTGGTGTGAAAGATCTAAGGTAACAAAATATTTAACTTTTTTATTAGCCCCAACTCCCCCTCCATTCAACACAACCCAAATACCAGATTAGCCCAGCCTGTACTTTCGGCTCCATCTGCATTTTGCCCTCCCCTAATTCTCAAAGCGCGATTACCATCTTCCCCAAATATTTCCACATAACTTATTATTCCTTTCTTCACTGGCATTCTTACTATATAACTATCTGCTATTGCCATTCGCTGTATTCGCATATTCATATTATTACCTACTAATTTATAAAACGCATTGGTTGTTTGCATACTTTGTATTTTGCCATTGTATATCTGCGTACATCCATGATTGGCTACCACTAGCTTTAGCCCTATTTGTTCACGCATACTCTGCTCTATTATATTTTCAAATATAGTATTACTCACCTGCCTTACAAATCCGTGTATCTCTGGCATGGGCGGTATAGTATTTATACCCACCACATTTTTGGATGTATAAAAATAATCCTGTACCCCCGTTGCTGCATACTTTCTTTCCTTTGTTTTATACAATGCCATTAACCTATACCACGCGCTTCTAGTACTATATGCCGTTAAGAATATTTTATGTACCGCCCGGCCAGCTTTATCAAAAAATTGAAAACTAAGTCGCTCCCCATCTTCCACCGCAAATCCAAACATCCACTGCTGCAAAAAAAATTGCAAATCCATTTCATTCCCATTTAAAAAACCAGTTGTTCCCTCAAAACTTATATGCTTGTACACTCCTTTTTGCTCTACTTTACAGTGGTTATTACCCGTAATTGACACTACTTCTCCCAACGTGTACAACTCTTTTAAAAACTGCATGAAATTGCCATTCAATAAGGTAACCGAGTCGCCAATGCGACTGGCTAATTTTTGTGCTTCTGTAAATTCGAAATGAGAGAATGGATTAAAAATACTAGACCTAGATTGATCTATATCTTCTACCAAAAAATTGTTTTTGATCTTCATAATATTGGATTAAATAGTAAATAATAAATACCAGTTGTTTCAGTATTTGTACAAAGGTGAAGTGAAATAATGAAGCTTGACTGCTGAAATGGGAATTTGATTTTCGGATTTAGGAAATTATGAATTGTGCGTATATACGCTCACTACTCGCTGAAATTTAAAACAGGCAATTGTTGCGTACAATTGCCTGTTCATGATTATTATAAAATTTTAGTTTGTTGCATCAATTGCCGCATTTCTTTAGCTGCTTCTACCATTGCTTGCAATGCTTTTTTTGTTTCCTCCCAATGTCGCGTTTTTAAACCACAATCAGGAT
Organism: Sphingobacteriia bacterium; assembly: GCA_031369485.1. Taxonomy (GTDB): domain Bacteria; phylum Bacteroidota; class Bacteroidia; order Chitinophagales; family Chitinophagaceae; genus Sediminibacterium. Next base: position 36,554 of record JANMOT010000056.1, read on the forward strand.
TTACCCAAAGCTGATTTGCTGGAATAACGGCTTGTGCTTTTTGTAATAATGCAACCATTTCTGCAGTGGATGGTACCCGTGGAGAATGAATATCATATACCCCAGGACCAATTTCATTGGGATACCTAAAGGCTGCAAAAGCATCTAGTAATTGCATTTGAGAACGAGAACATTCAATGGTAATTACATCTGCATCCATAGCTGCAATATGTTGCATAATATCATTAAATGCTGAATAGCACATATGGGTATGAATTTGGGTATCATCTTTTACCCCACTTGCCGATATGCGAAATGCATTCACCGCCCATTGTAAATATTCTTCCCAATTTTCCTTTCGCAATGGCAGCCCCTCCCGAATGGCTGGTTCATCTATCTGAATAATTTTTATTCCTGCGTTTTCTAAATCTACCACTTCATCTCTAATTGCCAATGCTATCTGGTTGCAGGTTTCACTACGTGGCTGGTCGTTGCGAACAAAACTCCATTGCAATATGGTTACTGGCCCAGTTAACATTCCTTTTACCCAACGTTTGGTGAGTGATTGCGCATAGGCAGTCCACTTTAAAGTCATCGGCTCCGCTCTGCTTATATCTCCATAAATAATGGGAGGTTTTACACACCTGCTTCCATAACTCTGTACCCATCCATTTTTAGAGAATCCAATACCCGCTAATTGTTCACCAAAATATTCCACCATATCATTCCGTTCGAACTCACCATGTACCAATACATCAATACCAATTTCCTCCTGCCATCTAATTGCTTCAGCCGTTTCTTTTGCAATTAAACGATCGTATTCAACGTTTGTAATTACTCCTTTTTTTAGTTTGGCACGCCAAGTTCTTACTTCGGCTGTTTGCGGAAATGAACCAATAGTAGTGGTAGGAAACATTGGTAGTCGCAATGCTTGATACTGTTTTGTTTTTCTAGCGGTATAACTACTTTTCCGCTGTGCATCTTTTTGGGTAATAGCAGCTACTCGTTCTTTCACTTTTTTATTGTGAATAATAGCTGCTGTTTTTCTGCTTTTATTAGCAGTTATATTCTCCTTCAACTGCTGCTGTACAGATGCTGAGTTTGAATCCATTACTAGTTTACTAAGTATTACTACTTCCTCAACTTTTTGCTTAGAAAATGAGAGCCACTGTTTTATCTCTGGTACCAATATGCCATCATTGGTTTCTAAATTTAAATCGCAAGGCGAATGCATTAATGAACAAGATGGGGCTATCCAAATTCTTGATGACCCAATTTTTTCAACGGCTTTATTTACCAATATAAGTGATTGTTGAAAATCATTCTTCCAAATATTTCTGCCATCTACTAAGCCTAGTGAAAGATTGGTTTTTTTAAGAACAAAATCAGCAGTAAGCACAGCATCCAATTGTTGGGGACATCTAACCAAATCTAAGTGTATGGTCTGAACTGGGAGACTTAATACGGTTGGTAGATTCTGCCCATAACTTTCAAAATAACCAGCCAAAATAATATGCAGATTTGGAAACTGTTTATTAATCTGTTGGTATGTTTTTAATACCGTATTCCGCTCTTCTTCATTTAAATTGAGTACCAAACAAGGTTCATCAAATTGAATATACGTTGCGTGGTTATCACTTAGTTTTTTTAGTATTTCAATATAAACGGGTAATAGTTTTTTAATCAAGCTGATTCGATGAAATCCTGCTTCTTTTTCTTTACCCAATAATAGGTAGGAAATGGGACCTAATAAAACTGGCTTGGCATTAAACCCTGCATTTTTCGCCTCTATAAATTCATCCAATATTTTATTGGAGTACAAACTGAATTGTTGATTGGCAGTAAATTCTGGAACGATATAATGGTAGTTGGTATCAAACCATTTGGTCATTTCCATGGCCGTAATATCATAGCCTTCCCGTTGACATCCTCTAGCCATAGCAAAAAGTAAATCAATTTCCGTGCAGTGCTTCTGCTGCATAAGGTGATGATATCTTTCAGGAATTGCACCAAACATCAGACTGCAATCAAGCACCTGATCATAATAAGAGAAATCATTACAAGGAATCAAGTCAACCCCTGCTTCTTTTTGAAGTTGCCAATTCTGTCGCCGAATGGTTTTACCGGTTTCTACCAGTTCTTCTAGCATGATCTTACCCGACCAATACTGTTCCAAAGCTTTTTTAAGCTCACGTTGACTACCAATCCTCGGATAGCCTAAGTTGTGCGTTTGCATGTTGTTACTTTTAAAATGATAAAATCAATTAAAAGTCCTTTTGCTAACCTTCGCAATGCTTTATAGAATAAATAAAATAAGTAGATTAGGCATACTGCAATAATTGGGCTAAAGCTGGGTACACCTACAACTTGATCTGCTTCATTCCACGAAAGCATTTCAATACAGTAAAGGCAGGTCTCCTGACTTGTAACATTTTTATCGTTCTTCCCATTATTAAACAGTGAACATAGATGCTGATAAAAACTCGGTTACTTACAGTTGCGGGACAGCTTGTGATTTGCACACAATTCCCTATTAATTTACGTTAAAGAAGCTGCAATTGTCATTTGTTCTGCTTCTAAGTAAAACCTTTGCTATTTGATGAAGAAATATAGTAAAGAACTAAGACTGTAAAGATAGTAAATTTTTTATGGAACAGCTTATTCCGATAAAGCAGCTTAGATTTATACAAAAAATAGTATGACGAATAAAACCTGGCACCAAAAACATACAGAGTCTTCTACCGTTGGAGATGAAATTGCCGATAAAGTTGCAAGTGGAATGGGCTCCTGGAAGTTTATTATTTGGCAGACAATTATTGTTTTAATCTGGATGTTTTTGAACATAGTAGGATTCATTCAACATTGGGATCCATATCCGTTTATTTTACTGAACCTTATTTTTTCTACACAAGCCGCCTATGCAGCGCCTATTATTATGATGTCGCAAAACAGGCAAAGTGAACGCGATAGAATTCAAGCTCAGCAAGATTATGATACCAATATTGAAGCAAAAAAAGAAATAGAAGCATTACAAAAGCACCTCAGTAAAATTGAGATTGACAAACTAGATAAAATTATTGCCATACTAAACAAAGTTGATGCAACGGTTAACACCATCGCACCATTGCCTAATAAATAGCCTAACGATTGATTAAATATTCTTTCAGCGCATTAAAATTGGCTGGCATTTGAATGCTTACTTTTTCCCTTCCCAATAAGGATTTGGCTGATTCAGGAATTTCGATTGATCTACCTATTGCAGCTTCTACGGTTGATGGAAATTTAACAGGATGCGCTGTTTCTAGTATTATGCCTTTTTGGCTCAAATAGTTTTTTAAATACTCATCCAAAGCATGATATGCAACTGCTCCATGTGGATCTAATATGTATTGGTACTGTTGATACACTTCTGCAATAGTTGTTTTTGTAATTTCATCGCTTACCGTATAGCCAGATATGCAATCTTTTATGGTTGTAAATTCATGCTTAAACAATGCTAGTATACGGACAAAATTACTGGGATCACCCACATCCATTGCATTGGAAACGGTGGGTACAGCAAGCTTTGACTGGTAAAGACCCGTTCGCAAATAATCAGGTACTGCATCATTAATATTACAAGCTGCAATAAAATGTTTAATAGGCAAGCCGCTTACTTGAGCCAGCAAGCCCGCACAAATATTTCCAAAGTTTCCACTTGGCACTGCTATCACCGGTGGATTGAATTTATCGGCCCATTGCTGATACGCGTAAAAATAATACAACTGCTGCGGCAACCATCGAGCTATATTAATTGAATTGGCCGAAGTAAGCTGCATCTTCTTACGAAGCACTTCATCCATAAATGCTTCTTTTACCATAGATTGGCAATCATCAAAACTACCTTCAACTTCTAAAGCCGTAATATTCTGTCCGCATGTAGTAAGTTGTAATTCCTGAACGGGACTCACTTTTCCCGAAGGATAAAGTATAATTACTTCTACCCCTTCAACCCCCAAAAAGCCATTGGCTACCGCACCGCCAGTATCGCCAGATGTTGCTACTAAAACGGTGATGGTATTAGAGCGGTCTTTTGAAAAATAACCTAGACAACGGCTCATAAAACGAGCACCCACATCTTTAAAAGCTAGGGTAGGCCCATGAAACAATTCTAGTGAAGCTATATTGCTATTAATATTTACCAATGGGAAATCAAAGTTGATGGCATCACTAACAATGCTGAATAATGAAACTTCATCAATATCACTTCCTATATAAGGCTGCATTACTCGAAATGCCAGATCCTCCTTTGAATAATCATTCATACAACTAATAAGTTGTTGATCTAACATGGGTATAGAAGTAGGAAAGTACAAGCCTTTATCTGGTGCTTGACCTAATACGGTTGCTTCTTTAAAACTTACGTTAGGTGCTTGCTTGTTTAAACTATAATAATTCATACAAAATACTGCGGCTTAGTTTATAAATTTTACACCCTCTGTATTAATGGTGGTGATATAAGTGTGGTGCTCTAATGCAATGGATTCAAAAACAGATTTCATTTCTTTGGCTACGGCATGTGCGGTTGCTTCGTCTTTGCTCAACATAAAAATAGAAGGCCCAGAACCAGATATTCCTCCACCCAATGCACCTGCTTTTTTACTTTTCTGTTTTACCAAATCAAAGCCTGGAATTAAAATACTTCGTACAGGTTCTATTAATACATCTTCTAAAGAGCGACCAATTAATGAATAATCGTTCTGTTGTAATCCTGCCACCAATCCAGCAATATTACCCCATTGCTTGATGGCATCTTTTAACAATACCTGCTGCTTTAAAATACTTCTTGCATCTGAAGTACGCACTTCTATTTGTGGATGTACAATGGTTACAAATAAAGGTGGTGCTTGCAAGGGAATAATATCTAATGGAAATATAGAGCGAATTAAAGTAACACCTCCATAAATACAGGGTGCTATATTATCTGCATGCTTCACTCCTGATGCTATTTTTTCGCCATTCATGGCAAAACGAACCAAGTCTTCTTTAGAAAACCGATCTCCCAATAATTTATTCGCTGCTACTACTGCACCCGCTGCACTGGCTGCACTAGAGCCAACGCCACTTCCCGGTTTTATTTGTTTATTAATACGCAATTCAAAACCTACTTGCTCATTCAATTCTTCCATTAAAGCCAGTAACGCAGCCCCAGCAACATTCTTCTCCGGATCGGTGGGTAAATGATATGCATCTTCATTAATAATGGTAATGCCGGGCTGATCAGAAAAACGAATATGCATAATATCATAGGGCTCATTCACCGCAAAGCCCAATACATCAAACCCACATACCATATTGGCGACTGTTGCGGGCGACTTTATTGTGACAGAACTTAGCTCACTCATTTATTTTCTTGTATTTCCGATTTACAATATACATATTACCTGCTTACCAATTGATTTAACCCAATAGTATTATATCTTTTATCATTACCCAACAACTCTAATAATATCAGCAAATACGCCAGATGCAGTTACATCAGCACCTGCCCCTGCTCCTTTAATTACCAATGGTTGTTCTGGGTACCGATCGGTATAAAACAATACCAGATTGTCTTTGCCGTATAAATGATAAAAATCGGAATCGGCGGGAATATGTTGCAGCCCCACTTGAGCCGTTCCCTTATTGTAATTGGCCACAAATTTTAGTTTGCATTTTTTTTCTTTTGCCGCTTCATACAATGCTTTAAAATGTGCTTCTTGTTTTTCCATTTCAATATAAAAATCAGCAACGGATCCTTCAAAACAACTTAGGGGTAAAAAATATTCATTCCCAATATCTTCCATTTCTAACCGTTCTCCTGCTTCTCTGGCAAGAATCATAATTTTTCGCATCACATCTGTTCCACCCAAATCTAACCTAGGATCGGGTTCGGTATAGCCTTCTTCCTGTGCTTTTTTTACGATATGTGCAAAAGGAATACTGCCATCATAGTGATTGAATACATAGTTTAACGTACCCGATAAAACCGCTTGTATGCGATTTACTTTATCACCACTTCTTATTAAATCATTCAATGTTCCAATAATGGGTAAACTGGCGCCCACATTGGTCTCAAATAAAAATTTAGTATTAAACTCTCTGGCCTGTGATTTTAGTTTTTTATACGATGCATACGCAGCCGAACAAGCAATTTTATTACAAGCTACTACTGCTACACTTTTAGATAATAAACTGCCGTATACACTTGCTACTATTTCATTGGCAGTAACATCTACAAAAACACTATTGCGCAAATTTTTACCTACAATAGATTCAACAAAATCATGAATATTACCCGCTGGTGCTTGCTGCAACAAGGTTTTCCAATTGGCTAAATCTATTCCACCATCACCCAATAATATTTTATTACTATTGGCTATTCCTACTACTTGTATTTGAACCCGCAGTGTTTCTTTAAGGTACTGTTGTTGTTGATGTATTTGTGCCAATAATTTTCCACCCACATTTCCTGCACCTGCAATAAATATATTAAGCTGCTTATAGGTTGTTTCAAAAAAATCTTCGTGCAATACATTAATGGCTTTTTTTACATCGGACGCTGAAAGTACGGCTGATATATTTTTTTCCGAAGAACCCTGTGCAATGGCTCTTACATTTATTCCATTTCTTCCCAAAGCACCAAACATTTTACCGCTGATACCGGGGTGACTTTTCATTTGTTCTCCTACCACTGCAACTATACTCAATGCGGTTTCTACTTTTACAGGTTCTACTTTACCAGTTTCAATTTCATAACCAAATGCAGTGTCAATGGCTTTTTGTGCAGCCACTGCATCCGACTCACTAATAGCTACACAGATGGCATATTCTGATGAGCTTTGTGTAATGAGAATAACATTAATTTGTTGAATAGCCAATACTTCAAACAATCGTTTGGAGAATCCGGGTATACCCACCATTCCACTGCCTTCTAAGCTGAGTAATGCAATACCGTTGATACTGGATATACCACGAATAATTTCATGGTCAAAATCTACTTGCTTTTCAATAATAGTTCCTACTGCTTCGGGTTCAAATGTATTTTTTATCCATACCGGTATATTTTTTTTCATTACCGGTTGAATGGTTGGCGGATAAATAATTTTAGCACCAAAATGCGATAACTCCATTGCTTCTTGGTAAGAAATTCTTTGAATATGTTTTGGATGCTGTACCAGCCGAGGATCTGCCGTCATCATACCACTCACGTCTGTCCATATTTCCAAGGTAGCTGCGTTTACTGCCGCAGCAAAAATAGCTCCTGTATAATCTGAGCCACCCCTTCCCAATGTAGTGGTATGATTTTTTTCGTTGGATGCAATAAAACCAGGCACAATATAAATTTGTGCTTTATGAGCTTGAATATAAGCTTGAATTCGCTCATTGGTTTTGTTGAATAACACAGCTGCATTGCCATATTGTTCATCGGTAAGTACCAGTTCACGAGCATCCGTCCACTTTTGATCTACTTCCATCGATTGCAGTTTCGACGAAATAATATAGGAAGATAATAGTTCGCCATAGCTTACCAGTCGATCTTTAATTCTAGGAGAAAGTTCACCTAATAAAAAGATACCATCGCATAAACTTTCTAATTCATTCAGTTGTTGTTTTACCCAACTAAGCGTAGCACTTTGGGCTTGAATGGGTAGTAATTCACGTACCGTTTCTAGGTGCTTATCTTCCAGTAATTTTATTCGCTCGCGATATTCTTCTGCGCCTTGTGCAGCCAAAACACCTGCGTGTATCAGTTGATCAGTAACACCTCCCAAGGCCGATACCACCAGTATCACTGGCTCTTTTTTACTGGCTGCTAAGGCAATGGCAATTACCTTACTAATATTGCCTGCATTGGCAACAGAACTCCCCCCAAATTTTAATACCTGCATAATAATACTCCCTTTGTTTCTGTTAATTCGGAATTTACTCAAATTAGGTATCCGAATAAATTATCGTTTTTATTTATTGGCGTATAGTTAATATGATACGCTTTCATATTGGCTACTAACACATCATAATCGGCACTTTGCAATACTTCTATTCCTACCAATGCAGGACCCGTTTCTTTGTTGTGTTTCTGCATATATTCAAACCGAACAATATCATCTGTTGGCCCCAATACATGATTTACAAATTCTTTCAATGCACCCGGCCTCTGTGCAAAACGAATTAAGAAATAATGCTTCAACCCTTCGTACTGCAAAGAACGTTCTTTAATTTCTTGCATGCGATCAATATCATTATTGCTTCCACTAACAATGCAAACAACCGTCTTCCCTTTTATTTTGTCTGCATAATCGTCTAGTGCTGTTATTGACATAGCTCCTGCTGGCTCTACCACAATTGCGTCTTCATTGTACAAAGAAAGTATGGTTGAACATATTTTACCTTCATTTACCAGCAGCATATCATCTAGCACTTCTTTACAAATGGCAAATGTAATATCTCCTACTCGTTTTACGGCTGCACCATCCACAAATCGCTCTATCTGGTCTAAGGCAATGGGATTACCTGCTTTCAATGCCTCATACATAGAGGGCGCGCCCAAGGGCTCTACTCCAATAATTTTGGTATTGGGTGAATGGGTTTTAAAGTAAGCACCCACCCCTGCTGTTAATCCCCCTCCGCCTACTGGCGCAAATAGATAATCAATCTGGGTCAAATCTTCTAATATTTCTAATCCCACTGTGGCTTGACCTTCAATAATTCGCAAGTCGTCGAACGGTGGAATAAAAGTCATTGCATGTGCTGCGGTGTAAGCTTTTGCTGCAATGGCACAATCATCAAATGTGTCGCCCACTAATTTTATTTCAATATTACCATCGCCAAACATTTTTGTTTGACTCACTTTTTGATTTGGGGTAATAATGGGCATAAAAACCACTCCCCTAATATTCAATTTACGACAACTGTATGCAAAGCCTTGGGCATGATTACCTGCACTGGCACATACCACCCCTTTTGCAAGTTGCTCGGCTGGGAGACTGCTCATCATATTGTATGCACCCCTTAATTTATAAGAGCGAACAATTTGCAGATCCTCCCTTTTCAAGAAAATACGGGAGTCGTATTTCCTTGAAAGGTTGGCATTATAGGTAAGCGCAGTATGCGTTACAACTTTAGCTAGCTTTTCTTTTGCCGCATTAACATCAAGCCCATATTTTTCCAATAAGGTTTTATCAGCACTTGCTTTTTCGTATAAAGGAGCAATTAGTTCCATAAATTATTTAATATCAACTATTGCTGCTGATGGTTTTCATATCGGTCATTGCTTGGCGTAAATCTTCCCCAATTAATTCTACAGGATGGTAACGTATAACTGAGTTCACTGCAATCAAGGTTTTATTATCAACCCCATTGTCTTTTCCTTCGTTGAAATTTTTACCAATTAGATCCGTATCAATATTAGCCATAAAACTGCTCAATAGCGGCTTACAAGCATGATCGAACAGGTAGCAGCCATATTCTGCTGTATCAGAAATAACACGGTTCATTTCGAATAATTTTTTACGAGCAATGGTATTGGCTATAAGTGGTGTTTCGTGAAGCGACTCATAGTAGGCAGACTCTTCTTTAATGCCTGCTTCTACCATGGTTTCAAATGCCAGTTCTACGCCACTGCGAACAAAAGCTACCATCAACAAGCCATTATCGAAATATTCTTGCTCTGTAATTTTCATCGTACCTGGTGTTGTTTTTTCAAAAGCTGTTTCTCCCGTTGCAGCTCTCCAAGTAAGTAGGTTTTTATCATCGTTGGCCCAGTCTGCCATCATGGTTGATGAAAACACACCACTCATAATATCATCTTGGTGTTTTTGAAAGAGTGGGCGCATAATATCTTTTAACTCCTCAGATAATTCATAGGCTTTTAACTTTGCGGGATTCGAAAGTCGATCCATCATTGCAGTAATACCCCCTTGTTTAAGGGCTTCGGTTACTGTTTCCCAGCCATATTGAATTAGTTTGGCAGCATAAGCAGCATCAATGCCTTTTTCAATCATTTTGTCGAAGCAAAGAATAGAACCGGTTTGCAACAATCCACATAAAATGGTTTGTTCACCCATCAGATCTGATTTTACTTCAGCCACAAAAGATGATTTTAAAACACCCGCTTTATGTCCCCCTGTTCCTACACAATATGCTTTTGCATAATCCCATCCTTTTCCATCGGGATCATTTTCTGGATGCACTGCTATTAAGGTAGGTACGCCAAAGCCACGCTTATATTCTTCGCGTACTTCAGTGCCTGGGCATTTGGGTGCTACCATAATTACGGTAATATCTTTTCTAATTTGCATGCCTTCTTCTACAATATTAAAACCATGCGAATAAGAAAGTGTAGCACTTTGTTTCATTAAAGGCATTACTGCACTTACTACTGCGCTATGTTGTTTATCGGGCGTAAGGTTGATAACTATATCTGCCGAAGGAATCAGTTCTTCATAGGTGCCGACTGTAAAATTATTGTCAGTTGCGTTTTTCCATGAAGCACGTTTTTGTTCAATGGCATCTTTGCGTAAAGCATAGCTGATATCTAAACCAGAATCTCTCAGGTTTAATCCTTGGTTTAATCCTTGTGCGCCGCATCCTACGATCACCAGTTTTTTTCCTTTTAATGCGTTCACTCCATCTGCAAATGCAGTCTTGTCCATAAACTCACATACGCCCAGTTGATTCAGTTGTTCACGCAGTGATAATGAGTTGAAATAGTTTGCCATTTTTTATTTTTATTTATAGTTCCTGTTTACAATTTAAATTCATCGTCATTCGTCAGACCGTCGGATCGTCCACCCCTTACATCGTAAAAACCGCATCACCCTTATCTAGGTATTCATTCTCAGCCAATTCCGCTGCTGGTTCAACCGCTTCAAACTCTTTCAATTTTTCGTGAAAGCCTTTACTGGCCTTGATGATAGCCACCCTTGCACTGCGTACAAATTCTATCAACCCATAAGGAGCAAGTACTTCTACTAGCTTATCAGTTTCTTCACGGTGCCCAGTAGTTTCAAAAATAGTATAGTCTTTTCTAATTACCACAGCCCTTGCACCATTTTCTCGCAACAACCTTTCCACCTTTAACTTTTCTGCTACTGCATCGGTAGATACTTTGTACAGAGCCATTTCTTGCCAAATGATTTCTTCATTGGTATTGAAATAAGTTTTAAGCACTTCTACTTGTTTTTCAATTTGTCTACACAGTTTACGCACCACATCTTCGGTTTCATTAATTACCACTGTAAAGCGGTGAATGCCTTCTGCTTCTGATGGAGATACATTTAGGCTTTCGATATTTATTTTTCTTCTCGAAAAAATAATGGCAATGCGATTCAATAACCCTACTTGATTCTCGGTATAAACGGTAATGGTATATTCTGATTTCATTTAATTACAATTATTTATTTTAACCTAATTTCTGATACGCTGCATCCTTGTGGTACCATTGGAAATACATTGTTTTCTTTTCCTACCATTACTTCTAGCAAATAAGATCCATCATGATCTAGCATGGTTTTTAAGGCTGATTGCAACGATAGTCTATCGTTTACCGATTGCCCTTCAATACCATACGCTTTTGCAAGCATGATATAGTCGGGACTTTGAATATCCACAAATGAATATCGCTTATCGTTGAACAGTTGTTGCCATTGGCGTACCATTCCTAAAAAACGATTGTTTAAAATCAGTATTTTTACATTCAACTTCGTTTGCATAATAGTACCCAACTCTTGCAGTGTCATCTGAAAGCCTCCATCTCCAATAACGGCTACCACTGTTCTATGTTGCGCACCAAATTTAGCTCCAATTGCTGCTGGCAAGGCAAAGCCCATGGTACCCAATCCACCCGAAGTAATATTACTCTTGGTTTCATTAAAACGTGCATACCTACAAGCCACCATCTGGTGCTGACCTACATCGGTAACAATAATTGCATCTCCATTGGTGAGTTCATTCAACTGATGAATCACTTCTCCCATAGTAAGCTCTCCACTGGTAGGATGTAATTCAGCTTGAATTACTTGCTCTTCTTCTTGTTTTTTATACGCATTGAATTTTGCCAACCATTCTGTATGTTGTTTGGCTTCTATCAATTGGGTAAGCATAGGTAAAGTGTCTTTACAGTCGCCCCATACCGGCACTGCTGCTTTTACGTTTTTATCTATCTCTGCCGGATCTATATCTAAGTGAATTATTTGGGCTTGTTTGGCGTATTTATCCAGTCGCCCTGTTACCCGATCATCAAAACGCATTCCAACGGCAATAAGTACATCACATTCATTGGTTAGTACATTGGGGCCGTAGTTGCCATGCATTCCCAACATACCCGTATTCAAATAATGATCTGTAGGCAATGCACTTAATCCAAGTAGGGTCCAAGCAGCGGGCAATCCGCCTTTTTCAATGAACGCTTTAAATTCTTTTTCAGCACCACCTAAAATTACACCTTGACCGAAAAGCACAAATGGTTTTTTTGCTTCATTAATTAGTTTTGCTGCTTCTTCTACATACGTTTTTCTAATAATAGGTTTGGGTCTATAGCTTCTAATATGTGTGCATTTTGTGTACCCTTTGTAATCTATTTTCTGTATCTGTGCATTCTTGGTAATATCTATTAATACGGGGCCTGGTCTTCCGGTTTTAGCTATATAAAATGCTTTCGCCAATATAGATGGTATTTCTGTGGCATCGGTAATTTGGTAATTCCATTTGGTAACAGGCGTAGTGATATTAATTACATCTGTTTCTTGAAAAGCATCTGTACCGAGTAAGTGGGCAAATACTTGTCCCGTTACACATACCAAAGGCGTACTATCAATCATTGCATCAGCAAGACCTGTTACTAGGTTGGTGGCGCCAGGACCGCTGGTAGCAAATACAACACCTACTTTTCCACTGCTGCGCGCATACCCTTGCCCTGCATGTATTCCACCCTGTTCATGCCGCACCAAAATATGTTTAAGTTGATCATTGTAATCGTAGAGTGCATCATAAATAGGCATGATGGCACCACCCGGATAACCAAAAATAGTATCCACACCTTCAGCTATAAAAGCCTCTAGCACTGCTTGAGAACCCGTAAGTTCTTTTCCTGCTGTTTCAATAATGGGAGGAGCATTTTTCGGCTCTTTTATATTGCTATCAATTACTGTACTCATACAAAAAATTTGAAATCATTTATTTCCTTAGAATATTTTAAGCCTCGTCTGTTACACATCCTTCAGATGCATCTTTAACGCATTGAGCGTATTTAAACAATAAACCTTTGGTTGCTTTTGGTGCAGGTTTTACCCATGCTTTTTTTCTTGCTGCAATGATTTCTTCTGAAACTTTCAGCGTCATTTTTTTAGTCGCCACATTCAACTCTATCATATCATCATCTTCAACAATGCCAATCAACCCTCCCTTCACTGCTTCGGGTGTAATATGTCCCACCACAAATCCATGGGTACCACCGCTGAATCTTCCATCGGTAATCAAAGCTACAGATTTGCCCAATCCGGCACCAATAATAGCAGAAGTAGGTTTCAGCATTTCGGGCATACCGGGCGCACCTACGGGGCCTACATTTCTTATTACAACTACATCGCCTGATTTTATTTTTCCAGAATTAATTCCTGCAATCAATTGTTGTTCACCATCAAATACCCTTGCTGGACCTTCAAATAACTCACCTTCTTTACCACTTATTTTTGCCACACTACCACCAGTAGCAAGATTACCGTATAGTATTTGTAAGTGACCAGTTGCTTTAACAGGTGTTTCTAATGGAAATATAATTTTCTGTTGATCAAAATCTAAGTCTGGTACCTGCATTAAATTCTCCGCAATTGTTTTTCCAGTCACGGTTAAACAATCTCCATGAAGCAGCCCTTTCTTTAATAAATATTTCATTACAGCAGGAACACCACCATATTGGTGCAAGTCTTGCATTAAATATTTTCCACTTGGTTTAAAATCAGCCAATACAGGTATTTTATCGCTGATGATTTGAAAATCATCTTGTGTTAAAGGAATATCTACACTTTTAGCCATTGCAATCAAATGCAATACTGCATTGGTACTTCCACCCAATACCATAATAATGGTGATGGCATTTTCAAAGGCTTTACGCGTCATAATATTCCGCGGCAATATATTTTTCTCCATCAATATTTTAATGGCTTTGCCAGCGTTGATACATTCTTCTTGCTTCTCTTCACTCAATGCAGGATTAGAAGATGAAAAAGGAAGGCTCATACCCAATGCTTCAATGGCTGATGCCATGGTATTGGCCGTGTACATGCCCCCACATGCCCCTGCACTGGGGCAAGCATTTTTTACAATTCCTTTAAAATCATTTTCCGATAATTGTCCCGCCATTTTTTGTCCCAATGCTTCAAAGGCAGAAATAATATTCAGATCCTGCCCATTATAATGCCCGGGTGCAATAGTGCCCCCATATACCATAATAGCGGGGCGATTTAATCTTCCCATTGCTATGAGTGAGCCAGGCATATTTTTATCACAACCTGGCAAAGCAATTACCGCATCATAATATTGTGCGCCACAGACTGCTTCAATTGAATCGGCAATAATATCGCGACTCACCAAGGAGTATCTCATTCCTTCTGTACCATTGCTAATGCCATCACTTACGCCAATGGTATTAAAAATCAATCCTACCAAATCATTTTCCCAAACACCTTTTTTAACCACTTTGGCTAAGTCGTTCAAATGCATATTACAAGTATTGCCATCATAGCCCATACTCACAATGCCCACTTGTGCTTTTTTAAGGTCTTCTTCTGTTAATCCAATTCCATACAACATAGCTTGTGCGGCTGGTTGTGTAGGATCTTGTGTAATTATTTTACTATAGGGATTTAGTTCCATTGCTAATTATTTTAATTTTCTATTACCAATTTTTTATACGCTTGTTGAATTTTTGCACTTTGTGTGTCTTTCCAATTGAGTGGAAATACAGTATCGTCAATAGATTCCCATCCTATGACTTCTGCCGCTGTACCACAATAAAATGCTGCGTCTGCTGCTTTTAATTGATCCATAGTATATACCCCTATTTCAAGTGGAATATTTAATTCACTGCACAATTCAATTACAGTAGCGCGTGTAATACCTGCTAAAATATGACCTGCCTCTGGTGTGTACAGTACACCATTTTTTTCAAAGAATAAATTCGCACCTGGACCTTCCGCAGTATGCTCATGCATATCTAATAAAAAAGCTTCATCGTAGCCCTTGCTTTTTGCTTCTTGACTGGCCAAGATAGAATTCACATAATGCCCAGCAGCTTTTGCATGAATTTTAACTGATTTAGGATTGGGGCGTTGATAAGAAGAAGTCATCACCCGCAATAATTTATCGCCCAAGAATGGCGCCATTTCCCAAGCTTGAATGAATAAAAAAGATTCGGTATTAGGAGCAAAACTCATATTGGCTGGTGCATATACAACGGGACGAATATAGGCGTCTCCCAAATTATTTTGTTGCAACACTTTATAGGTTGCTTCAATTAATTCATTGGTATTAAAAGTATAGGGAAGGTTGATGGATTCAGCAGATACTTTCAATCGATCAAAATGTTCTTTGGCTTTAAAAATTTTTGTATCCCCTGCGGCTGTCTTATACGAACGAATGCCTTCAAATACAGAATAACCGTAGTGAAGGGATTGACTGTATAAGTCCATTTTTGTTTCAGCCGCTTTTACAAATTCACCATTGTGGTAAATAATGGTATCTGCATTGTAATAATTCATATCTAATTTATTTTAACTTAGAAACAACTGTTTGTTTAAATAATGGTAGAGGCATTTATAATGGTATTGTTTACACTACTTGTTTTTGCACTGCGTTTAATATAGTCCGCAATCAAATCACCAATTGCAATAGTACCATAATTGTTAATGGCATCTATATCTTTTGATACAAAGCCATTGGCGAGAGTCCAGTTTACCGCTGCACGAACTGCTGCAGCTTCAGCAGAGAGTGTAAAATGATCTAACATCATGGCGGCAGAAAGAATAGAACCCAATGGATTGGCTATATCTTTTCCTGTAGCTTGGGGGTAAGAGCCATGAATGGGTTCGAATAATGCTGCTGTATTTCCTACCGAAGCAGAAGGCAATAAACCCAATGATCCGCTTAATACACTGGCTTCATCACTAATGATATCACCAAACATATTTTCGGTAAGAACCACATCAAATTGCGCTGGATTTAAAATAACCTGCATAGCAGCATTATCTACAAATAAAAAATCTACTGCTACATCGGGATATTGACTGCTGAGTTCCTGTACCACCCTTCTCCACAATCGAGATGTTTCTAGTACATTGGCCTTATCAATTAAGGTTAGTTTTTTTCTTCTTTTTTGTGCGTATTCAAAAGCCATTTTTGCAACCCGAACTATTTCAAGTTCATGGTAAGCACATTCATCGGTAGCGTATGTTTTATCTTCGGAAATGGTACGTTTTCCAAAATAAATTCCGCCTGTAAGCTCCCGAAAAATAATAAAATCAACTCCTTCAAGCTGTTTTGCTTTTAAAGGAGAAAGGTGTTGCAAGGAAGCATAGGTATTAATGGGTCGGATATTGGCAAACAATTCCAATTCTTTTCTCAATCGTAGTAAACCTTGTTCGGGACGCACTTTAGCCGATGGATCGTTATCGTATTTAGGGTGACCAATTGCGCCAAATAAAATGGCATCACTTTGTTTACAAGCTTCCAATGTTTCATCAGGCAAGGGATTACCTGTTTTATCAATTGCATCTGCGCCCATGATGGCATAAGCATATTGAAACTGGTGTCCATATTCCTCAGCAACTGCATTCAGTACCTTAATTGATTGGGCGGTTACTTCAGGCCCAATACCATCTCCATTAATAACCGCAATTTTCTTTATCATAACTATATTAATTCCTTTTCAAATTTTTCTATTGTATCTTTTTTACTGAGTAAAAAATCAATGTCATCGTATCCATTAAGTAAGCAGGTTTTTTTATACGGATTCAATTCAAATGATTCTTGTTCACCCGAAGCATCAATGGTAATGGTTTGTTCTTCTACATTTATACTTAAAGTGGCTGTTGAAGGCTGTTGAAATATTTTTTGAAGAAATGCATCGGAAACTGTAACAGGTAGTACCCCATTATTGAGTGCATTATTTTTAAAAATATCTGCAAAAAAGCTAGATACTACAGCATAAAATCCGTAATCAAGTATTGACCACGCTGCGTGTTCCCTAGATGATCCACATCCGAAATTTTTTCCAGCTACTAAAATTTCACCAGCATAAATAGCTTGATTCAACACAAAATCTGCTTTGGGTTTTGTACTATCATCCTGCTCATAGCGCCAGTCTCTAAAAAGATTTTTTCCAAATCCATCTCTGGTGGTCGCCTTTAAAAAACGAGCCGGAATAATCTGATCCGTATCAATATTTTCCATGGGTAATGGAACAAATTGACTTTTTATTTTTTGTAGTGCTTTCAATGATTGTTTTAATTTAAAATCTAGAATTTTTCTTTTATCATTTCTCTAATATCGGTAACCACACCAGTTATGGCGGCGGCGGCAGCGGTTAGGGGACTTGCTAATAATGTTCTGGCACCCGCTCCTTGTCTCCCTTCAAAATTTCTATTACTGGTGCTGATGCAGTATGTGCCGGCGGGAATTTTATCGTCGTTCATACCTAAGCAAGCACTGCATCCTGCCTGCCGAATTTGAAAGCCTGCTTCTGCAAAAATATGATCGAGCCCTTCTGCATGAGCTTGCTTTGCTACTTGTTGAGAGCCAGGCACAATCATTACTTTAACTAAATCGTGCTTTTTCTTTCCTTTTACCAATGCAGCTACCTGCCTTAAATCCTCAATACGTGAATTGGTACAACTACCAATAAAAACGTGCTGAATGGGCATGCCTATTAAGGATTTCCCTTCTTCCAAACCCATATACTGCAAGGCTTTTATTAGATTCTTTCTTTCTCCTTCGTCTAAAATAGTATCACTTAAAGGAATGCTTGCATTGATGGCCATGCCGAGACCAGGATTGGTGCCATAAGTAATCATCGGCTGAATTGACCATGCATCTATATTCAATTCCTTATCAAAAATTGCATCCTCATCTGAATACAATTTTTTCCACACCGAAAGTTGATCGTCCCAAAGAGTACCTTTTGGAGCATAAGCCCTCCCTTGCATATAGTTAAACGTATTCTCATCTGGTGCAATCATACCACCTCTGGCTCCCATTTCAATACTCATATTACAGATGGTCATTCTGGCTTCCATACTCAAGCTGCGAATGGTGGCTCCTGCATATTCTACAAAATATCCAGTTGCTCCACTGGCAGAAATTTTAGCAATAATATAAAGAATAATATCTTTTGAAACCACGCCAGATTGTAGCTCGCCTTCAATATTTATACGCATGGTTTTGGGCTTGGCTTGCAATACACACTGTGAAGCAAAAACCATTTCTACTTCACTCGTGCCAATACCAAATGCAATAGCACCAAATGCGCCGTGGGTAGAAGTGTGACTATCCCCGCAAACGATCGTCATGCCCGGTTGTGTAATACCCAACTCTGGTCCTATTACGTGCACAATACCTTGATAAGGATGTCCCAACCCATACAATTCAACCCCATGTTTATCGCAGTTCTCAATCAACTGATCTACCTGCATTTTCGACAACTGATCTTTAATAGGTAAGTGCTGATTAATGGTAGGTACATTGTGATCTGCCGTTGCAATTGTTTGTTTAGGTCGGAATAAAGTCACCCCCCTTTGCTCTATTCCTTTGAATGCTTGGGGACTGGTTACTTCATGAATAAAATGCTTGTCAATATACAAAACAGAGGGCCCGTTTTCAATTTTTTCTACTACGTGTTGATCCCAAATTTTATCGAATAATGTTTTTCCCATTTTGGTCTTAATTTAAGCGGTTACGTTTGCAGATAAATGAACTTGTGCCATCTGTATCAGATCTGGTTCTAATACTTCTTTTTGACCATCCGCTATTATTAAAAACTGCTGATACAATGTATCAATATCATCTCTATTAAAATCGTACCCAATTTTTTGAAAGCGATAAGCCAGTGCACTTCTTCCACTGCGAGCGGTTAATACAATTTTGCTTCCATCTGCACCCACTTGATCGGGGCTGATGATTTCATAGGTCTGCGCATTTTTTAAAAACCCATCTTGGTGAATTCCTGAAGAATGAGAAAATGCATTTGCTCCTACAATGGCTTTATTCGGCTGTACTGGAACCCGCATGGTTTCTGATACTTCGCGGCTCAAAGGATTCAACATCTGCGTTTTAATATTGGTAAACAAACCCAAGTGTTTGTGTTGCTGAATTACCATCACCACTTCCTCTAAAGAAGTATTTCCAGCACGTTCCCCCAGTCCATTAATGGTACATTCAATTTGACGGGCACCATTAATAGCACCGCTGATAGAATTGGCAGTAGCCAATCCCAAATCATTATGGCAGTGACACGCAAGAATTGCTTTGTCCACATTGGGCACATTATTCATTAGATAAGCAATTTTTGCTCCATATTGATGGGGCAAGCAATAGCCTGTTGTATCGGGTATATTCACCACTGTTGCACCTGCTTTAATAACTGCTTCTACCACCCTTGCAAGGTACTCATCATCTGTTCTACCCGCATCTTCTGCAAAAAATTCTACATCATCTGTAAAATTTCTAGCCCATTTAACGGCTTGAATAGCGCGTGCTAAAATCTCATCTTGGGTGGAGTTGAATTTGGCCTTGATATGAAAATCAGAAGTGCCAATACCAGTATGTATTCTTGGTCGCACTGCATATTTTAGCGCTTCGGCGGCTACTTCAATATCTTTCTGTACAGCACGAGTTAAGCCGCAAACCGTGGCATTTTTAATAATGCGTGAAATTTGTGAAACCGACTCAAAATCTCCGGGACTGGAAATGGGAAAGCCAGCTTCAATGATATCAACACCTAGTTCTTCTAGTTTCAGTGCCAGCGTTAGTTTTTCTTTGGTATTTAACTTACAACCGGGCACTTGCTCACCATCGCGAAGCGTAGTATCAAAAATGTGGACTTTCTGTTCCATATTAACTTATTTTACATTAGGCAGATGAAAAGACAGGCACGTAATTATTGTTATTGATTGCCTTTAATAACAATAGTACGGCCTGTCAAATTCGAATTTAGTTTGCCTTATCTTCGATTTTGAAACAAAACAGTATTGATTTTACACTCTTAAAGCCATTGTAAAATAGATAAGAGTCAATATGGTATTGCGTTTTGATATAAATGAATTACGATGCCCAACAGATCCACAGATGCATTATTTCAACTGATTCAATCGCTTGAAAGAGCCGAAAAGCGCAATTTCAAGCTTTATATGACCCGCAATAGCGCCTCGGGTAACCTTAAAGTAATTCAATTGTTTGATGCAATTGATAAAATGAAGCAGTACGACGAATTGATGCTGTTGAAAAAAAATCCAAGTATTCAAAAGGCTCAACTCTCTAATTTAAAAGCACATTTATACCAAGAAATACTCAGCAGCGTAAGATTGCTTAGACAGGTAGATAATATAGATCTTCAATTACACGAACAACTAGATTTTGCTAGAATTCTCTATAATAAAGGGCTTTATCTGCAAAGTTTGAAAATATTGGATCGGGTTAAGGAACTTGCAAAAACAAATAATCAGGTAACTTATATACTTCAGGGATTGTTTTTGGAGAAAAAAATTGAAGCCTTACATATCACCCGTAGTATGCAAGACAGGGCCGAAATGCTTTGTCGTGAAGTTGAAGACACCAATGAACGCCTCTCCATCATCAGTACCCTTTCTAATTTATCATTGCTTTTATATGGCTGGTATATAAAAAATGGACACGCCAGAAATGAAGCCGATAAAAAAGCATTGGATATTTATTTCAATCATCCTTTTTTACATGAAACAGCCCAATATCAAGGGTTTTACGAGAGAATGTATCTGTACCAATGTTATTGTTGGTATGCATTTATTACCCAAGAATTTTTGTTGTACTACAGATACTGTCAGAAATGGGTAGATCTATTTTATGCTGAACCCAAAATGATTGAGGTAGAAACAGTGCATTATATCAAAGGGATGCACAACTTACTGGGGGCTCATTTTGATTTAAGAAACTATCCTAAGTTTAATGAAACCATTCAAATTTTTGAGCAGTTTATACAAACACCTGTAGTGCAGGAAAACACCAATAACCAAGTGCAATGTTTCACTTATCTGTATACAGCAAAACTGAATAAGCATTTTATGGAAGGTACATTTAGCAAGGGTTTGGTATTGGTACCAGAAATTGAAGCTCAATTAAAATATTTTGAAATATACCTCGACCGGCACCGTATACTTGTTTTTTATTACAAAATAGCTTCCTTATATTTTGGAAGTGGAGATGCTGCAAAAAGCATCGACTACCTGAATAAAATCATCAACTGGAAAGTAGATTTAAGAACCGATTTACAATGCTATGCCAGGCTGCTGCATTTAATTGCTCACTATGAATTGGGGAATACAGACTTATTGGAATACTTACTCAAATCGGTATATCGTTTTATGTATAAAATGCAGAACCTAAGTGCGGCAGAAGAAGCCATATTTGGGTTTTTGCGACAAGCATTTAGAACACCTGCCAACAAAGTAAAACCTTTGTTTGAAAAATTATTGTTCGCCTTGAAATCAATGGTCAATGACAGAATGGAGACAAGGGCATTTATGTACCTAGATATTATTTCTTGGCTAGAGAGTAAAATTCAGCGCAAGCCAGTACAAACTATTATACGCCAAAAATTCTTGGAAGCAAAAAAAAGAGTTAACGCATCAGGTTCTTAGTAATTGGAAAACTAATATGCATGGCACACCCAGAAGTAGGAGCAGTATGTATGCTGATTGAACCATTGAATAGTTCAACACGGCTGGTAATATTATACAAACCAATCCCTTTTTTCTGTGAAGAAAGGTCAAAGCCAATACCATTATCATTGATGGACAAATAAATACTTTGCATATTCCTACCCAATTCAATTTTGAGTGCGGCGGCTTTGGAATGCTTCAAAATATTGTTTACTTGCTCCTGTATAATTCTAAAAATACTCAACTTGAAATCGTAATTTATATCATCTTCTATAAATGTGTCTGAAATAAATTCAATATCCATTTCCTTCACCGCAGTGAGATCGTCTAGAATACTATCAATGGCTTTAACCAATCCAAAATCTTTAATCAATGGAGTAACCAATCCTTTTGACAAGCTTCTGATTTCTTCAATGGCGTGTAAAATGAATTCGGCAGATTGTTTCAATAATTCAGATCCACCAGCGTGTTTTTTTTCTGCTGAAGCTATATACATCATGGCTACAGTAAGCTGTTGGTTTACATTGTCGTGTAATTCTTTACTTATATCGTGTCTCTCTTTTTCCTGTGTATGAATTACGGCTTCTGTAATTTCTTTTTGTTTAGCTTGTCGCTCTTCTTCCAACTTACTTTCAAGCAGTAATTTATCGGTAATATTATTGGCAATCGCCATCACCGCATTTCTGCCATTGTATTGTAGGCGATGAGAAGATATATCCATAAAAACTTGTTTTCCAGTTTTTGTGATATGCTCCCAAGTACCTCCGCTCTTCATTTCTGAACTCTCGGTAATTTTTTGGATAAATTTTTTCAGCCTTCCGAAATGTGATGGAGCTCGCAATTCCCAAATGGTTAATTTTAAAAATTGCTCTAATGTATATCCATATTCTTTTTCAGCCATGGCATTGACTTCTAAAATTTTATGCGTTGCCAAATCCCATACATAAATAGCCATCGGATTGTAATAAAACAGACTACTGTATTGTTCCCTACTCACCCTAATATTTTCTAAATTTTTCTTACGCTCAATACTGTATTGAATAGATTTTGAAAGTAGTTTTTCGTCGAATTCCCCTTTAACCAAATAATCTTGTGCGCCATTGGCCATAGTTTCTAAAGCCATGTCCATATCTGCCAGTCCCGTTAACACTATAACTGGTATTGCACCAGCGTATCTATTAATTTGATTATAAGAATCCAATCCAGTACTGTCTGCCAAGGTTAGATCGAGTAAAATTAAACTAGGTTCTTCCTTCTCAATTATAGCAATGGCAGCAGCATTTCTATCGGCTCTAAACACTTTATCAATGGGTAGCCTAGTTTTCCAAAGCAAGCCTTCCAATACAAGGAGATCTACAGGATTGTCTTCAATAACAAGTATGCGTAATAATAAGGAACTAGAATCAGGCATATATTCGCTCAATTGCGGCTTTAAATTTTTCCATAACTACTTTTCTTTTTAAACTCATTTTAGGAGTCATTTCTCCTGTCTCAATCGTCCATTCTCTTGGTAATAATTCAAATTTCTTAATTTGCTCTACATGGTTAAAAAATTGATTAAAACGCTCTACCAATTCACGATACAGTTCAAGTACTTTGGGGTTATTTACTGCATCTTCATATGTGGTAAAAGCAATCTCTTTTTCCTTCATCCATTCCTGTAAAGTTATAAAGGAAGGAATAATTAGTGCCCCAACAAATTTTTTTTCTGCACCTACTACCATAACTTGTTCAATAAAGGGGCTTTCCTTTAATTTATTTTCAATGGGTTGAGGAGCTACATATTTACCACCGCTGGTTTTAAAAAGTTCTTTTTTTCGATCCGTAATCTTTAAAAACTTTGATTCATCCCATACCCCAATATCACCTGTAAGCAACCAGCCATCTACAATGGTTTCTGCGGTAAGGTCGGGGCGTTTATAATAGCCTTTCATTACGCAAGAACCTGAAACTAAAATCTCTCCATCATCTGCCAATTTCACTTCAATACCGGTAATGGGTGGACCAACTGTTCCAAATTTCATACCCCCATTTTCTTGGCGATTAACGCAAATAACGGGACTATTTTCGGTTGGACCATACCCTTCATAAACGGGCACACCGGCTGCATTAAAAATGCGTAGTAGTTTAATTTGACAAGCAGCACCTCCTGTAATAATATATGAAATATTGCCGCCCAATGCCTCTTTCCACTTAGAAAAAATTAGTTTTCTGGCAATGGCAAGTTGCAGATTATACCAAGGCCCACCACTAATTCTATTATCGTACTTTTCGGCCAACTCAACTGCCCAAAAAAATAATTTTCTTTTAATTCCTTTCAGTTCACTGCCTTTAATCATTATCTTTTCAAACACTTTTTCTAGCAGTCTTGGAACAGTAGAAAATCCATTTGGTTTAATGTCTTTCAGGTTATCCCCAATGGTTTCGAGACTTTCTGCATAATAAATACTGATACCACTGAATAGGTAGATATATGTAACTGTTTTTTCAAAAATATGATTCAGCGGAAGAAAGCTAAGTACTTTAGATTCAGGTGCATCAATAAAAGGAAAACTTTGCTTAGAAAAATGCACATTGGTGCGAATATTCTTATGCGTAAGCATCACGCCTTTGGGTGTTCCAGTAGTTCCAGACGTATAAATAATGGTAGCCACTTGCTCTTCTGGAATTGATGCTTTAATGCTATTAACCTGTTCTAGTAATTCGGATGTTGCAAGATTGGTTATTTCAGACCAATGCAATGCTTCTGCAATTCGATCGAATGTATACACCGCTTTTATAGAAGGAATTTGATGAATGATGCTGTTTATTTTCACCAAAAGATCTTCACTGCTCACAAAAATATATTTCACTGCAGCATCATTTAGTATGAACTGCAACTCAATAGGATTGGTAGTAGGATAAACAGGCACCAGTATAGCACCTATCTGCTGTATGGCCAAATCGGTGAATACCCATTCGGGTCTATTATTACTGATGATGGCAATTTTATCACTATTCTCAGGTGTAAAATCATTGGCACTTACGCCCAGTGAAATTAAACCAGCACTGAATTTATTCACCGTATCTGCTACTTCATGCGTAGGGTATCCATGCCATTGCCCATTTTCTTTCGCGGCCAACATATCATTTTTGGGAAAATGTGTAAGCTGGTAATCAATACAATCGAAAAGGCGCTTTGTAGTCATATAGAGTCGGTTATTATTTGCAATTGCCAAATAAATTCATCTGGAATATTTCCTAAACTTGGCTATTAAATTAGGGAAATATCAACAAATAAAAAAGTGAATAATTGAATAACCTTTATTTTTTCAAAAAATAACTTACAAATTGGCTTAATCTACAATCAAATGCGTGAGCAATCCATCCCTTAATTTTGGTTCAAACCAAGTACTTTTTGGAGGCATTACATTTCCACTATCAGCAATAGTAAAAAGTTGATCGATGGTAACAGGATAAAGGCTGAATGCAGCGGCCATTTCACCACTGTCTACCCTTTGTTCCAGAGCATTTAAACCACGAATACCACCTACAAAATCAATGCGCTTATCAGTACGTTGATCCATAATACCTAGAATGGGGCCGAGTATTTTTTCTTGCAGAATACTAACATCTAATACTCCAATTGGATCATTGGTATATATGCCCGCTTTTGCTTTTAGTTTATACCATTGTGATTCAATATATAAGCCAATAGTATGGAGTTCTTCGGGGCGATAGGTTTGTTTTCCCAATGGGGTTAGTTCAAATGAAGTTTCAATGGCTGCAAGAAATGCTTCCGCTGATAACCCGTTAAGGTCTTTTACTACCCGGTTATAATCCATTATATACAACTGGTTGGAAGGAAACAAAGTAGTTAAAAAATAGTCAGCGGCAGGCCCAGCCTTATCGCCCAATTGCGTTCTTACTTTTGCAGCAGAAGCTGCTCTGTGGTGACCATCGGCAATATAAGTAAAAGGAATTTCATCGTTAAAAATAGTAGTGATGGAAGCAATCATTTTAGAATCGTTTACAATCCAAATACTATGTTGAATACCATCTTCGGCAGTGAAATCGTACTGAGGAGATTTTGATAATTTCCATCCATCAATCAACGCATCTATGGCAGTATGGTTGCGATAAGCTAAAAAAACATTGCCTGTTTGGGCACCAGAAACTTTAATATGGTTGATCCGATCCTGCTCTTTTTCGGGACGGGTAAATTCATGCTTTTTAATGATATCATTTTCATAATCATCCACACTGCTAACGCATACCAGTCCAGTTTGACTTCTTCCATTCATCACCAACTGATAAATATAATAGCACTCTTTCGATTCTCTAAATAAAATATCTCTTTTAATAAAGGCGTCTAGGTTGTCTTTTGCTTGTAAATAAACTGCTGGATCGTGAATATCTGTTTTATCGGAAAGGTCAATTTCACTTTTAGTAATATGCAAAAAGGAATATGAATTTCCTTGTGCGGCTATTTTAGCTTCTGCACTATTGAGAACATCATAAGGTAGACTTGCTACTTGCTTAGCCAGTTGAGGCTGGGGACGCAAAGCCTTGAAAGGTTGAATGATTGCCATGCTGCAAATATCGTTGAATACGTTTACAAAAGAAAACTAATCGTATAAACATTGTATTATGCATATTGCTGGGCAAAATCATGCATCAGGTTACAGAAAACCTTTACCGATTCAAGGGGTAAGGCATTGTACATGCTCACCCTTACTCCGCCAACGGTTCTATATCCTTTTACGCCAATCATCCCTTCTTTTTTGCACAAATCCAAAAATGGTGCTTCTAAGGCTGGATTATTTAGAAAGAAAACTGCATTCATTTCACTTCTATCTTCAATAGCAACGGGCGCATGAAAGAGCGGTAGTGAGTCGATCGTATGATAAAGCAAAGCAGATTTGGCTTGATTTCTTTTCCCCATTTCTTCCAAACCACCTTCTTGTATAATCCATTTAAGCGTAAGCATGCTTACATATACAGCAAATACAGGGGGCGTATTCATGAGGGAACCAGCTTCAATATGTTTCTGGTAATTCATGATGCTAGGAATTTTTCGGGTAACTTTTCCCAATATATCTTTTTTTACTACCACCAAATTAACACCTGCTGCCCCCATATTTTTTTGCGCTCCCGCATAAATAAGTGAGAATTGATTAAAAGGGGTAGGTCTGCTAAAGATATCGCTGCTCATATCGGCCACCAATGGAGTATTGGTTTCGGGAAATTGATGCCATTGGGTTCCTTCTACCGTATTATTAGAAGTGAGGTGGAGGTAAACCGAATCGGATGGAATATTAAACCCTTTGTTGATGTATTGATATTGCCTATCACTGCTATCGGCTACCACATTTACATGACCGAATAAACGTGCTTCTTTCAATGCCTTATTGCCCCAAGTACCATTATCGCAGTAAGCAGCCGTATCATTTTCATTCAATAAGTTCATGGGCACTTGCATAAACTGAGTGGTAGCCCCCCCGTGTAAAAATAATATTTCATAAGAATCATCTAGCTGCATCAGTTTTTTCACCGAATCTTTGGCTTCTTGTAAAATTTCTTGAAACCATGGGGTACGGTGGCCAATTTCTAGTAGAGACAGGCCCGTTCCATTGTAATTAAGGATGGCAGCGGCCGCCTGCTCCAAAACTTGCTGGGGTAAAATAGAAGGGCCTGAATTAAAATTGTACAGCTTCATATTCAAAACTTGAAGCGCAAAGTAAACCGATTATCTTTACATTATGCAACTCCCCTCCTCATTACTTGAAAATGCTGTAGCACAATTTACTAAATTGCCTGGCATAGGTAAAAAAACGGCATTGCGACTCGTATTGCATCTTTTAAAACAGGATTTGAATGAGGTTCAACTATTTGGGGAAACCATTGCCCGTATGCGCAACGAAATAAAATTTTGTCAGCGCTGCCACAATATCAGTGATGGCGATATCTGTTCTATCTGCGCCAATTCTATGCGAAATCAACAAGTGATTTGTGTGGTAGAAAATATTAGAGATGTGATAGCCGTAGAGAGTACCCAGCAATTCAATGGAACTTATCATGTGCTTGGAGGTATTATTTCACCGCTCGATGGTGTAGGGCCAGATCAGTTGGCTATTGAATCGCTCGTGAATAGGATTGCAAAAGAAGATGTAGAAGAACTGGTATTTGCACTAAGCCCTAATATTCAAGGTGATACTACTATTTATTATATACAAAAAAAAATAAGTCACTTAACCTGCCGAGTAACCACCATTGCTAGGGGTATTGCTTTTGGTGGGGAATTGGAGTATGCAGATGAAATGACGCTTGCCAGAAGTATTGCCAATCGTTTACCGGTTCAACAATATGTAAAATAAGTTGGCAATCATTAACTTTTAATTTGAATTAGGTTTTGTACATTTGCTGTTTAAACATTAATTTATTTTTTCAATGAAAAAGTGGACTAAAATCGTTCTTATACTCGTAACATTTGCTGCATTAATCGGTGGCATTATGGTCTACCGAATTTTCACCAAACCACATCGGGATGTGACCACCGAAATGGGGGTTAAAATGACCGCCCAACAACTTTTTAACGCTTTCAAGGCCGATGAAGCCGCGGCCAATGCGCTCTACCTCGATAAAGCCATTGAACTAAGCGGCGAAGTTTTGGATCAAAGCACCAACCAAGATGGTCAGTCCGTGGTGAATTTTAAAACCGACGACCCATTTTTTGTAATCAATTGTACTTTTAAAACCCATCCAGGTGAATTAAAACCTGGTTCTACCATTACTTTTAAAGGAATTTGCACGGGTTATATTCCCGATGCCAATGTGGTAATTAATGAAGGGGTGTTGGTGGGTGGTGATTAAGTTATTGAGTTACTAAGTTATTGAGTTATTAAGTTATTGAGTACAGTTATGAAAAAAGTGATTAGCCTATTTACATTATTTCTACTAGTAAGCATTTGTATGAATGCCCAAAAAATATATGGTACTCGCAATGGTAAAATAAGTTTTACAGCTCCCAAAGATGAGGACGTGGCTGCGGTGAACAACGAAGTGGTGAGCCGCCTTAGCGATAAAGGAGATATCAGCTTTAGCTTACTCATTAAAGGATTTAAATTTGCTTATGCCGAAATGCAAACCCATTTTAACAACGATTATTTACAAAGCAATCAGTTTCCCCGTGCCGATTTTAAAGGGACTATTACCAATATAAAAACAGTTGACTTCACAAAAGATGGAAACTATAAAGTGTCAGTCAAAGGCAATCTTACCCTACACGGCGTTACAAAGCCAATCAACGTGAATGGAACAATTTCCATTAAATCAGGCAATCCAAGTGCAAATGCACAATTCGTTATTCTAATGAAAGACTTCAATATTGACGCAGCAACCGTAACCAATCAAGTGAATGCTGTAATCAATTGCGTGTACCAATAATTCAATCGCTAAGCCTTTCTTGATCCATATTTTGTTATAAACCAATATGGACTTATCTTCGCACTTATTCAGGTGGATTTGTTTATTGTTCAGCCTGAATTTCCTGCTGTAAAATGCGGGACCAACCGAACTAATAAACGTTTTGAAGTGAATCCCCCACTCATTCTGGCGTTTATTGGTGCATTAAACTACCATTTAAAAGGTGTTTGAACCAAACGTATGCAGATAAAAGAAGAATTAGCAAAAAGAATTTTAGTTATTGATGGCGCCATGGGTACTATGATTCAGCGTCATAGCTTGTCCGAAGCCGATTATAGAGGTGAACGTTTTAAAGATTGGCATTGCGATGTAAAAGGCAATAATGATCTGCTCTGCATTACCCAACCCGATATTATTAAAAATATTCACAAGCAATACCTAGCTGCCGGTGCCGATATTATTGAGACCAACACTTTCAGCAGTACCGTTATTGCCATGGCCGATTACGATATGCAATCCCTGGCTTATGAGCTGAATATTGCTGCTGCACAATGCGCTAAAAAAGCAGTAGCTGAATATATTTCCGAAAACCCAAACACTTCACCCAAATTTGTTGCTGGTGCCATTGGCCCATTAAATAAAACCCTTAGCCTCTCTCCCGATGTAAACAATCCGGGCTTTAGGGCAGTCACTTTTGATGAAGTGGCCAACGCATATTACGAACAAATAAGCGGATTGGTAGCTGGCGGTGTTGATTTGATTTTAATTGAAACCATCTTTGATACCCTCAATGCCAAAGGTGCTATCTATGCCGTAAAAAAATATTTTAGTACCAAGGGAATTCCCGAACTGCCTGTGATGATCAGCGGTACTATTACCGATGCTTCTGGAAGAACCCTAAGCGGACAAACACTGGAAGCTTTTTACACCTCTGTAATGCACGCCAACCCCCTAAGTGTGGGGCTTAACTGCGCTTTAGGAGCAGCCGATATGAGAAGCCATATTGAAGAATTGTCTCAAATTGCTTCCTGCTATACTTCTGCCTATCCCAATGCGGGCTTACCCAATGCCATGGGCGAATACGACGAACAACCACATGAAACCGCACATTTTATTGAAGAATGGGCCCAGCAAGGTTTTGTAAATATTGTGGGCGGCTGCTGCGGCACTACACCCGACCATATTAAACATATTGCAGATAATGTAAGAAAAATTCAACCCCGTCCATTGCCAGTAATTGAAACAACGATTTAAAAAATGAATACAATCAAACCATATTTACGTCTTGCCGGTCTTGAACCCCTTATCATACGCCCCGAAACAAATTTTGTAAACGTAGGCGAGCGCACCAATGTAACTGGCTCTAAAAAATTTGCGCGCCTCATTAAAGAAAATAAATACGAAGAAGCACTTTCTGTTGCCCGCCAACAAGTAGAAAGCGGCGCGCAAGTGCTGGATGTAAATATGGACGATGCACTACTAGAAGGAGTGAGTGCCATGACCACTTTTTTAAACTTGGTACAAAGTGAACCCGATATTGCTCGCATTCCTATTATGATTGACAGCTCTAAATTTGAAATCATTGAAGCGGGCTTAAAATGTGTGCAAGGGAAATGCATTGTGAACTCTATCTCCATGAAAGAAGGAGAAGCCAAATTTATTGAACAAGCGCATATTTGTAGGGCTTATGGCGCGGCTGTAATTGTAATGGCTTTTGATGAAGTGGGACAAGCAGATACCAAAGAAAGAAAAATCGAAATCTGTTCTCGTGCTTATAAAATACTGGTTGAACAAGTTGGATTTGATCCGCAAGACATCATCTTCGATCCCAATATTTTTGCAGTAGCTACTGGTATTGAAGAACACAATAATTATGCAGTAGATTTTATACAAGCAACACACGAAATTAAGCGGCTTATGCCCTTGGCTAAAGTAAGTGGTGGTGTATCAAATGTATCTTTCTCCTTCCGTGGTAACGACCACGTGCGGGAAGCCATTCACGCAGTGTTTCTATTCCACGCCATTAAAGCGGGTATGGACATGGGCATTGTAAATGCTGGTCAGCTGGTTGTGTACGATGAAATTGAACCCACACTGCGCGAACTTTGTGAAGATGTATTGTTGAATAAAAACAACGACAACAATGAAGCCACTGAAAAATTAATTGTACACGCCGAAACAGTTAAAGCAAAAGGTAAAGTTGAAGTAAAAAATGAGGTTTGGAGAACCGAGCCCGTAGAAAAAAGATTGGCGCATTCTTTAATCAACGGCATTACCGATTATATTGATGAGGATACGGAAGAAGCGAGACAAAAATATCCCCGCCCCTTAGATGTTATTGAAGGCCCTTTAATGGATGGAATGAATATAGTAGGTGATTTATTTGGAGCAGGAAAAATGTTTTTACCACAGGTGGTGAAAAGTGCACGCGTTATGAAAAAAAGTGTGGCCATTCTTACTCCCTATATTGAACAGGAAAAAGAAGACCGCAGGAATGCCCATATTGCCGCAGGCACTACCAACGAAGAGACTGCTGGTGCTGCTAAAATATTATTAGCCACCGTAAAAGGTGATGTGCATGATATTGGAAAAAATATTGTAGGTGTGGTATTGGGTTGTAATGGCTATGATATTGTAGACCTTGGGGTGATGGTGCCTGCCGATAAAATTCTAGAGGCGGCAGTAAGAGAAAAAGCAGATATTATTGGTTTGAGTGGACTGATTACGCCTTCACTAGATGAAATGGTTCATATAGCCAAAGAAATGAAGCGCCGCAATATGAAACAGCCTTTATTAATTGGCGGAGCTACCACTTCTAGAATGCATACTGCCGTTAAGATAGCACCTGAATACAACCTCGGAGTGGTTCACGTACTCGATGCATCTCGCAGTGTTACAGTAGCTGGATCACTACTGAACAAAGAATTGAAAACTCCTTTTTTGTCTGAGTTAAGCACTGAATACGTTAAACTAAAAACAGATTTCGATAACAAGAAAGTGGTGAAGCAATACCTGCCTTATGCTGAAGCTTTACAAAATAAGGTGAAAGTTGATTGGGATCAATACCAACCCATTCAACCGAGTTTTACTGGAATAAAAATATTTGATCGGTACGATTTAAATGAGCTTCGCCAGTTGATAGATTGGAAGCCTTTCTTTATAACTTGGGAAATGCACGGCAATTTTCCAGCCATTTTATCCGACGCAGTAGTAGGTGAAGAAGCCACTAAACTGTACAATGATGCCAACGCATTGCTCGATAAAATAATTGCAGAAAAATGGTTGAATGCAAAAGGAGTAATCGGCTTCTGGGAGGCGGCCAGTGATGGAGACGACGTGAATGTGAAAGCAGCGAATGAAACAACCGTTCTTTCATTTCATCGCCAACAAATTAAAAAAGCACCTGGCCAGCCCAATTTATCATTGGCTGATTTTATAAAGCCAGCCAATTCTAATAATAGCGCCAAAGATTATTTGGGTGCTTTTGCTGTAAGTATTCATGGTATTGAGCCACACTTGAAAAAGTTTGAAGAAGCTTTAGACGATTACAATAAAATTATGTTGCAAGCATTGGCAGATCGTTTTGCAGAAGCTTTTGCAGAAGCTTTACACTTACATACCAGAAAAGAATTTTGGGGTTATGATAACAATGAAAACCTAAGCAGTGAAGCATTAATAAAAGAACAATATATGGGTATCAGACCTGCGCCTGGCTACCCAGCCTGCCCCGATCATACCGAGAAATACAAATTATTTTCACTCTTAAATGCAGAACAAAATGCAGGGATCTCGCTCACAGAAAGCCTAGCAATGTATCCAGCAGCGTCTGTTTGTGGCTGGTATTTTTCGCATCCACAGAGCCAGTATTTTGGTATTGGAAAAATTCAACGCGACCAGCTAGAAAATTATGCAAAAAGAAAAGGAATGGATTTGCCTACTGCAGAACGTTGGTTGAGTCCTATTTTAGAATAATTGCCGACATTTGCCCTATGAAATTTTTACAGATAGTCGCTTTGTTGCTATTGTTGATTCCTTCAACCTTAAATGCACAATCAAAAAAAGAAAAGAAAGAACGCCGAGGTGAGTTTTATTTTTCTTGGGGATATAATAAAGAGTGGTATACCAATTCAAATGTTCGAGTAAATCAACCTTCATTAAACAATAACTATACTTTAAAAAATGTTACATCGCACGACAATGTGGGTTGGGATCAAGGTATTTTTAATGTGCCGCTAAGCATTCCACAGTACAATTATCGCATTGGGTATTTCTTCAATAAAAAGGAAGGGCTTGCATTTGAAATAAATTTCGACCATACCAAACATATTTTAACCGATGGACAAACAGCTCGACTAGTCGGCGTATTGGGCGGCAGAGTTGTAGATACAAGTATTTTATTTGCAAACACCAATGGGTTTAATTATTACCTAAATAATGGCGCCAATTTTTTACTTTTTAATATAGTGAAAAGATGGAAATGGTATGAAAGCAAGCGGGAGAATTTCAAATTAGATTTTTTAGGTAAAGCAGGAATAGGCCCCGTAATTCCGCACGTAGAGAATACGCTTTTTGGCAAGGCCAATCAAGATGGATTTCAATTAGGTGGATGGAATATAGGCACAGAAACTGCATTAAGGGGTACATTTTACAAGCATATATATTTAGAGTTTGCACAGAAGCTAGATTATGCGCGCTACAGTGGTTTAAAAGTGTATGAGGGAAAAGCGAAAGAAGCATTTCTTTCTTACCAACTGATCTTAAGTTTGGGCTATACTTTTCCGATGGGTAAGCGGATGTAAAGAATAGTAAAAAAATATCTACTTACATATAAAAGATAGGTAGACATAACAATGTTATTTTGTGTCTACTATTTCCAACTATTATATTAAAGTGTGCATATAACAAACGACTGTTATCGTATATGCAATGGCATTCAAACAAAGTAGAAATATTTTTACTTTAGTGTTTAACTCATTTTTACATCACACCAAAATTAATTCTTATGAATCAAAGAACATTTGTTTATGCCTTATTGTGCAGCATACTGGCTATTTCATCTTGTAAAAAAGACAGTCCCATTTCTAACAAACCTACCGTTTATATTGCTGGTTATGAGCAAAGTAGTACTAATATAAATGTGGCAAAGTATTGGAAGGATGGTGTTGCAACTTCGCTCACAGATAGCAGTTTTTTTGCAGAAGCCAGTTCCATATTTGTAAGTGGCACTGATGTTTACGTGGCTGGAAACGAATACAATAGTGCTGGTATTGCTACAGCCAAATATTGGAAGAATGGCAGTGCAGTAATATTAAGCACAAACACACAAAGATTTTCTTTTGCCACTTCTATTGTTGTAATCGGAACTGATGTTTATGTAGCTGGCTATGAAAGCAATGGCAATAGATATATTGCAAAATACTGGAGAAATGGCGTAGCAACTTCTTTAACCAATGGCAATTT
This sequence comes from Sphingobacteriia bacterium, assembly GCA_031369485.1. Lineage (GTDB taxonomy): Bacteria > Bacteroidota > Bacteroidia > Chitinophagales > Chitinophagaceae > Sediminibacterium. The sequence goes on from JANMOT010000056.1 coordinate 71,320, forward strand.
TGATTCAAAAGCAAGTTCAATTTTTGTAATCTCAAACGATGTATATATTACAGGTCATGAAAGAAATATAGGGGGTTTTACTGTGGCCAAATACTGGAAAAATGGAGTTGAAACTGCCATCAGCAGCAGTACTGGTTTTGCCACAGCTAATGCAATTGTAGTAAGTGGCAGTGATGTACATATTGTTGGCTATGACTTTAGTAGCGGAAATGATGTAGCCAAATACTGGAAAATAAGCAATGGAGGTAGTCCTCAAACAACAACGCTTTCTGATGGCTTAACAGATGCCAATGCTTATGGGCTTGCACTTGGTGGCAACGATGTATATATTGCAGGTTATGCTGAGGTTAATGCAGGATTTGATTTAGCAAAATCATGGAAAAATGGCATACAAACAAATTTGAGTGATGGAACAAAAAATGCGTTCGCTAGTGCCGTTTTTGTAAATGGCAACAATACTTATTATGCAGGCAATGAAAGTAATATAGCCAAATATTGGAAGGATGGTGTTGCTGTGAATCTTACTAATGGAGCAAGAAGTGCAGCAGCAACAAGCATTTTTGTAAAAGAAAAATAATTTCAATTACTTAAAATCTTATTATTCGTAATTGCATAACAAACCATTTATCATGGATAAAAAAAAGTTCCGTCTCAAATAAATTGAGGCGGAACTTTTTATAGTAGCACTTCTTTACAACTTTTATTATTGTGGGATATAGAAAAAGATTGAACTAATTTACATTACTACAAAGCATTTCACCGCCACCAAGTCTGGCATCTTCTACCCAGCCATTTACAAAAGAATTACCCATATATTCTTGGTTCAGAATAATACCCATTCTTAAATAACACTTTCCATCTGTTCCTTTATACACAATGGCAGCTTGCCTTGCTCGTTTTGTAATAACTCCACTAATGGTGTTCCGAAATAGAGTCCAATCGCTTTGTAGTAAAATTGCTTTTATGGCATTTCCTTTAACTTCAGCACCCAAATTTTTATTAAAAGTTTCTATAAATAATTTTTCCAGCGCAGCATCTTTAATAACAGCAGTTGGCAGTTTTCTATTCTTTGTTTCTTCAACACTATTGGCCTTGCCTTTTCCTTTCATATTTTCTATGCTACCCAGCTTATCTGCCATTCCACTCACTTTTTGGTACATAGCAGCATAATCAGCTTCCTGCGGATATATTTTTTGAGCAGCATTCCAAAGTGATTTATGGTATTGTAAAGTATAGTAAGCCCCTTCTACCCAATCTGTGCCTGTTGCAGTGGGAATAAAGTTTTCCATTTTTTTGAGGGTCATGCTTGTATGGGATAAGAAGAAATCTGTATTCTTTTTTCGAAAGCCTTCCAATGCATTTGTAGATGCTTTTGTAGCTAGTGCGTCGTAAGCATCCAAACTTGTTTGGTGCTTTTGCACAATCATAGCCCTAAGAGGAAATTCATCGGATCGGAAATCTAAGTTTTGCATTCCAAATAATTCACCTAATATTTTATAAGCTACTTGTTCATTTGCTGCTTTATTTTCACCATCAGCCGCTGATTTTTCAATATTAAACTTTTCAGTTTCCATGGCGGCTTTCAAGTTTATTACATCTAAATCCATTGGGGAAGTATTGTAAGATGGGTCTTTTGCTTTTAACTGGGTTAAAGATTTTTCCATTTGCTCAATTTTATTTTGAGCAGTAGAAAAACTTTGCTTTTGAATATTCAACTTAGCATCTTCGGCTTGTTTATAATAGTTGGTTACATACATTTTAGCAGGCCCTGCATAATTAGGGCTTGCATTAGTAATTGTAACATCTTTAATGTTGACAATGCTTGTAGGCGATTTAATTTGTGCGGTAGGTGCTGGTGCAGGAGATGCACTCGCACTTCCCGTTGCTGCTAATTTATCTTTCCACTTTTTTATTTCAGCTTCCATATCTGCTGTATTGTATTTGGGTGCATTTTGCTTTACCAATACCAATTTGGCTTCCATTACAACAATTCCTTCCTCTATTTTTCCAGACCTTTTAATGCCCATGGCATTGATCCAAAATGAATGTACTTCACTTTTTCCAGGACCATCGTAGGTAAGATCCTGAGCAAATACAGTATTACCAAAAACTAGGAGTGTAAGAATAAATAAGCTCGCTTTCATAAAAATATTTAAGTGTTAACTATGTTATTGGTAAAAATAATCAAGCACTCGTGAGTAATTCAATTGGTTTGATGTTTGATACTATTCATTTCACGCTTGCATCCTAGCAGGAAATGTATATACCGGCATTCAAAAATCAATTGTGAAATCAATTATATCACTTATGAAATGTATTGTATCAAAAATGAAATAAAAACCCAAGTCAATGATGAGTTTGCTGGCATATATGATTCGTTTCTTATATTACAGAGAGTATTTTGTGCCAAAGTCAGCTTGAGTAGGAGAAAGTGAGGAGGTTTAACAATATTGGTTGGTTACTGATAATTAGAAATATGAAAAAAATAATCTTTATTTTGGCATTGCCGTTTAGCTACTGCTTAACTGCGCAAAATAACTGTAGCTGCGATTTATATAATATAACCAAAACAACCAATTCAAATAATCTTAAAGTCGCAGAAACATTAATTCAGTCCAACTCCATTTCTTGCAATGCAAATGGGCATTTTTTAATGGGGTCTTTGTTTTTGGAAAGGAAAAAAATAGACTCAGCCGAATACTATCTATTAAAAGCAGAGAAAAATTTTAAAGAAATAAATTGCAACGATAGCTCACTCCTTTATACCTATAAAAAATTATCGAGGCTTTATTATATTAAAAGTGATTTCCCTAAAACCCAAGACTATAGCCTCAAAATGCTCCGGTGTGCTGAAATAGCCAAAAATGTATTTGAAGAAGCAAATGGCTTAATTATGATTGCCCAAATATTTAATCAAACAAATCAGGCAGAAAAAGGAATAGTTTTTACTAGAAGGGCAATGAAACTATTAAACAAAATAGAAAAGACTAATGAAAAACTAGACATTTTATTCACCCTTTCTAAACGCTATTTATGGCATTACCAAGATACTAAATTACTCAGTAGTCTAGATAGTTCATTTTTATTGAGTTCACTTCAAATAGAGCTTGCTAAAAAAACAAAGAACTTAAGTTCATTGGCAAGGGCCTATAACAATTTGCAGGGTGTTGAATATGAGAGAGGGCATTTTAAAAAAGCATTGGTTTACATCGATAGTTCTTTTGCATTTACCGATAAAACCAATTTTGCAGATTTAAGGGTAAATTATTTCGACAAAGCCGATCTTTTTATTGAAATGAATCAATTAAATGAAGCAAAAAAAATGGCTGATTCTTCTCTTTACTTCTCTAAACTTTATGGCCAAGAAATATATACAGCAGAAAATTATGAACAAATTTCCCTAATCGAAAAAAAGCGAGGGAATTACCAGGAAGCATTTGAATTCAGTGAAATGGCTCGCACAATCACCGACAGTATCCGCAATGTTGAAAAAGTAGAAGCAGTAACTGAGTTAGAAAAAAAATACAACCAAGTTAAAAACGAAAGTACCATTAAAGAATTAGCCAATAAAAAACAGTTGTATTTATTTGTGGCTATTTCCGCTCTGTTGGCAACTTTTACAATTGGCTTATTTTTTCTTTTTCAATCATTAAAACACAAAAAACAAATTCTTGAAACAGAGCAAAGGCTCAATAGAGCAAGGATGAATCCCCATTTCTTTTTTAATGCATTAACTGCCTTACAAAAATTTTCAATGGGCAATAATTCGGGGCAAGCTATGGCAAGCCACTTAGCCAAGTTCAGCAATATCATGAGAGAAACACTGGAAAGTACTTACAAAGAATATATTACTATTGAGCAGGAGATCGACTTTTTAAGCGAGTATTTAGAAGTACAAAAAATCAGGTTTCCTGAAACATTTAGTTATGAAGTAAGTGCTGATAAAAACCTAGAAATAGATGAGTTACAAATTCCTGCAATGATTATTCAACCTTTTGTAGAAAATAGTATTGAACATGGTTTTGTTGGAGTAGAATATGGCGGTAAAATAATAATACGCTTTAAAAAAGAGCATCAAGAACTGTTGATACAAATTGAGGATAATGGGAAAGGATTGAGTAGCAGTACAAAAGAACAAAATGACCATATCAGCAGGGCAAGCCAAATAATTAAAGACAGACTTTATTTACTTAACCTTAAATTGAAAACAAAAAGCAGGTTTAGTTTAGAAAATAATACAAAAGGCCCAGGAGTAACTGTAAAAATTTATTTGCCCTACTTATTTAAAGACCAAAAAACAACTTAACTCAATGAAAATACTTTTAGTGGATAATGAGAAAGAGATACGCCAAGTTTTAAAAGACATGGTGATTGCTTCGAGTAATGGAATGAATATAATAGAAGAAGCCGATGGCGTGGCTGCTGGTATTTTAAAAATAAATTCATTTCAGCCTGATATTGTTCTTTTGGATGTAGAAATGAATGACGGAAATGGTTTTGACTTATTAAAACAAGTAAAAGATCCTCATTTTCAATTGATATTTACTACTGCACATAACCAATATGCCATACAAGCAATCAAATTCAGTGCAATTGATTATTTGTTAAAACCAATTGATCCCATTGAACTTACCCAAAGTTTAGAAAAAGCAAAACAGCAAATTCACAATCAAACGCTACAAAAGCAAGTAACTGTTTTACTGGAGCAGTTTTCTAATAAGCCAACTCCTGATAAACAACTTGTATTAAAGGATATTGATAAAACTTATTTTATTAAAATGAATGATATTTTGTATTGTGAAGCTGAAGGGTCGTACACAAAATTTTATCTTATCAATAGCGAACCAATTTTTGTGAGTCGCAACCTTCGCTATTATGAAGAATTATTGGCTTCTGCTGGTTTTTTTCGGAGTCATTATTCCTGTTTAGTTAATCCATCGAAAATAAAGATATTTGATCGAAAAACTGATGGAGGCTCCTTAATATTAGAGGGTGGTTATACTGTACCAGTTTCCCAAAGAAAAAAAGATATAGTACTTCAGCTACTAGAAAAAAGGTGACTAAAACTGGAACATTTTATTAGCATATATACAGCTCCGCAACCATTGTTGGCTTTTTTGAAGCTCTGTTATGCTTTTTGTATCACTGGTTTTATTTAGCATTATACCAGCCTGCATTTTTTATAAGATCATAAAGGTGGCTCATTGTATTCACAAGCATATTCTTTCTCAGCGAAAAATATTTAGTGCTTTAATTTATCGCTTCTCAAAAAACCACCATAATTTTTTACGCGGTTTTACTTGGTAATTCTTTTTTACATAAGCACTGATATGGTTCATAGCCTCATCCATATCATCGGTGAGTAAAATCAGGTTCAAATCTTCTGGTGAAACTGTTCTTTGAGCTGCCATGTATGCGCAATATTCCATCAAGGGTCGAAAATATTCTTTACCAAATAATACTATCGGGAAATTATTGATCGTTTTTGTTTGTACCAATGTAAGTGCTTCAAAATATTCATCCATGGTACCAAATCCACCGGGTAAAATAATAAATGCATAAGAATATTTTACCAGCATTACTTTTCGTATAAAAAAATACTTGAGCGTAAAACTCTTGTGTACATAAGGATTTACATGCTGCTCAAATGGTAGCTTGATATTTACACCTACTGACTCCCCACCATTTTCAAATGCCCCACGATTAGCGGCTTCCATAATACCAGGGCCACCTCCCGTCATAGTAGTAAAACCCAATTCAGCAATGCGTTTACCTACTTCTACTGCGGCCTGATAATAGGGATGATCTTCTTTAAAACGAGCGCTTCCAAATACCGTAATACAGGGCCCTACAAAATGTAGAAAACGGAACGACTTAATAAATTGCGTAAATACTTCCCAAGCAAATACCAACTCATTGATGCGAGGCTTGGGGCCATCTAAAAAAATGGATTTTTCGGCAGGAATTATTCTCTCCATATTACTCATAACTAATTCTAAAATTTAATATCATACAAATTAATCAATTCGGAAATTACAGCCCAATATTTATTGCGGATCTGACTATAACAGAATAAAGCTATTTTAAACAATTATATTCCAGCTTTATTACTGAATGGACTGCGGCTGATTGTTTTTAATAAATTTCTACTGTAATTTTACATTATGCGCATAATCTCCTACAACTTAAACGGTATTCGGTCTGCTATAAAAAAAGGTTTTGCTGAATGGCTGAATTCTAACCCTGCTGATATTATTTGTATTCAAGAAACCAAAGCTCATATAGAAGATATTGATCAGGCTATTTTCGAAAAAGCTGGCTACCATTGCTATTGGTTTTCCGCACAAAAAAAAGGCTATAGCGGGGTCGGCATCATTACTAAAATAAAACCCGATAAAATTATTTATGGCAGTAATATTGAACAAAGCGATTTTGAAGGGAGGGTAATTCGTGCCGATTTTGGGGATATTTCTTTAATTAATGCCTACTACCCCTCTGGCACCAGCGGAGATGAGCGGCAGACCTATAAATACAAATGGTTGAATGAATTTGAAGCATACTTGAATGAATTGAGTAAAGAGCGACCAAAATTGATCGTAGTGGGCGATTACAATATAGCCCACGAAGCAATTGATATACATGATCCAAAAGGAAATAAAAAATCATCGGGATTTTTGCCAGAGGAACGTGAATGGATGTCCCAATTTTTATCTGCTGGCTGGATTGACAGTTTTAGGTATTTACACCCAGAAGCTATTGGTGCTTACTCTTGGTGGAGTCAACGATTTCCAACCGTAAGATTGCAGAATAAGGGCTGGAGAATTGATTATATCTGTATCAGCGCTAATCTATTACCCCATCTAAAGTCTGCTGCTATTTATCCCGATGTGAAGCACAGCGATCATTGCCCCATTTTTATGGAGTTATTGAGTTGATTAAGTTATTCGTTATTTTCAATTTAAAATTTGTATCAACCCAATCAACTTAATCAACTCAATAACCGAATAACCCAATAACTTAATAACCCAATAACTTAATAACTAATGTATATCTACAACGTAACTACCAAAGTATCAAGCTCTATTCATACTGATTGGCTGCACTGGATGAAGAATGAACATATTCCCGCAGTAATGCAGACTGGATGCTTCACCAGCCATAAAATGGTACGCATTTTAGAAATAGATGAAGAAGAGGGCCCTACTTATGCAGTTCAATACGAACTGAATACCCAAACCGATTATGAACAATATATTAATGAATTTGCCCCTATATTAAGAAATGATACCATACAACAATGGGGCGATAAAATCATGGCATTTAGAACCATAATGCAAGTTGTGAATTGAGTGTGGATACTTTATGAAAACAAATTTGGTATTTAAAAATCTTCCTTATATTGCTCTGAAACCCTTACAGGCATTGGATTGCAGCCAATTAACTCTAAAACTCAATGGCAATAAGGGTTTTAGGTATTTTAATGTGATTTTTTAGCCTTATATTTTCAAATCAAAACATCGCCAACCCTTTATTTATAAGGGTTTTAAGCCAAGGGGACTAAAAAAAAAATAATAAAAATATTTTGTTGGTAAGCAAAAGCGAATAAATTTGTTCTCTTATCAAAAAACATTAAACATAGATCTATGAACAAAGCTGAATTAATCGCGCACCTGGCCGAAGACGCTGGTCTTACCAAAGTACAAGCAAATGCAACTTTAGATGCTTTTATTGATGCCGTTACAAAAACATTGAAAAAAGGAGATAAAGTAACCTTAGTAGGTTTTGGTACTTTCTCTGTATCAAAGCGTGCTGCACGTACTGGTCGTAACCCTCAAACAGGTGAAGCCATCAAAATCAAAGCAAAAAAAGTTGCTCGCTTCAAAGCTGGTAAAGAATTAAGTGGAAAGCTCTAATTCTAGCCTAAAAAAGAATTGAACCCCGCATTCGCGGGGTTTTTCTATTTTTGTGGATTATTAAACGTTTATTCAAATAATTATTATGGGCAGAGGCGACAAAAAAACAGCAAAAGGTAAAAGATTTCAGGGTTCATTTGGTAAGTCAAGACCAGTAACTCCTCCAAAAGGAAAGAAAGTAGAAAAGAAAGTAGAAGAGAAAGCAGCTTAATAAGACTTGCAGAGAATCAGTTTCTATGCCTTAGGAACTGATTCTCTTTCTCCTTTTATCACTTTGTTTTATTTGTATTACCAGCAATCGTTTTAATAGCCGATACCAATAAATCTAAATCGGTCAGTCTGGTATACACGTGTGGCGTAATGCGAACACAACTAATATTTTCCCAAACAATTCCTACGGTATGAATTTTATATATGCCAAACAATTGTTGGTCTAATTGTGCAGGTGTTAGTCCATCTATACTTACCCCGCAAATGGCACAGGAATATGCATCTTTTAAAGAAGTGTGGATCCTTACGCCTGGGATATCTTTTACTTTATTTGCCCAATAATTTTTGAGATATCGAATGCGTTCTTCTTTTCTTTTACTACCAATTGCAGTATGAAAGGCGATGGCTTCACCAATGCCCTGTTCAATAGGAAAGCTACGTGTACCAAGGGTTTCAAACTTTCTAATATCCGAACCATTGGGCTTATCATTGCAAAGTAATGGCCATACTTTCGAAATTTTTTCTTTCTTAATCCACAACATGCCAGAGCCAATTGGAGCGCTGAGGAATTTGTGTAGACTGGTTCCAAAATAATCACATTCCAAATCGGGTATGGCATAATCTAGCAAACCAAATGAATGCGCTCCATCTACTATTACTTCAAGACCTTTTTGATGAGCCATCTGGCATATTTTCTTTACGGGTAATATTTGCCCTACCCAATTAATAATATGCGTAAGGTGTAAAATTTTTGTGCGAGGTGTAATGGCATTTTCAAAAGCATTTACGATGGATTGATCATCTTCAATGGGAAAATTAAAACTGATTTGTTTATAAACTATGCCATCCCGCAAAGCCCTTTGCCGCCATGCTTGTATCATATTTGGATAGTCTTGCAGCGTACCAATTACCTCATCTCCTTTTTGCAAATCAAGCCCAAAAATAACCGTATTAAGTGCTTCTGTGGCATTTCTATTTACGACAATTTCCTCTGCTGAGCAGCCTGCAAGGAGTGCTAATTTTTGCCGCAACGGCTCCCTTCCCTGATCAAGAATACGCCACATATAGTAAGACGGCCCTTGATTTGACAGAGAATTATAGCGTTCTACTGCCTCTTGAACCACCCTTGGGGATGGACTTACCCCCCCATTATTTAAGTTTATAAGGTTGGAGTTAACCGTAAATGCTTGTTGAATTACTTGCCAGTAGTCTTCATTTGTGGCAGCATCCTGCGGAGTGAGCCCCGCAATTTTTTTATTTGCTTCATCAAAAGGGGCAGCTAGCAATTTATTAAAAAAGCCATTCCCAGCAAATATTCCCATTCCTGCAACCGCGGTTAGTTTTTGAATGAATTGTCTTCTTTGCGCCACTAGATTGATTTTAACGGTTAAATTAAACAATATCCTTGGCTTAGGGTTATATCTTTGTAGTGAAATAATGCATTTTATGAAGATTCTAAGAATATTAGCAATGCTTGTATTGGTTCTAACAATAAATAATGCAATTATTGCCCAATGCTCTATCTGTACCAAAACAGCTTCTCAATTGGGTGAAGGCCCAGCACAAGCCCTTAATTCTGCCATTGTTTATTTGGCTTTTGCCCCATTGGCAATCATGGGATTTATTGGCTACAAATGGTGGAAAAAAGAAAAAGAAATTATTGCGAGTGAAGCAAAATAAAATGTTTGCCCTTCCTCACCATTTTGAAATGGCTAAGTCATAAGTTATTAATTATCTTGTGATTTATAAATGGTAAGTGCTTTATCTACTCTTGCTTAACCTTAGGGTGAACAGTACTCTAGTAACTCAATTGCTGGCAATTGTGACAGACGACAATAACAAAACAATGAAAAATATACTATTTGACTTTATATCAAAATACATTTCTCTGACTGAAGAAGAGAAGAACGCAATACTTTCATTAGACCTGTTTCGTTCAGTAAAGAAAGGGACTATCTTACTCAAAGAAGGACAAAATTCACAAGAGAATTATTTTGTTTTAAAGGGCTGTATTCGGGTTTATTATATCATTGATGGAGAAGAAAAAACTACAGCATTCTACACAGAACTGGATGCCTTAACACCTCATTGCGCCATAACTAATACTCCTTCTGATTATTTCATAAGTTGTATTGAAGATAGTATTCTTCTAGTTTCAAATGCTGAAATGGCAGAAGAAATAAACAGTAAATTTCCAAAGTTTGAAATAATGTGCAGAATATTGTCGGAAGAATTGTTAGCCAAACAACAAATCAATATTGACGAATTCAAGATTTTTTCACCCGAACAACGGTATTTGAACTTACTACAAAAAAGACCCGACCTTATCCAACGTGTGCCACAATACCAATTAGCAAGCTATTTAGGCATCAAACCTCAATCATTAAGCAGGTTAAGAGCCAGAATTTTGGAAAAAAGTAAGCATTGATTTTATTAACTTAAGTGAACGAGTTATAGTATCGCGCCAATCTACTTTTGCAGTATTATTTTGACAATAAAAAAAGATATGCAAAAGAAAATCTGGTGCTTTGCCTTTATTTTAACCCGGGCTGCATTTTGGATTTAATTTTTAATCTACCAACACACAAAACCACCACAAATTTTGAATACACAAAATACACTGGAAGACATTAAAGTGAGCTTGAAACTTAAGCTTGCCATGCTTTGGGCTAGTTTTATGTTTCTCTATATTTATGTTGACTATTTCCATTTATATATGCCTGGTACCATAAAGGATATTTTGGCAGGAAAAGTATTTGTATTTGATATTTCATATTTTTTTTTACTTATAGCAATGATTTTTGTAGCCATTCCAACACTTATGATTTTCCTTTCTGTAGCCCTACCAGCTAAAATAAATCGTTGGACAAACATAATCGTGGCTTCGGTATTTATTCCTTACATGTTGTTTAATTTGGCTGGAGAAGCTTGGGTGCACATGTATTTTGCTGCAGCTGTAGAAGTTGTTCTTCTTTGTATAATTATCTGTTATGCATGGAAATGGCCTCATAGCCATGATATAGACGTTCATAAAAGATGATGAAGAAAGCTACTTGCTGATTGGTTTCAAAGCCATCATCAACACAATAACAGAGAAACACTTTAATGGTTTTTACCCGTTCTTTGTCAGCAGAACGATGACTGTGAGTGCCTAATTAGTTGCATTTACGAGGTAGCAGTAAGTTGACCGCATAGACCGAGAAACTAGAAGTATAACGAAAATCTAAAATTAAAATGAAAGTAAAATTCGCATTAACGCTATTTTTAACAACATCAATATTTTGTGCCAGTATTTTAGGGCAAAATTTTAATAAAACAACTCCAAAAACTTCAATAGATAGTTTTATTGCAAGTAAAATGACTAAAACAGGAATTGTTGGCATTGGAGCATCAATTATCATTGATAAAAAAGTAGTTTGGACAAATGGTTATGGCTATGCCGATAAAGAAAATAAAATTCCTTTCACACCTGCTACAATTATGAATACAGCATCAATCAGTAAAACATTTACAGGTGTATGCATTATGAAAGCAGTTGAAGAAGGATTAGTTTCACTTGACGAGGATATTAATATCTACTTGCCTTTCAAAGTGATAAATCCAAATTTCCCAAGTGAGAAAATAACATTACGACATTTGGCTACACACACTTCAGGCATAACAGACAGACATCCATTTTATGGAGACAGTACCTATTATTATGGAGGTCGTAAACCAGAACCATTAGGAGCATTTTTAAAAGATTATTTTGTACAAGGTGGCAGGCACTACTCAAAAGATAATTTTTTAAATGCAAAGCCGGGTACGAATAGGGACTATTGTAACATCGGAGCAGGATTAGCGGGTTATATCGTAGAATTAAGAACAGGCAAAACACTAAATGAATATGCCAAAAAACATATTTTTAACCCTTTAAAAATGCAAAATTCAGGTTGGGCTTTAAATGAAATTGATATTTCCAACCATTCCAACCTTTATGAAAAAAAAGGCGACAGTATTGTACAAATCCAATTATACGAAATGACAACTTACCCAGACGGTGGTATTAGAACTTCAGTAGATGAATTGTCTAAGTTTTTTATCAGTATATTAAATGACGGTAAATATAAAAAAACAAGAATTCTGAAAACGGAAACCGTAAAAGAAATGCTTCGTTTTCAACACACAGAAACAAATAAACCTGAAAATGTTAATATAAAAAAACTTAACCAAGGTATTTTTTGGGCTACTAAGTTAGGGGCAACCCGAGTTGGACACAATGGTTCTGACCAAGGCGTAAGAACCTTTATGCTTTCTGATTTGAACAAAGAATTTGCTGTAATTGTATTTTTCAATACAAAATTGGACGAAAAAGACGAGGGGATATATTTTGACATTTATGAAGAACTATACAAATATGCAAAAAACGTAAAAGCGAAACAAACAAACAGCCACTAAAATTAAGACTTGTCAAAATAGAGACTAACGTCTCTAATTAAACCTCAATCAATGAAATTTCATTTCTTAACTTAAGTGAACGAGTTATAATATCGCGCCAATCTACTTTTGCAGTATCGTTTAACATCAATTAAAAAAGATATGCAAAAGAAAATTTTATGGATTGGACTTTCCTTAGTGTTGGCAAGCAGTTTACAGGTAAATGCACAAAATGCCAAACAAGACAGCACCTACAAAAAGTGGTTTGTTGGGAGTTCACTGTTTATGTTGGGTAATTTAGACAAAACAAACAATCCTGAGTACATACAATTAAATTTTGGCTATAGAATAACACCTAAAGATGTTATTTCTTTAGATTTTAAAAGATCTATTTATGCTTGGCCGTTAGGTATTTCTTTAGGATCACCCTCATTTGATAAACCTGGTGAAGGCTATCCAGGACATGCACGAATCCTTGCACCAACAATAGGGTACCAACGTTTTTTGTGGAAAGGGCTTTTTACATCTGTTCATGCATTGAATGCTTTTGAAAAATATTATGATAGTAATAAAAAAGCAATCGGAAATGGATACACGTTATACTTGAACTTTCATATAGGTTATCAATTTAAATTTTTTAAAAATCGGTTCTTTTTTGAACCAGCCATTGCTTGTAGTTATTGGCCTGTAAGAACTGGTGTTCCCGAATCTTTTAAAGTAGTAGAAAAAAAATGGGAAAACTCCGTTTTTCAACCCGGTCTTAATTTTGGGTATAATTTTGATTTTAAAAGAACAAATAAATAATTACTAGCATGAAAAAAATTAGCATTTATTCAATGTTGTTATTCCTTGCAGTATTTCTTAGTTCATGTGGCATTGGCACCGCCCTTGTTACTAATCACAATCAAAACGCTACTGAGGTACACTTAAGTGGGAACAATTTTAAAGTAATTGATCAAGTAAGCGGAAGTTCGGAGGCTTCTTATGTATTGGCAATTGGAGGCATGAACAAAAGGCAACTATACGAAAATGCGTATTCAACAATGATAAAGAAAGCCAACTTGTTGAATGGTTCCAAAGCCATCATTAACGTGATTACAGAGGAGCACTTCAATGGTTTTGCCCCTTTCTTTGTCAGAAGAACGATAACTGTGAGCGCCCAAGTAGTTGAATTTACTAGGTAGTTGCTGGAGAAATGTACAAATTCAACAGAAAAATAATTAATCACTCTAACAAATAAAATAACAACAGGCTGATGATACTTTAATTTTTATTTAGGTAAAATACTATTGGGTAAAGCCTTGCTTTAATGCTCATAATTTGTTTTCTGCTTTCAAATTTTATTTCATTATTTTTGAACTAACTTATCTAAGTTATACTTGCCGTTAATGACAAGTATAACTTAGATAAGTAAAATAAACAATGGAAAACAAAGTATTTGATTTTATTTCAAAATATATTACACTTTCAGAAGAAGAAAAAAAAGAATTTATACAAATCAATACCTTTAAATCCTTTAAAAAAGGCACTATTATTTTAAAAGAAGGCCAACTATCAGATAAATGCTATTTTATATTAGAAGGCTGTTTAAGGAGTTATTATTTTTTAGATGGTGAAGAAAAAACCAGTGCATTTTATACCGAGCTGGAGGGCGTTAACCCGCAATGTGCTGTTGATAAAAAACCATCTAATTATTATATAGCTTGTGTTGAAGATTGTATTCTATCAATAGGAAACCCAGAAATGGAAGCCATTATGTTTGAAAAATTTCCAAAATTTGAAATACTTTTTCGCAAATTATCTGAAGAGCTTTTAGTAAAAAGTCAAGTTTCATTTGATGATTTTAAAACTTCATCCCCAGAGCAGCGGTTTATAAAATTGCAACAATCACGTCCCGACTTAATACAACGCATTCCACAACACCAACTCGCAAGTTTTTTAGGCATAACACCACAATCGCTTAGTAGAATAAGAGCCAGAATTTTAGAAAAAGAAAAGAGTAAAGCTATTTTCTTAACTTAAGTAAACAGGAATAGGTATTATAAACGCAAAGATTTTTAGGTAATTAAATACCCTTGTTATTGATTTAGAACTAATTTTATCCAATTATTTACATATTTCGCTACTTCTTCCCACCCAGATTGAATACATATACTATGCGATCTTGCTTTGAATTCTTTGAAGTCGCGCCTACTCACTGCACACTTGTACGCATTTAAGTTTCGTTGGTTTAAGCTCAAGGGTATGATATGATCATTTTCAGCACTAATAAATAAAAGTGGATTATGCGCTTTATTAAAATCAATCCTACCATCTTCGCCCCTACTACTTCTTGGTATATTACGGCTTTCCGGCACTACGGCCTTATCATATATTTCATCGGACTCTTCCCTAGTAAGGGTATTGCAAATTGCATAATGAAACCATTCTTTAGTGCCACAAAACAGGCTGTTTCCTTTAAATGGATTTACTGCTCCTAAATTAGATTTAATATAACTCAGTTTAAAACTAAATATTCCTTTTGGGGATGCTGTTGTAATACAAATACCCAATAAGCCCTTATTGGCCTCTATTAGTTTTTGTACTACAAGCCCTCCCATTGAATGTCCTATTAAAATAGGCTTAGCGCCATTGAGCCCATCAATGAATTTAATATAATGATCTACAATATTTTTAAGCCTAATAGTGCTTAATCTACTATCTGGATTTTTCCTTAATTGTGCTGGTACTCCATCATGATAAGGGTAGTTCGGAGAATAGCAAGTGTACCCCAGTTGCTCAAAAAACCATATCCATTTTGTCCATGCTAATGCATTTTCATGAAGCCCATGAATAAATAAAAGTATTTTAGTATTTTTCATTGATGAATGTAAAAATAGTTATATAAAATATTGGTTCAATTTTGTGCTTATTTAATACTATACTCTTTACGATCACTTTCACTCAAACTAAAATAGCCATATACAAAATCATTGGGGTCATTTATATTCACAATATTTCCTCTTGCATTTGCTGGTGGAGACTGAAATGGGTTTCCTGCTCCACTAGCAGTATTTCTTACGATGATATTCATATAATTAAAATAAGGCTTAGAAATACCAAACAAGGTTAAAGCCAATTTGTCTTTTATTTTTAAGGCCGTATCAGCATAGAGCCACGACATTTTACTGCCTTGGTTATACTGATCATCTAAAACCTGGTATTCAGGAAATATTTTTGAAGGCACCACAAAACTAAAAAGATAATAATTATTTTGATTGGGAAAATCATTAAAATCAATTTTTATGCCAATTGCATCACTATTAAAGCCAAGGTCGTTGCGCTGTTCTATTTCATTTATAATGGGAGTAGGCGTTAATATTTCTTCTGCCTTATAGGTTAGGTTATTGTATTTAACCGTTAGGGTATATTTTTCGTTTAAAACAGGAACAAAATTATTACAAATATAATTACCAGTATTAGGCACTTCAATAAAATTAAACACCGTGTTAACGCTATTGGTAATGCTAACAGTTGCACCAGCTACTTTAGGAATAAGAGATTGGAAATACCCAGTACTTGTTGATAGTTTAACTGTTTGTTGATTTCCACTTGTCCCTTTTTGCCAAATAATTGATGCGTCTATTACCAATTTTGGTGGAGCATCTTTTAAATCAATTTTTACTACTTTTTCGCAACTTGCGAATACAAGAACCGACATTATTAATACTATCTTTTTCATATTTTTTCTTAGAATTTAAAATTATAAGTTACACTAGGTATTATTCCAAAAATCGAAAACCGTACTGCTTCATTTACTGCGGTTTTTTGGTTTTGTCTAAAACTAATAGATGCAGCATTTTGTCTATTGTATAAATTGTATATTCCGAATACCCATTCTCCCCTCCAACCCTTTATTTTATTTGGTTTTGGAATATAAGTTGCCGATACATCTAAATGGTGATACAATGGCAAGCGGTTTGCATTTCTTGACCCAAAACTAGGTACATTGATTCCCCTATAATCGTATTTTGCTTCTGGAACCGTTGTTGGTTGCCCGGATTGAAGACTAAAAATAAAACCAAAACTCCATTTATTATTTTTTGTGTAATTCCCAGTAACTGATAAATTATGTAATTTGTCGTAAGCGGTATTATACCATTTACCATTATTAATACCAGTCTCATTAGGGGTTCTTCCAACAATTTGCTGCTCAGATCTAGATAAAGTGTAGGATACCCAACCTGTAAGTTTCCCCGTATTTTTTCTAACCATCATTTCCAAACCATAGGATCTTGCTTTTCCATTTAAAATAACTTGTTCAATATCATTATTTGCTATCAATTCAGCCCCATCAATATAATCTATCCTATTTTGAATTTTTTTATAGAATGCTTCAATCTCTACTGAATACTGATCATTTTTAAAATTGCTGAAATATCCAATTGCAAACTGATCTAATATTTGTGGTTTTAAATAGTTATCACTAGGAGTCCACAAATCAAGAGGGGTTGGAGATTGAGTATTTGAGATCAGATGAAGGTATTGTGCCATTCTATTATAACTAGCTTTTACAGAATGATTGTTATTCAACATATAGGAGAAAGAAAAACGAGGTTCGAAATTATTAAAACTGGCAATCGTTTCATTTTTACCATAATATTTTGTTCCAACTGGAATTGCTCTTTCATAAATTTTTGCGGCATTATTAAAAACAACAGACTGATCATTATTATACAAATTAATAGTTTGGCTACCTAATCGATAAAATGCACTATTGCGCAAGCCATAATTAACCATTAAGTTAGCTGAAATTTTTTGTTCAACATCAAAATAAACAGCTGGCTCAAAAGCATACTTTTTATCTAATTGCCTTGCTATAATTCCCGACTTTTCATCAATCGGCATAACAGTTCCTGGATTAAAATTATAGTACTGCGTATTCACACCATAAGTAAGTTTAAGGCTATTTCCTAGATAATGCTTGAAGTCGTATTTAAGATTGAAATTTTGAATCCCTAATTTCCAATCTAATCCTACAAACCCTACTTTCAATCCGTAATCGTAATCGTTGTAAATAAGCGATAAATTCGAGAAGAGTTTTTTGGAAAAAAGGTGATTCCATCTTAAGTTAAAAACTGAATTTCCATATATATTCGTAAAAATTCCATTCACATCAAATACATCTCTGCCGAAATATCCAGATAAATACAAATTGTTTTTTTGGTTGATTTTGTAATTCATTTTTGTATTTAAATCATAGAAGTAAGCTGAGTTTTTATTACCAGAAAGTTTTAGGAAGAGATGACCATAAGAAGCCCGACCTGCAACTAAAAATGAGCCTTTCTCTTTCACAATTGGCCCTTCTGCAAGTAGTCGACTAGAAACAATACCTATACCCCCAGAAAATTGTGTTTTCTCATTATTTCCTTCTTTTTGGTAAATATCTAAAACTGAAGAAAGGCGACCTCCAAAACGGGCAGGAATTCCTCCCTTATATAATTTTAAATCCTTAATTGCATCAGAATTAAAAACAGAAACAAAACCAAATAAGTGGGAAGAATTATAAATGGTGGCTTCATCTAATAAAATAAGGTTTTGATCTGCGCCACCGCCTCTTACATTAAACCCAGACTGTCCTTCTCCTGCATTGGTAACACCCGGTAATAATAAAATTGATTTAATAATATCTACTTCACCTAGAACAACTGGCATTTGTTTAATGGTTTGTATAGATAGCCGATTCACACTCATTTCAGGCTTTCTAATTTCAGACCTCTTTTTATTGCTCTCCACAGTTATAGCTGTTAAAAAGTTATTTGCACTAGAGAGTTGCCAATTTTGAACTATATTCTTATCGAGGTAAAATTTTTCTTCTACTGGTGCATAACCAACAAAACTTACTCGCATTGTATAACTACCCTTTGGTAAAGTGATAGAATAAAACCCGTATTCATTGGTTGTAACACCAATTTTGGCTTCTTCAATAAAAAGATTCACTCCTATTAAGGTTTCTGTAGATTTAATGTCTCTAATAACACCGTTGATAGTAAATTTTTCTTGGGAAATACCATAATTAGAAAAAAAATTGAAAAATAGAAGTAAAGTAATAAAACGCATGTTCATTAATTATTTGATTTTTATTTAAAAAGATTTGCAAAGCTATTTATGTGATGGAAAAAAACTATTAACTTAAGATAAGAAATAAGTAAATAAATTTATTCCTTCGCATTAGGTGAGATGTTTTAAGTTAAATTTTAGAACAAGTTCACCCCGAAATTCCACCCAATCCAACCAGTAAGTTTTGAGTTAAAACTCTGTGAAGTATATTTTGTAGAAGGGATGGAAAGCTGGTATCCATTTATTTTATTAGTTTGATTGGAGACATAAAGATTGTAAGAAGGCCCAGAAAAAATTGAAATATACTTACCTATTTTAATATTCAAATTAATACTAATCCTATTCAATATATTACTATAATCCCATGAACCTAAGTATAATACTTGTGAACTTAATTCGGGATTTATGGAGATTGTCTTTTTTGCATTAATTAATAGCTCAGTCCCTATACCATACCCATAACTGTATATTTTATTTGTATCAGAAATATTTATACCCCCCATCAGTATACCGTATAATTTAGCGTTACCTGTTTTAAGTGCAATATGTAAATTGGTAAATTCGTTTGATCCAATACTTAATTTATGATACCCTTTTCGAATAATATTTATTAAACCAATACTATAACCAGAGGAAGTATCGGCAATATTTATTAAGCCAATTTGAACCCCCTTTAATTTTTTTGTATAGTTTAGTATTCCTGCAACTTGTATTCCTTCAAAATATTGATTGTCAATATTGGCGATGCCAGCTATTTGAACACCACTTGAATTTTTATTTACTGAATTTAATATTCCCGCAAGCTGTACGCCGCTGAATTTTTGCTTTACTTGATTGTTAATACCCGCTATTTGTACCCCATTCATTTCACCCTTTACAAAATTGTTAATACCCGATATTTGTAAAGCATTTACCTTCCCTAGTACTAAATTATTAATTCCTGAAACTTGAACACCAGCAACACTACCACCCACTAAATTAGACAACCCAGCAATCTGAAAGTATTGCGCATTTAACTTATTAATATTAACCAAGCCCCCTATTTCAAAACCATCTGTGCCCCCAGTATACCCTCCAAGAATATTAAACGAAAAATTGTTTACAACCTGCGACGACATTTTTCCGTGTGTACTAAAGCCTGGCGTAAAAGAAATTTGATAAGGCCTTAAAGTAAAAAAATTGCTGAAATTAAGACTGCTTAGGTTTTGTTTGTTCGGGATAAAAAATTTTGCGATCCCTGTATTTTCAACTTTTGCTGAAATAGACTTCAGTGTATTTTTTGAGGTAATAATGGTATCAATATTTGACTTATCGGTGTTTTGTACTGACAAATAATCATCCGGCTTAATTACAGATATATTAGTTTCTTCATTTATGGGTTCTAAAGTAATGGTTAAAGATTGATTAGTGCTAGTTGAAATTTCAACAGTTGCGTCTTCGTAAAAAACTTTACTTACCGTAAGTGCTGCTGTACGAATTTTATTACTTCTTAACTTCAGTTTAAAAAAACCATTCTGATTAGTAAGTGTAGATAATAGCAATTTTTTTTCATAGATACTGGCGTCATTTATAGCAGCTTTTGTTTGATCATCGTACACATGTCCACTTACTACATAAAATTTTTCTTCAATTTTCCCACTTTGAGTAACTATTATGAGCTTAATGGGTGCTTTTCGAATAACAATATAATTACCAGTTTCTTTAAACTCATAAGTCTTATTAAAAATAATAGCTAATACATCTTTAAGTGGTTTATTAATCATATAAATACTAACCAGACTATCTTTTTTTAAGATGTTGCTGTTATAAGAGAAATATACTCCTGACTTACTGCTTAAGAGCTCTAAAATATAATCAATTCTTTGCCCTTTAACATCAAGAGTAACTATTTTAGAGAGTGGTGATTGCGCTTTTACTTGCACAGCAACAAGCAACCACAATAAATAAATGGTGAAACAAAACGATTTTTTCATTGCTATTGACTAAATTATTGTAAAATTATTGCTTGTTCACTTCGAACAATTTCTGCGTCAAGCGTGATATGTATAATTTCTAATATCCTATCTAATGACTCATTATTGAATGTGGAATTAATCTTAACATCCTTTAAGTTATCCCTACCAATTACAATATTTTTATTGAACACTTTATTTAAAACATCTACCAGTTTCCACAATGGAGTGTCATTACAAATAAACTGCTTAGTTCTATAATAATCGTGTAATTTATCGGTAACTCTACTCTTAATTATTTTTTTATTTTGTGAAGAAATGAGTAGTTTTTCACCAGCAAAAAGTTGAATTGATTTATTCCCTTGAATTACGTTTACGATACCTGTTTCAACCAATATTTCTGTATTAAAATGATCGGATTTTATATTAAAAGAAGTTCCCACCACAATTACTTTAATATTATCAACAGTTATAATAAATGGGACATTTTTATCTGGAGCAATTTTAAAAAATGCTTCCCCTTTTATAGTAACCTCTCTAGTGCTTTTTTTAAACTCTTTTGAGTATAAAATCTCCGACTTGCTATTTAGGGTAATTAGTGAACCATCTGGTAAAGTATCAACTAAAATATTATTAGTGGTTTTTGAAATGATTTTTGTGTTATCGTCACTCCATTTAAATACCAATAATGTAATTATGGTGGCACCTAATATTAACAAAAAAGAAGCTGCAATTTTATTGGATAAAAATCGCTGTAACAGCCCCATTTTTTTGGAGACATCTTCTTTTTTAATCCTTTTTTGAAATTGCTCCCAAGCAGTATATTCATCAATGCTGGAGTGGATAGCTAGTGTTTTGCTTGTCTCCCAAATTTTCACCAATTGAATAAAATAGGTGATATTTTTGGAATCGGCATGAATCCAATCATCAACTACTTTTTTTTCTTCATTATTGGCTTCATTCAGTAAAAACTTAACCAGTAGATCGTCACTAATATGATTTAACACTTTTTTCAGTTTGTTGGTTTTAATAGTTAAAAAAAAATGTTGCCAGTAATACGAGATAATCAATCAATTTCAATCTTAAAATCTTTAGTGCTTTACCCATTTGGTTTTCAACTGTCTTGACCGAAATGTTCAATTTTTCTGCAATTTCACGGTATTTCAACTCCTCAAACCTACTCAACTGAAAAATAGTTCTACACTGTTCAGGCAAATCTGTCAACGCAGCATTAATTTTTTGTTCCAGCTCTTTAAGTAATATGTTTTTAGAGGGTTGTTGCACTTCGTTTTTCATATTATACACTACATGAAGTTGATGCTTTAATTTAATGGAACGATGTTTGATGAAATTTAAGCACTCATTATGCACTGCCCGATACAAATATGCGGAGATTGAACTCGAAAGTTCGTTTATTACATTTCGTTCCCATAATTTTAAAAAAACCTGCTGTACCATTTCTTCTGCATCTAATTCATCCCGCAATATTGTATATGCGTATGCATGCAATTTTTTGTAGTGCATTTTAAAAATATCTTCAAAAGAAAATTCATCCTTTTTGTACATTAAAGATTTAGTTACCATATTAAATTCCTGAAGATTCTTTATTTTTAACGCTGTATTCAAAACTACTTTATACTATAACAACTAAATGATGCTTTACCCCTATTGTATAAAATATATTTTTCCGTTGTAAGCAGATTAAACAAGGTTTCGCCTTTAACTCAGATAAGAAAGCCAATCAATCAATTGCTGGGGCTGGCTTAATTTAAAGGCAACTATTCAACCTAATGGTATTAATTTAAAATCGTAAGGCAGCGCTATGAAATTAGCTGACTTGGCAAGAGCATCAAGACCATCAATCACTCAGGTGTTAATAATAAGAAATTATTGTCAGTGAACTTGTATTTAATCCTTCATAATAAAATTTTGGAGCTTGCTACTGTATTGTTTTTCTACCGATAATTGTCATATTCAATCCAGTAATATCTGTGTATAGCGTTTCCACACCAAAGAAGTGCAACATTTTCTCCAAGGTATCTAAATTGTATACATGATGGTGTAAGCACCTGTTCTCAAAATTATTCAATGAGCGGTCTTTAAAAAAATCAAGATCGGTAGATCCTAAATCCATTGACAAATCATGTAATGCTAAAATTTCATCTAAGTGGGTTAAATCGGTTTCTAAAGTATGGCTCTTATAATCAGATAAAATATGTTCAAATGATGTGTAAGATCGGCGATGATCAAAACAATATTCTTTGTTTGGCACTACAATTAGTATAATGCCTCCTGGTTTAATTACACGCAACCATTCATACATCGCTTTAAGCGGATTTGCAATATGCTCAAGACAATGTGATGATATAACAAACTCATATTCATGGTCTTTTATATCTTTAAGATCAGTAGCATCTAAAATAAACTGCTGTCCTGATCTATTCCCAAACTGAAAAGATTGTCCCAATTCAATCTCACCTTCCCAGACTGTTTTATTCGAAAAATTAGTTCCATCTAAGCCTTCAACAATATCATAAATTGGAATATTACGCGTAAAAAGTCTACTTGGACCACCAATTTCAATCCCCTTTTTTCCAATAAATAAAGATTTAATGTAAGAAAAATTTTTAACCCTTCTTTTTCGCTTTGGAACAAGTAATAATATGCTATCATTTATTTGTTGCCATAAACCAGCAGTTTGTGAAATTTTGCTCATACCCCATCATTTTAATTATAAAAGATCTTCATTTATAAATATTAAATTCTCATGTTTCATGGTGAAAGAAAAATTATAAGCACCAATAGCTTTGAAAACAGATTTTGAAGCACCCTTGCGCATCTGGTCGTGTATTTCTATAAAAATAGCTTTTGTTCTTGGAAGCCAATACTCATAATTCAATTCAAATACTTCTTTCTCCGATCCTTCAATATCTAGTTTAAGAATATCTATTGTTTTCCAATCGTGTTTTTTCATGATTGTTTCAATAGAAAGTGCAGGTAATGCTCCCAAACTATCGGTAGCAGTTTCAGAAACCATAAATGCATTTTCAGACCCTTTATCATTGGTGATTCTTAGAAAAATATCTTTATTCCAAAGTCCACTATTATACACTTTTATTTGAGGTAAAGATTTAGTATTTTCTAAAATTGTATTAAAATTATATTTACTTGGCTCTACCGCAACAATTTCTGCCCCTGGATAACGATTAGAAAAAAAGAGAGCAGCCAATCCAATATTACTTCCACCATCAATAATGGTAAGGGGATGGAATGGCAATTCAATATCATATTGTTGATCTACAAATACCTGACGAAAAGTGTACCCATCGGGTGTATTGGCGCGCAACTTAAAATGAGATTTTAGTCTGCTAGAATAAAATTTTCCATGCTCTTTTATTTTAAGATTTAGGTAAATTTTTATACCATCCGAAAGGCCAAAATATTGAATCAGACTTTTTATTCTTGATGCCATTACAGTAATTTTAAAAATCAAAAGTAAGTAAAACCTAAGATTTATATACAATCAAATTAATGTTTCATACAAAGCAAGATATTGTTTAGCAGTAAGATTCCAATCGAAACATATAGCCCTTTCATAAGCTTTCTCTGATTGTGAAAGATCATTCTCATAATGTTTAAGTCCATCTTCCATCACAGTTCGCATATGATTAAATTCAAAATCTTTAAAGTAATATGCTGCATTTCCCCCTACTTCTGGAAGCGATCCATACTCAGATAAAAAAACTGGTTTTTTAAAATACAGTGCTTCTAAAACAGGCAAGCCAAATCCTTCAGCTAATGAAGGAAACACAAATGCTTCACAGTTTTGATAATACCATTGCTTATCATTTTCTGAAATTGGACCAGTAAAAAAAACCCTATTAATCACTTTCCATTTTACCGCTTCTTGTATTATCTTCCGCTTATAATCTGCATCCTGAACTATACCAGCAATAATAAGTTTTTTTTGATTACCTACCAGTAAAGAGGGAAGTACATGAAAATTTTTCTTTACAGCAATCGTTCCAATCGTAAAAAGAAAAGAAGTTGAAGGTGCAGCTAAAGGTCTCATAATCTGAGTAATTGGCACTATTATATTACACCCGTTGTAAATAACACTAATGGGTTTATTCTTGAGATCAATATAATGGTTCAGCTCAGATAATGTGAACTTTGAAATAGCAACAATATGATCAGCACAATCAATTTTATTTTTTAAATCTCTTAAATACCTTCCTTTTTTTTCTGTTGACTTCTCATTATCATGAATAAAATTAAGATCGTGTACCGTTAATAAAATAGGCAATTTACTCTTAATAGGTAAATATGCTGTTTCGTGATGAGTAGCATGCCAAACAGCATAGCCCTTTAAAGAAGGCATGCTAAGTTTATGAAAAAATGATTGCTTCAAGTATTGCTGATCAGCACCAAAAATGCCTCTATTTTTTTTTGAAAGATAAAAAGATAAGTCCATCTTATTCTTATCTACTTCTGTTACTAGGGACTTACCAAGATTAAAACAATAGTGGTACAATCCCGTAAACGGATACTTCATTCTTTCACAGTCCATTATTATTTTTGGAGGATAGGGCATTACTTAATTTTAACAAACATTTTAAAACAGAACAGCCATCTTCCAAATGAAGATTTATTTTTATAAGCAAGTATTTTGTCTCGGTATTTAAAAAAAATAAACATCCTTCGAAAATTATTACTCAAGGAAAAACTTTGGTAAGATTGGGTAAGTTGGTAAAATACTTTTTTATTTTGCATATGGTCGTTGGGACACTTTTCATACATTAGATTCATTCGAAGTCTAATTTTAGTTAACTCATCTGCTTTACTTGCTTTTTTCTTTTTAATAGTTTCTGCAACTTTAATAGCACCAAAAACATTGGCAGCATGCTGACGGTAATAAACGAGTGGTGTATCTAGGTATTTTATTGCTCCTTTACAGGTTGCTACAAACCCAAGCCAAAGATCATGTGACATTACAGTTGGAAATGGAGCAGCCCTTACAACCAATGTTTTTCTAATAAGCATGGCGTGACCAGGCGCCCAACTTCCAATGGAATACATAAGGCAATCATCATAACCTCGTTGACGCCTCAAATCAGACATTCTTTTACCCAATAATTTTCCTTGGGCATCTATCAGTTCAGAATTGCTGTAAATTATTTCGTGGCCCTCTACTTCAGTATACAATGTTGTTAACTTTTCGGGTAACCATATATCATCTTGATCGCTTGGGGCAATAAAATCTCCTTTGGCCAATAGCATCCCTTTCTCAAAATTTTTCACATACCCCAAATTATGATCGTTTATATACACATGAATATTAGCAAAACGGGCAGCATAATTTTTTAAAATAACAAATGTATTATCTGTAGATCCATCATCTACTATAATTATTTCAACATTTGAATAAGTTTGCTCTAATATGCTATCTAGCTGTTTTCCAATAAACTGCTCCCCATTATATGTAGCAAGTACAACAGAAATGAGTGGGAGTGAATTATTTTTAGTCATTAAAATATTTTTGTGCAAACCTAAACAAGTTAAAATTAGGAGATTGTATTACATTTTCAAGCGATATTCTTAAACCATCTTTATCAATATCTCGCATGCGCTTTTGCTGAATAAGTTGATAGGCACGCTTTGCCAGTAACCAAATTTTACGATCCGTAACGGCCTTATAAGCCTGGTGCTTTTTAATCAGTTCTGACAGTTCTACTATTCCCTCTTTTTTTGAAGCGACTGTTTTTAGGACTTCAATTTTTTTATCCATGCTGAATGATGGCGCCATCATTAACCTTAAATTTTTTACAAACGCATCTGCATCAGGGCGGTCGCTCTTATTCACTACAAAAATATCAGCTATCTCCATCAGTCCCGCCTTCATCGTTTGCACTTCATCACCGGCTTCTGGTACTACCACCACAATGGTGGTATCGGCTAGTCCCGCTATTTCTATTTCGCTTTGGCCCACCCCTACCGTTTCAACAATAATTTCATCAAATCCTGCCGATTGTAAAATAGCCGTAATTTCAATTATATAAGGGTGCAATCCTCCCAGTGATCCCCTTGTTGCCAACGAACGAATATACACGCCAGAGTGGTTGTACCACTCACTCATTCTTATTCTATCACCCAACAATGCACCCAAATTAAAAGGAGATGATGGGTCTACACAAAGCACAGCAACTTTTTTTCCAATGCCAGTCCACTCCGCTATCAACGCGTCTACCAATGTGCTTTTCCCCGCACCTGGAGGCCCTGTAATACCTGTTACAGCAGTGGTTGCGGCGGGGAGGGACTGAAGAAATTCATTGTACCCTTCCACTTCATTTTCTACCAATGAAATAGCCCTTGCAATTGATTTTTGATCACCTGCTTTTATGCCCGTTAATAATTGATTCCATTTATACACCACGTAAATGTAAATTTATGCTATCTGTATGCCAAAAAATAGAAAATATATTTTGTGGGGGCTGAGCTTGCTCATGCTGAGTGGATTGCTCTGGAGCAGGGCATTATTATCGATTTCTATGGGATTATGGCTTATTTATATTTGCATATCTCGCTTTAATTTGTCACCCAAAAAGCTTAGGTCGCCAGTATTTATTTGGTCGGTGCTTCCTATTTTTTTATTGCTGCTTGGCGTTTACCAAGATGGTTTCAACAAAGCCAATAACCAGCATTTGCTAACTGCTTTGGTATTTCCAGTGGCTGCATTAGCTGCATTGGGTTTTTTCCCAGACTTGAATAAAATCATTCCAAAACTTTGGATTTATGCGGCCCTCATTGGCTTGGGTTACCCATTGGGTTGGTTTGCATTCCACACCAGCGAAGCCATTCAACAGTATGGTGTTGGTAAATCTCTTCCTGTTTTCATGGATCGCGATCATTTGCGTTTCAGCATTTTTTTATGCAGTGCACTCCTTTTTACCCTTTTACCTTCAACAGAGATCCGTTTTAAAAAAATTATTTTTTTTGTTTTACTCGCTGGCATTTTATTGCTGGCTGTTAGAACCGCATGGATCATCAGCTTCCTAATTATTGCAGGTTATGGTATTTATAGAATTGGCTGGATTAGAATAGCTGCAACCATGCTTGTATTAATTGGTTTATTATGGATTATGCCCACTGCTAATAATAAAATAAGGTATACCATTTACGACTGGCAGCAGTATCATGCCAAGGGTTATAATGCCAATTATTCGGATGGAGTGAGACTAACAATGAATAAAATTGCTTGGCATAGTATTCAAACCGAACAGCAATCAAATATAGGCTGGTCGGCTATTCCAGCGACTATACGGTCTAATTTTTCCACAGCACTTAAAGGCCAAACTACCACTTATGGCTGGCCTTTTAATGAATGGTTATTTTGGTGGATGGGCAGTGGCTGGTGGGGAATGATTTTATTTTCAATCTGGCTTTTTTACCCAGCATGGTATGGATGGAGAAAGGATAATATTTTTCTTATTATATGGACGGTTGCTATTGCCGCCAGTTGCTTGGTTGAATGTACGCTTAACTATCAATTTGGTGCATTCTTATATGTCTGGCCCATTATGATTTGCTGGTTTACCTATTCAAAATCTTCAACGGAGGATTCGGTAATTGCGAAAGTCGAATAAGCGAATACCAGTGGCTTTTTCAAAATAATACAGCAACCGATCTTTTAAAGATAATTTTTTTTGAGATGGATCTATTTCTACATCCCAGTTTATTCTCGCAACCCTAGGCAGCATCACCATTGGATGGTTTCCAGTGAATTTTTCTAAGGAATCAAATGCTGTATAATCAAAATAATCGGGAATAGCCGCATGCGTTTTCAATACTTCATCGCCATGCCAAAACCGGCTCACCTCCTTTTGTTTTTTCATCATCTGCGCTGGAGATTTTACCCAGCCATAATGATATACAAAAGCATCAATAGGTTTCACCATTAATTTTTCACCAGCTTTTCTAAAACCCTGTGCGTCTTTATAGGCTTGAATATTTTTATCGTTTTTAATTACTCGCACTTCGTGGTTATACCATTTCCTACTATCGCCTACATAATTATAAGTTCCATAAAAGTGCAGGTATTTAAACAATAATCCATCCACTTTTTTATCGGAAGCGTATTGAGTGCAGGCTTTTTTAATAGTTTCGTGGTATTGCTCATGAATTACTTCATCCCCTTGAATATAAAAAGCCCAATCGCTTGAGGGATCAATTAATGCAAAAGCTTTATTTGTTTCATCTGCTAAAACCGTGCCCCCAGATCGTAGAGATGCATCCCACACGGAATGGTGAATTTTTATTTTAGCACTCCCAATAGATTCAATAAGGGCAATGGTATCGTCTGCTGAGTCGCCCACCAGTACTATCATTTCATCTACCACGGGTAAGATAGACTGAATGGCTTCTACAATCGGGTAATCATTTGAAACTGCATTTTTAATAATGGTGAAGCCCGATATTTTCATTTTACCTAAATTGTGAAGCAAAGAACCGAAAACTTTCTCACTGGATAACCTGAATTTATGATAAATTTTGTCCCGATTTTTCCTTTGGCATTGGTTGTTTACCCGGGCGAAGCGCTTAACCTACATATTTTTGAGCCAAGATACAAGCAGTTAATTACCGACTGCTTTGCAGAAGGCAAACCTTTTGGTATTCCCGTAGTTTTAAAAAATGGAATTGCTGAAATGGGCGTTGTGGTAGAAATTACCGAAATTGTTCAAGTGTACGATGATGGCAAAATGGATATTAAAACCAAGGGACTGCAAGTATTTAATGTTTTAGAAATTACGGGTGAAATACCCAATAAACTTTACAATGGCGCTGTGGTAACTTATCCCTCCAATGATATCAAGCCCAAACCTTTTATCTCTTTCAAAATTTTAGATTCGGTATATATTCTGCACCGCTTATTAGAGGTCTCCAAAAAATTTAAAAAGAAAGTGTCAGAAATACTCAGCTATGATATTGCCCATCACTCGGGACTTTCACTGGAAGAAGAATATGAACTATTGGGCTTATTTAGAGAAGAAGAGCGACTGGAATATTTACGCCGCCACTTAGAAAAAGTAATTCCGGTAGTAGCCGGTATGGAGCAACTCAAACAAAAAATTGAACTTAATGGTCACTTCAAAGAAATAAAAGGGTATAATTTTAACCCATAAACCTCCTCATGCAAACCACACTCTGCTTCGACTTTGGCAATACCCGTTTGAAAATGGCGATTTTTAAAGACCATCAATTCATTGATGAACAAGTATTGCCCAATACCCATACCAGCACCATCGAATCTATCATTCACAACACAAAAGCCAATAAATCTATTTTATCTTCTGTGATTAACCACCCGCCAGAACTGGAGCAATTGCTGCAGACCCATACACAATTTCATTTACTGAATCATTTAAGTAAACTTCCACTTACTACACCCGTTGGCAAACCTGAAACCATTGGTGCTGATAGGCTGGCTCTGGTTGCCGCTGCGGTTGACCGCTTCCCCCATCAACACAACTTAGCCATTGGCCTCGGCACTTGCATCACCTATAATTTCATCAATAATAAACACGAATTTCTGGGTGGAAGTATCTCACCAGGCATGAATATGCGGTTCAGAGCCATGCATGAACAAACTGCCTTACTTCCAATGATTCATGCAGAATCTCAATTCCCCCTTGTTGGTTACGATACAAAAACTAATTTATTAAGCGGTGTAATATTGGGCGTGACCGCTGAAATAGACGGTATTATTGAGTCTTACGCCCTTAAATACCAGAATTTTAACGTGCTATTACCCGGGGG
>JANMOT010000062.1:0-10821 GCA_031369485.1 Sphingobacteriia bacterium
TGGCGGATGCTAAATTATAATGAACTGTCGGTTACATTAAATGATCCTGAAAAATCTTATAAATAAAGGGGGTGGTCAACATCACCGGATTGGGTGGTCACAATCATCGGAATGGGTGGTCAACATGGATAGGATTATACATCTGAAGACCAATCTTCGAAACCATGTTAATACCATACTTATTTCACCCCGCCGATGGGGTAAATCCTCTTTGGTAAAAAAAGTGGCTGCAGAATTGCAAAGCCGCTCCACTAAAATCATTCAGCTTGATTTGCTTAGTATACGAAATGAAGAGGAATTTTATAAGCTACTGGCATCAGAAACCATTAAAGCTACCTCTAATAAACTCACCGAATGGGTAGCCGCAGCCAAAGAGTTTCTGCAACACGTAACACCGAAAATTTCAGTGGGTACTGACCCAGCAAAAGACTTTGAGATAGGTTTTGAGTGGACAGAACTCGAAAAAAATTATAAAGAAATATTAAACCTGCCCCAGAAAATTGCAGTAACGAAAAATCTGCATCTTATTATTTGTATGGATGAGTTTCAAAACTGTGCGTCTTTTAAAGACCCTTTACTATTTCAGAAAAGATTGCGAACAGAGTGGCAACATCATCAAAAGGTAACTTATTGTTTATATGGCAGCAGACAACATATGATGGCGCAGTTGTTTGAAAAACAATCCATGCCTTTTTATAAGTTTGGTGATGTAATGTATTTGCCCAAAATAGAACGAAAAGAATGGAAATTATTTATACAAAAACAATTTAATGCAACAAATAAAAAAATATCAGATCCACTTAGTAATACTATTGCAGCAATTGTACAAGATCATTCCTATTATGTACAGCAATTGGCTTACTTAGTGTGGACAGCAACTACTAAAGTGGCTACAAAGGAAATAGTGCAACGCTCGATAGAAAAATTATTAGAACAAAATGCAATTCTATATACAAGAGATACCGAAGAGTTAACAAATCTTCAGCATCAATTTTTAAAAGCAGTAGCATCTGGTACACACAAAGGCTTGAGCTCAAAAGAAGTACTACATAATTACAAGTTGGGTACATCAGCTAATGTTTTGAAGATAAAAAAAGCATTATTACAAAAAGAATTGATAGATGATAGCATTGGGGGCATTTATTTTCTTGATCCAGTGTATCAATTATGGTATCAGAAAAACATGTTACAAAA
Source organism: Sphingobacteriia bacterium (assembly GCA_031369485.1). GTDB lineage: Bacteria > Bacteroidota > Bacteroidia > Chitinophagales > Chitinophagaceae > Sediminibacterium. Next base: position 1,195 of record JANMOT010000062.1, read on the forward strand.
GGATATAATTATTTGATCAGTATGCTTTAATGCATTTATAAATCAACTCCAACTTTACAATATGGTATTCTTACATATACTTTTCTACTTGCCTGGTAATTCTTGGATTTCTGTTTGCAAAATTGGAAGGCATCGTAAAAACTTTATTTATCTCTGTATTAACCCCATCTCCAAACAAGCAATAAAATACCATAGTTGCCGTTATTAACAGCATAAATAACTGCTCATGGTACTCGATTCTTTACTCGATTTTTTAGAACCCATAAATACCGCTTTACTCTCAAACGATGAGGGCTTTAAAGATACCCAATTGGGAAAATATATTCTGGTTCACGAACAAGAATTACCCGATATCTCCCAGGCCGATTTGGTAATTGTTGGCTGCGGCGAAATGCGTGGCATGGGTATGCAATACACTTCATCTAATGCTCCCAATATCATTCGTGCAGAATTCTACAAATTATTTTACTGGCATACAGCCGTTACCATTGTCGACTTAGGCAATATTAAAATTGGTGCCACTGTTCAAGATAGCTACGCCGCCGTTAAACTCGTAGTAAGTGAACTCATTCAACTGGGTAAAAAAGTATTAATACTCGGTGGTTCTCATGATATTACCACTCCCCAATGCGCTGCCTATGGCGCACTCAATAAAATTATTGACGCCGTTGCAGTAGATGCAAGAATTGACCTTGATATGGACAGCCTTGAACCTGCTGATAATTTTCTGGTTGATCTTTTCACTGGCATCCCCAACTATCTTAAACATTATACCCATATTGGTTTTCAAAGTTATTTTATGCATCCCGATATGCTGGAGACTATTGATAAATTGGGCTTCGACTGCTATCGTGTTGGTAAAGTAAAAGAATCTATTGAAGAAATGGAACCCGCTATTCGCAACAGCGAACTCTTTAGTTTTGATATTGCCGCCATACAAAATGCGCACGCCCCTGCCAACCTTATTACTCCCAATGGCTTTAACGGTGAAGAAGCTTGTACTTTGATGCAATATGCGGGCATGAGCAATACCTGTAATACCATTGGCTTATATGGTTATATTACTTCACAGGATCGAGATGCAATGACCGCCAAACAGCAAGCCCATATGCTTTGGTATGTGCTGGATGGAATTCATAGAGGCAAGCAAGAAGCTTCACTCGATAATAGAAATGAATTCAATGAATTTACCATGGCTTTTGCCGAAGTTGAAACTGCTTTTTTACAAAGCAAAAGAACCGGCAGATGGTGGATGCAATTACATGATGGCAAATACGTAGCTTGCAGCTATAAAGATTATATGACAGCCTGCAACAACGATATTCCTGAAAGATGGTTGCGTGCAGTTGAACGCAGCTAAACCCAAATATATGAACCGCATTATTTTTAATATACTCTGCTGTTTTTTGTTTTTTACCGCTTGCAAAGTACAAAAGCCTTCACAACTAAATAGTGAAGTAAATAATTCATTTTTAAACAAACCCGAATTCGCTCCCGCACATATTGGTATCAGTATTTACGAGCCTAAAACCAATCGCTTTTTATTTGACCATCAATCTGAAAAATATTTTATCCCTGCCAGCAATACCAAAATACTTACCTGCTATGCTGCCATGAAAAATTTGGGTGATAGCATTGTTGGATTTGAATATATATCCGATTCCGATCAAATTTCCGTTCGCTTTACGGGCGACCCTACCTTTCTTCATCCTGATTTTAATGCTCAAAAATCGTTTTATTTTTTACAGCAAAATGCAGCTAAAATTACTTTTGTTGCACCCCGATGGAATACAACTCCAATGGGTAATGGCTGGGCTTGGAATGATTATGATTTTATGCCAGAAAGATCACCCATGCCCATCTATGGCAATATGGTTTTATTCAATAAAAAAGGCAATGGCTTACAAATTATTCCCAAAGCATTTAAAGATTCGCTGGTAATTTTTTCCAGCATGCAAAATGGATTCTTTGATATTACACGAGATAAAGGCGACAATCACTTTCAAGTAGTTAAAAGTAATAGCCAATTTAATGAAACTTCTTTTCCTTTCGTAGTAAAAAAAGAACTGGATATACCAGCATTGCCCTTACTCGAAGATACGCTGAACCGAGTGCTGCATTATGCAAGCGAACTGGCTGTTGAACCTGCTGCTTGGAAACGTTTTTATTCTCAATCAACCGATAGTTTATTGAGTATCATGATGCACCGCAGTGATAATTTTTTTGCTGAACAAATACTGCTCATGGTTGCCAATCAAAAAATTGGTTCAATGGATGATGAAAAAATTATTGATAGTCTCCTAAAATCAGATTTTAGCGGCTTACCCAATAAGCCCCGATGGGTGGATGGGAGTGGATTGAGCCGCTATAATTTAATGACTCCCCGCAATTTTATCTGGATACTCAATCAACTTAAAAAGGAATTTTCTTGGGATCGGATCAAAGCCATTTTTCCTACCGCCAATGAGGGTACTTTGGCTGGCTTATACAAAGGGTATAAAGGTAAAATTTATGCAAAAACAGGAACACTAAGTAACCATATTGCATTGAGCGGTTATCTCACTACCAATAGTGGTAAAGAATTAATTTTCTCCATTATGGTAAACGCGCATCAATCTTCTTCCAGCGCAATTCGAAAAAATATAGAAGATTTGCTTATAAGTGTTATAGAGAGATACTGATTATCTCCCAAACATTCTACTTAAATAGTCTTCTTTGAATGCTAAATAAGTGGGGCTGCCCGTAGGTGTTATATTGGGTGTATTGCATTCAAAAAGCGCTGCTATTAATGCGGCCATTTCTTTTTGTTCAAGTGACTGAGCTGTTTTTATACTCTGTTGCTTGGCCATACACCGAATTAATTTTTCGCGCTTGCTGAACTTTACTTCTGTACTAAAATGTTTATACTGCTCTATCAACATCTCTATAGCATGCTTTTCATTGCCCGATATAATATCTGCCGGCGTTCCCTGTATTACAAAACTATTGTTTCCAAATGGCTCTATTAAATAACCGATGGTTTGTAAATCCGCAAGCAAGTCCTGCAATAAAACAGCATCACTTGCTGCCAGCTCCAGCGTAACAGGAAACAGACTTTTTTGTGTGGGCACTTGCTGGCTGTGGGCGGCTTGACTGTACTGCTCGTACAACACACGCTCATGCGCCAGCTGTTGATGCACCAATATAAAACCATTGGTAGTGGCCACAACTATATACGTGTTGTGAAGCTGAAACGGCTTGCTTGAATCTGGAATTTCTAAACTGGAATTAGGAATGGATGTATCGTATTTTAATTCACTTATTGCTGATTGAATGGGATCGCCACTCGTTTCAATACCCCCAGCGGGACGATCAAAAAAATCCTTCCAATTCCTCAACTCCGTTTTTGATGTAGGCTCTATAAAGTGTGCCTGATTTTTTTGCGTAAAAGCTTTGTACAAATTAGAAGAAACTGCTGCTGCTTGCTGCTGGCCAGTAAAGGGTTTACTCACTGCATCTAATCCTTGTATATCTGCATTCAGCGAAAAATCTAGCGATGGTGCAATACTGAACTGAGCCAGTGCATGCTTTACTGCCGCCTGTACAAATGCATAGATGATTTTTTCATCCTCAAATTTTATTTCCTGCTTGGTAGGATGTACATTAATGTCAATATGCGCAGGATCTAAATCTATATACAAAACATAACTGGGGTAACTGTCTTTGGCAATAATGCCCTCAAAAGCAGCGTTCACGGCATGGTTGAGATATGCACTTCGGATGAATCTATTGTTTACAAAAAAATATTGGTCGCCCCGGGTCTTGCGAGCCGTTTCTGGCTTGCCAATAAAACCCGTAATATTCATATAATCGGTTTCTTCCAATACACTTACCAACTTGGCATTATAGCTATTGCCCAATACCTGAACAATGCGTTGTTTGCTACTGCCTGCTTCTAAATGAAATACTTCCTGTCCATTACTCGTAAGCGAAAAAAACACATTTGGAAATGCCATCGCCACCCGAATAAATTCATCTACAATATGACGGGTTTCTGCCGCATTACTTTTTAAGAAATTTCTACGAGCAGGCACATTAAAAAATAAATTCTTCATACTGATGCTGGTGCCTTCGGGCGAGGCACAAGCTTCTTGTTTCAAAACCTTGCTGTTCTCAATGGCTATAAAACTTCCGAGTTCATCTTCTGCTCTCTTGGTTTTTAATTCTACCTGGGCCACGGCAGCAATAGATGCCAGTGCCTCACCTCGGAAGCCCATGGTCTTTATATGAAAAAGATCTTCAATGCTTTTAATCTTACTGGTTGCGTGTCGCTCAAATGCCATTCTAGCATCTGTTTCACTCATGCCTTTGCCATTATCTATCACTTGTACCAAGGCTTTCCCTGCATCATTAATAAGCAGTCTGATGCGACTGGCTCCTGCATCTACTGCATTTTCTAATAGTTCCTTTACGGCACTTGCCGGTCGTTGAATTACTTCTCCCGCCGCAATTTGGTTGGCTATATTATCAGGTAATAATTGAATGATATTGCTCACGTTCTGTATCTTTCTTCTCTGTTGATCTAAATAAATAAAACTTTGTAAAAATAGCACTCCTATTCCATCTTCAAGATACAGTTGCCCTAAATTTGCCATCAAATTACAGATTATGGTGCCGAATGCAGCAATACAAAAAATTCCACGTTCTTTTTTGCCTATTAACTTTACCGTTACGGACTGGGCCAGCTTAGAACCTTTTTTCATTGAACTTACTGAAAGAACCATCCACAGTAAAACTGATTTAGAGCAATGGCTTAAAGATATCAGTGAATTAGAAGCAGTTGTAAGTGAAGACGCTTGCTGGCGGCAAATTAAAATGACTTGCGATACCACCGACGCTTCCCTTGAAGCTGCTTTTACTTTTTTCTGCATGCAAATTCAACCGAAACTGCAGCCCTATGCAGATCTGTTGAATAAAAAATTAATAGCTTCTCCTTTTACCGCCCAACTAGATCAATCCTTATACCATACTTACTTGCGCAGTGTTCAAAAAAATATTGACTTATTCCGCCAGGCCAATATTCCCATACAAGCCGAACTAAGTGTTTTACAACAACAGTATGGTGCCATTGCAGGAAAAATGACGGTAACCGTAAACAACACAGAATATACTTTGCAACAGGCTGCTAAATTTTTAGAGAGCAGCGATCGTGCTGTGCGAGAAGAAGTGTACCACAAAATTCAAGAACGTCGCTTACAAGATGCTGCACCCATGCAGGAATTGTACAGTTCATTAATTGCCAAACGCCACCAAATTGCTTTGAATGCGGGCTTTGAAAACTACCGCGATTATAAGTTTAAAGAACTCGGAAGATTCGACTATAACAAAGAAGACTGCTTTCAATTTCATGATGCAGTAAAACAACACGTGTTACCGCTGGTGAATGAAATTTATAAAAACAAAAAAACTAAGCTTGGCTTGCCCGAACTAAAACCTTGGGATACCGAAGCAGAGCCTGTTGGCATTACTGCTTTAAAACCATTTAAAGATGGGAACGACTTGTATGAAAAGTCAGTTCAATGCTTTCAACAAATGAATCCTTTTTTTGCCGATTGCCTTCGCAAAATGAAAGAATTAAATCATTTTGATTTGGAAAGTCGCAAAGGCAAAGCGCCAGGTGGCTATAATTGTCCCCTTGCTGAGAGTGGCGCGCCCTTTATTTTTATGAATGCTGCAGCACAAATGAGCGACCTTACCACTATGGTTCACGAAGGTGGACATGCCATTCATTCCTTTTTGGCGCATTCATTGCCATTGAGTGCATTTAAAGAATATCCGATGGAAATAGCCGAAGTGGCCAGCATGGCAATGGAACTATTCAGCATGAACCATTGGGATGCTTTTTTTGAGGATCCTGAACAGTTAAAAAGAGCAAAAGCACACCAACTGGAGAGAACCATTACCATATTTCCATGGATTGCTATTATTGATAAATTTCAACATTGGGTATATGAAAATCCACAGCATAGCATAGCAGAAAGAACCGCCCAATGGATGCTTATATTGAATGAGTTTTCTACCAATGCTATTGATTATACAGGTTTGGATGCCTATCGTGCCATTGGCTGGCAGCGTCAATTGCATTTGTTTGAAGTGCCTTTTTACTATATTGAATATGGCATTGCTCAACTGGGAGCAATAGGACTTTGGATGCAGTACAAAGAAAATCCCGAACAGGCATTGAAAAACTATATGAATGCATTAAGCCTTGGCGGCACCAAAACCTTACCTGAATTGTACAAAGCGGCGGGCTTGGAATTTAACCTCACACCTGCTTATATAAAAACATTGATGGAATTTGTACAAACCCAAATGGATCAACTGTAAAAGCAATTCACTAAGCTTTCTCTTCTGGTGGAGGAGAAGACTGAGAACCTCGCTGCTCCAACGGCGGTCTATTTTGTTGAGGTGGCTTCTGCTGCTGCGGCCCACGATTTAATAGAGGTCTTGGTTGCGCTGGCCTATTCTGTTGCGGTCTATTCTGCTGAGGGCCTCGCTGATCTGGTCTGCGATCATCAGGTCTGCGATCATCAGGTCTTCTCTCGTCAGGCCTCCGTTCATTTCTATTCGGTCCTTGTTGATTATAGCCAGTCCCCGTTCTTTGCTGATCTCTTTTTCTTCGCTCATTTTTATCAAGCGATTTCAAGCTGATCTGCCCCACCAATTCTACAAATGCTGGTTCTTCTTCTTTTTGCTTACTCACAATTTCTACGGCTTGTAATTCTTCTACTTTTTGCCCCTGTTGATTGATTCGCTTGATTTCTTTTACCCGCTGTATGGTTAATGGATAATGCTTATTATTATTGGGCAGGGTATACCACATCAAATTTTTGAAAATATCTTTTTTAATAAGATGGGCTGTGCCCATAATGGTATCTAAAGTATCTGCATAGTCAGGAAATTGCTGCAACGCATCTAAGTAAGTATCCAACTCATAATTTAAACAACATTTTAAGCGACCACATTGGCCACTTAATTTGGTTTGATTGATAGATAAATTCTGGTAACGAGCAGCAGTAGTATTCACACTTTTAAAATCGTTTAACCAAGTGCTACAGCAGAGCTCTCTTCCACAACTCCCAATACCACCCACTTTTGCGGCTTCCTGACGGATGCCGATCTGGCGCATTTCTACTTTTATTTTAAAATCACCCGCAAAAAGTTTAATCATCTCCCTAAAATCTACGCGATCATCAGCGGTATAAAAAAAGGTAGCTTTCTTACCATCAGCCTGTATCTCTACCTCACTTAGCTTCATCTGTAAATTCAGGGTACGGGCAATAGCGCGACTCCGAGCCAGCATTTCTTGCTCCCTGCTTTTACTAATATGATAACTCTCCAAATCCCGATCGGAGCTGCGACGGAGAATTTTTTTAATATCGGGACTGAATTCGGGTACACTTTTCTTTTTCAGTTGCAAACGCACCAACTCACCAGTAAGGCTCACTTCACCCACATCAAAACCACTAATGCCTTCAACGGTTACATAATCACCTTTCTCAAAATATTGCAAGGTCGTATTCCTGAAAAACTCTTTTCTGCTGCCTTGCTTAAAAGTTATTTCTACTACTTTGCAATTGCTTTCGGGGTCGCTGAAGGGTAAATTCATCAGCCAATCATGTACATTCAAGCGGTTGCATCCGCCAGTACTACATCCTCCATTACTTTTACATCCATTCGGTTTCCCGGTTCCACAAGATCCACAGCCCATATATAAAATGATAAAAAGTCAAATAATTTAATAACTACTCATTCAAAATTAAGGTTTTGTTCTGAATGATATGGTATAGTTTGATGGTGAGTGCCTGAAACAACATCTTAGCATGGGCATTGCGCTCAATATAATAGGCCGCTTTGTCCAGCTCTTCAATAATGGCTTGTTGTTGACTAACAGCGGAAATTTTATTCAATTTTCGAGCAAATTCCTTTTCTGTCTCGCCTTGTTTTACCGCATCTTCACCCAATACCCGCATTCTAATGCTTTGCTCTAATAAGTGATTGAAATAACGGAGAAACTGCTTCTGTTTTTCACGGCCGAGCTTGCTTATTTCTTCAATAAACTTAAATTGAGCCGCTGGCCCTGTTTTTAGCATAGCATTCAACCATTCTTTTAATAGATGCTGCCAATCTTCATCGGCGTGTTGCAATAAATGCAATGCTTCGCGATAGTTTCCCTCACAAATAGCGGTAATCTGTTGGGCAGTTGCGGGTTCTGCCTTGGCTCTTGTAATAAGGGCTTCCTCAATATCGGTATCATCCAACGCAGGAATACGAACCAATTGGCAGCGACTTAAAATGGTTGGTAAAATCTGTTCCTCGCTCTCTGCTACCAATATAAATACCGTATTAGGCGGCGGTTCTTCAATCAGTTTAAGCAACTTATTACCTTCCTTACCAAGGTATTCGGGCATCCACAGTAAGTGGACTTTATACTTACTTTCAAAACTTTTAAGGCTCAGGGCTTTCATTAAGTAATTACATTCTTCGGCAGTAATATTCCCTTGCTTATTTTCTGCTCCAATACTTTGCAGCCAGTCGTACACATTTCCATAAGGATAGGATTGTACAAAATCTCTCCATTCTTCAATAAAATCAATACTCTTGGGCTTCTCTCCCGCCTTTGTGGTAATAACAGGATAGGTAAAATGTAGATCGGGATGTATTAACTGAGCAGCTCTTTGAAAAGCAGGCTGTTCTGCAATATCATCGGGATGAATATATGATGGAGTAGGAGCTAGTGCAGTCATTCCACCAAATAAATCTGCCACCAATGGAGCATCGGGCGGTAAGCTTACAATATATTGCGCAAATGCCAAAGCCAGCGGCAATCCACCAGCACCTTCTTTTGCTAGAAAAAGAAGGGCGTGACTAAGCCTATTCTGTGCTACCATTTCGGCAAGGTGTTGCTTGGTGGCTGATTGGCCAATCACATCTTTAAACAGCATAATATTTTAGGTTAAGAACATAAAAAAAGAGAATGCAACCTACATTCTCTTAGCAACAAAAATAGTTGATTTAGCTACTTAATGAACTTTAAAATTTCTTCACTATCTGGCTTTACTCTGCTGGGAAAGTATTGAAGTAGTTTACCGTTTTCATCCAATAGAAATTTACCAAAATTCCAAGCTACTTCCGCATCTAGTACACCATTCTCGGCTTTTGAAGTCAACCATTTGTAAATAGGAGCCATATCATCTCCTTTCACACTTACTTTGCTGGCAAGCGGAAAACTAACGCCAAAGCGAGCTTTGCAAAATTCTTGTATTTCACCATCAGAACCTGGTTCTTGTCCCCCGAAATTATTAGCAGGAAAACCTATAATTACCATCTTATCTTTATAATCATTGTACACTTTCTGTAAAGCCTCATATTGCGGAGTATAGCCGCATTTAGAAGCGGTATTTACTACCAATATTTTTTTACCTTTAAAGCTTGCAAAATCAATGATCTTGCCTTCAATTGACTTCACTTTAAATTGATGTATGCTGTTGATGCCGGGGAAATTAAATGCACTTAACATAATAAAAGAAGCAAGGGTAATTAAAGTTTTCATTTTGTTTTTATTAGATAACAAAGTTAGGGCTTAAT
>JANMOT010000007.1:0-57629 GCA_031369485.1 Sphingobacteriia bacterium
AGACAGGACAATTACCTGTATCAATATAAGCTTTAAAAAACCCTTTCATTCCTAAATCAGACCACTTATTCAATGCAGACAAAGGTGTTTTAGCACCAGAATACCAATATTTACCAACTACTTCTTGAACTGAGACTTGATTAATGAGATATGTTTTTATTTTAACTTTCTCTGTAAGTAATTGGAATAAATAAATAAGAACGTTTTTAAATGTGCCCAAAGATGGAGCTTTAAAAAATTGTTTTGCCTTTCCAATTAAAGAAGCATCAATATGAACACTAAAAACACCTACTTCAAATTCCTTTTGTAAACATTTAGCAAGGTTTAATTCGAAGCATGAAGAGTAAATATTCTGAGGATTTAATTCTTCAGAAGTAATTAAAAGAACAAAAGGTTGTTGACTCATATAAACTTTCGAATTGCTTTTTTAATAAACCTTATAAACCTGTGTACTTTACTATTTGTAAACTCCCCCAATTGATTGTAATCATTAATAAAGCCAGGAAATAGATTATCATATACCTGTTTACGTTCAATTTGTGCTTGTTCATAACCAAATTGGCTGCAACTTAGTCCACCACTTTCAATGGTAGATAATATTTTAGGTATTGCTTGATAGCTGGCGTTGTAAAGAAAAAATGCTTTAACAAAAAACTCCCAATCAGCAGCTATTTTAAGATCTGAATTATAGTAACCATTTTTTTTAAATAGTTCTCTTTTTATAAACACGGCTTGATGGCAAATAGACTTATACCAAAATGAACTAAACCTTATTTGTGTGGGCACTTCTAAAACTGATTTATCATTTTCCATTTCACAATAACAAGCTATTATATCTTTTTGGGTATCTATTAATGGTAAAATATTGGCTAGTGAATTGGTAGATTCTAAAGTATCTCCTGAATTTAAAAATAATAAATATTCACCTTTAGCCTGTGCAATTCCTTTATTCATGGCATCATATATGCCATTATCTTTCTCTATTATACAATAAGAGTAAATAGACTTATAATAATCAATAATCTCAATACTATTATCTGAACTTCCTCCGTCTACTAAAACAAAGTCAAAGTCTTTATAAGTTTGATTACTGATGGAATCGAGCGTTTTTTTTAGTCCATTTTCATTGTTGAAATTAATTGTAACTATAGATAATAACATAAATTATAGCTTGTTAATATCATAAACTATTTTCTTAAGACCGTTAAATTTAACCCCCGTTAAAAAATACAATAGATTAATATTATACTGATAGAATTTTCTTTTTTTCTTAACTACTGTAGAAAGAAAAATAGTAATTAAAGATCTAATTATTAAAATAATTTTCTCGACTTTAGTTTGTCCTCTTAATTTAACTTTTAGCCTTAAAATACTCAGTGTATCAAAGGCTAAATCAAAAGAACGTTCTAAGTTTTTCAAATATGAGATTGATAATCTATCACTTTCTAAATAATGCTTAAACCTAAGTGTATCATCATAAAACAATCGGTAACCTTCTAGGATAACCCTGGCACAAAATTCCGAGTCGCCACCTGAGCATAGTTCTTTGCCAGCTCTATCTGTTAACAATGGTGGCACTTTAGCATAAGTTGTTACAAATATATTTTTTCTAAAAACCAGCCCAGCACCCCATAAATATCCACGGTGAGTTATATCCCCGGTCTCTTTGCTTTGCCTGCCTACAGCAAATGCATTTTCATTTTCTAAAAACCAGCTCGGAAGTAATATACTAGGATCAGTTATGGCAGTGCTAGCTCCGCCCAAAGCACCAATAAAAGAATTATTTTCCAATACATTAAAAGCGGTTTCAACATAATTTGGATTTAGCCAATTATCATCATCACAAAAAACAATATACCCATATTTTGATTCTAAAACTCCCCTCTGTCTAGCAAATGATAAACCAGCTTGCTTCTCACACACAATAAATAGTTCAAGATCAATTGAATATTTAGATAACTCGTTCTGAATAAATTCTATAGTTTTATCATTGGAATTATTATCAACTATAATTATTTCCCAATGTATCGGAATCTGAAATTTCTGATTAAATAGGTGTTTAAGTGTATTACCAACCCTATTTACGCTATTATAGCAACAAACTACTACTGAAACACCCTTTTTCATTTTAATTAGGCTTAATTGAAAATATTTTATAAATTTTCATACTGACCCTAACTGGTAAATTGTATTTGCAAATCTTATAATAAATCAGCCCAAACCAGTCATGCTTTTTGCAAAATTCAATTGCAGTTTTAGTACATAATTGAAGTGGATTTATAGTTGCAGTTTTGTTATTATCATCAAAAAAAAAATATCCCAATGAGTGGTTTATTTTTTTTATTCGAAAATTTTTAAACGCATGGAGTAAAAACTCATAGTCCATTGTAAAATCATTATTGATATTAAAGCCACCAATGAATTCCTGAACAGATCGCTTGTAAAAGTAGGAAAATGCATTTAAAGGAAAAGTGTATTTGTAGTGTAATAAACATTTACGGTAGCTAATTTCTGCATTCCACTTGTATGTAACAACTCCATTTTTATAAAATTCTCCATTTCCAACAATCATATCAGCTTTAGGATTATGATGAAACATATTAATGATTAAGTCAAAAATATTTTCCTTAAAAAAATCATCAGCATTAAGATAAACAATTATATCTCCAGTAGAAATTTCAAATGCTTTATTCATTGCATCAGACTGACCCTTATCTATTTCTGATTTCCAAATTAAGTGAGGATAACTTTTCAAAATATCTACGCTAGAATCATTCGAACCACCATCCATTACAATATGTTCCCAATTGGAATAATCTTGATTGATTACACTTTCAATTGCTCTTTTCAAGTATTTACCAGAATTAAAACAGACCGTTAGAATTGATATTTTCAATATTTTTTTTTATAGTGCCTTAAGAAATCGAAGTAAGATAATAGTAGGCATATTTTGATTAAACTCAGGGATAATACTATGTAGAAGTAAAATTTAAACTAAATAATTACTATGCACTCTTACTAAAATTTAAAAGTTATTGCCTTTAAGCTATTAAATGAATTGCCCTAAATTGATGATTAAAAATTAGAACTTTAGATTAACTCTTAAAGTAAATTTAATCTAAATTTTGCAAAAATTTTTTTGCAAAATTCTTAATTTTATTATGGTAATTATAATGTGTTTTAGCTTCAAGTGCTTGATATTGGGTGATTTTATGAAAGGACTAAGTGGATATTAATGCGTTACAATTGATGTTTTTAGAAGATAAATACCTATGCCTTAACGATTTTTTAATTGAAAATTATCCTTTTAATAAAAAGAATATATTTATAAACAGAATTATAGAAGCTACTCCTTCTAAATGTTTTGTAGTCATTCCATATTTCAGCTACATAAAATTTTTCATAGTACTCATCTATTTTTAGAGCACCAAATTGTGTACTACTAAATTTTGTATTCGAAAATTTCAAGGTCGCTAAATAATGATCTGAAATTGTAGTATGTGTAGCCATTTCACCATAACCAATATTTACAATATAGTTATTCGATGGTCTTATACATTTTGATTTTGTTTTTAAAGCTGTATATATCCATTGGTAATCCCATGTGTCTATCAAACTATTTCCTGTTTGAAAAAATAAAGATTGCCAAAGTAAATACCAATTATTTAAACCCCAAATTGTGTTCAACCTCAATGCTATAATTAATTCTTTATCGTTAAGAATATCTTTATGAATTAAATATTCCTTCCAAATAATTTTTACTAGATTATTACTTCTCCGCCAACTAGCCCAGCCCCACATGTTGAAATAATTTGTTATCCCATATTCGCTTTTATTACTCTGATAGCCCAACGAACACCCATTTATTGAAAATATATCATAATTATAGCGGTATTTATCTAACATTACAGAACAATATTCAAAAAAATCCATGTTAGGCAGTGTATCATCCTCCAAGATTATTCCAAACTCTTCCTGCTCAAAAAACCAATCTAAAGCACTTTGAACAGCTTTTCCGCAACCTAAATTTTCCTTTCTAAATAATGTTTTCACCTCACAATCCCAATCAATTCCTTCCTCAATTATGGCTCTAACACTATTACACGAAACATCATCACTGGGTATATTAATTCTAGGCCCATCAGCAGCGATATATAAAATTTTGGGGGATATTGCTTTAATAGCTTCGAAAATTTTTTTTGTAGTATCTGGTCTATTAAATACTAAAAATAAAATAGGACATGTGAAATTAGTAGTATTCATTAATGCACTAGATTAATAATTGGTTTTTCGATTTAAATCAAAATGTAATAAGTTAAAAAAAGATTTTTTTGAAAAATAAATAAACGATCTTATTTTTCTATAATACACAATTATGGATATACTCATATTTATATTAAATTCTTTACTCCATTCTAAATCAAATAGACGATTTATACCAAAGAAATCACTAAACCAAAACTGTCCTTCAAATAAGTTTAAAGGTTTATAATATTTGTGTTGGATTCCTTGACTACCCATCCAATACGCCCAAGGTTCAATATTTTCTTTTTTAAAAGGAACTAACTGTTCATGAGTTTTTAATAGTTCAAGCATTTCCTGCTCAGAAGAAGGTTGATAACAAACTGGAAACCCTTTTAAACAATACTCTGCATTGAATAACGTGATAACAACTTTTCCCTGATACACAGCTTCTGCTAAAATAGTTGACCCATAACCTACTATAATATCTCCCTTACTTAAAATATCATAACTACTGACCTTACTATCTGGTGGTATGACTTGAATATTATCATGAGCTAGCCTTTGTAGAAATTCAGCTTCTTTTTTTGCATTTATAAGATTAGGGTGCGTTCTAATAATTAGGTGAAACTCAGGATGAACTTTAATATAATTACAAAGAGACACTACTGCATCTTTTTGGTTTTTAAATACAGTATGTGGAGCTAAATCTTCAAAAGCAGAAAATTCAAAGTCCGAAGAACTAAAGTAAACAATTAGTTTTTTTTCTACTTGTGAATTAAAATTTAATTGTTGTGAAAAATTTCGGGAAAAAGATATCCAACCAGTATCATTGCCATTAAGTCGATCATTAAAAAAATCTCTTACGATTTTACGCTTAAATTCTGCATCTTTTTGTTCATGGAAATAATCAAGCATTCTTGATCGAATATATTCAATATCATGAGGTTTCTTTTCAAATATTTGATATTTATTAAATCTACAGCCACGCTCATGAAAAGCATACGAAATACCAAATAATTTACATGCTTCAAATATACCAATACAAGACCCAAATCGCCCATTGAAGGAAATGACTTTATTAAAAGAATATAGTCCAAGTATATATTTTGCTATCGCATATACAATAACAGAATTCGATAATAGTTGTTTAATAATATTTTGATGATTTGCTGGCTCTGGATCTAACTCGTTGGTAATAGACACCAGAGAACTATACACTCCAATTCCTAGATTAATATTTTGATATGAAAGTGTTTTCAGTGATCCAGAATCAATCATTAAATTCTGATTAGCAAATTCTTCTGAAGTACTAATTTCAGCCGAATTCAATACTCCTTTATCTAAAATAATACACTCTATTTTATGTGAGATAAGTAGTTTTTTAAAACCAATAAACTTGCGTCTAGTTATATCTTCATATTTAATATTAAAATTACGATTTTCTTCTAAATTATTATTGCATATGAGAAATACAATCACAGATTTACCTTCTTTTTTAGCAGTAATTGCTATATCATAAGTAGCTCCTAAATGCGGATTCCATGAAAAGCTTTCAAAAATAGCTAAATCATACTTCATTTTACTACTGACTAAATTTTAAAAAAAATATTTTACTATTTATGGTTAGATTATATTATCAAAAGACAAGGGTGTACCTCTTTGTATACTTCTTGTAGACTTTTTATCTAAAATCATTTCATAATACTTAGGATGTATTCCATCACCGGGTCTTATTACTCGAATATTTTTTTCTGTAAATATTTCTCCAGCTTCAATGTCCGCTACTACATAAATTGATCGTTTGAATGGCAAACTCTTTTTTTCTATTTCTTGAATACCATATTGAATCACACCCAAACTTTGCCACGCTCTTTCTGTTTCAATTACTAACGCTCTTAATTCTTCTGGCTCTAGTGAAAAAGAACTATCAACACCGCCTTCACTCCTGTCTAAACAAAAATGTTTCTCTACAACTGTTGCACCCAATGTTACAGCGGCGCACGGCACACCAATACCCATGGTATGGTCACTTAACCCTACTTCACAATTAAAAAGTTCTCTTAAGTGTGGTATTGTTTTTACGTTAGAATTAGTAGGGTTTGCTGGATAATTACTCGTACATTTTAGTAAGACTAAATCCTTACAACCATTTTGTTTTAATACATTTACCGATTCCGCTAAATCAGACAAACTTGCTGCTCCAGTACTCATAATTACAGGTTTACCAGTTTGAGCAACTTTCTTTAATAATGGATGATCGATATTTTCAAACGAGGCAATTTTATGTGCTGGTGTATTAAGATTTTCTAAAAAATCAACTGCCGTTACATCAAAAGGGGTGGAAAAACAAATAATATTATTATCTGCAGCACACTTAAAGAGCTGCTCATGCCACTCCCAAAGTGTATGGGCTTCTTCATACAATTCGTATAGATTTCTATTTTTCCAAAGTGATGTTGAGTCATTTATATCAAATAATCCTCCTCGATGATTAATTGTCATTGTATCGGGCGTATAAGTCTGAAGCTTTACAGCATTAGCTCCGCACTTGGCCGCCATTTCTATTATTTTTAGTGCTCTATCAACGGATTGATTGTGGTTACCACTCATTTCTGCTATAATAAATGGAGTATAATTTAAGCCAATATTATATGTACCTATTTGCATGTTTTAATCTTTAAACTTATTCAGAAAAATACTTTATATACAAATAGCATGGATAGGACTGATATACTAATTCAGAGTCCAACAAAAAACCAGCTTTTTCAATTGATTTAATAGTCCCAAAATTATTTTTTTTTATATAGGCATGAATACTACTGCCTTGATTTTCTTTAAAATAAAGATTACAAGCTATTTGAAACATATTTAAGGCATAGCCTTTCCCTCGATGTTCTTTATCAATTGAGATACCAATTATAGCTTTACTACTACTATTATTTTGAATTCTCACTTGACCAACTAGTTCATTTGCTTCATTACTGAAAACAAATATTAACGAACTTTTATTACTAATCACCGATTTAAACCAAATAGTGTGCTGTTCAAGTGTTACAGAAGTTGAGTTAAAAGAATACTCCCTTACCAAAGGATCATTGACCCAATCAAAAAATAAATCTAAATCACTTAATATTGCTTTTCTAACCTTAAGCATGCCGATTTATTTTAGAGTGTATCACAACGTCAATAAAATTGCCTTCAAAAAAACAGTGGTCTTCAAGGACAGCTTCATTTGTGTAAAAGTTTTGTTCAAGTATAATATATAAATGTGGCCTTAAATTAAATGCATAAGTGAATATTTTATGAAGCTGCAATTGTTTGAAAGCTACTTGTTCAATCAGCGTTAAGAATGTTTGCCAATGCTTGGCAAAATATAATACTTCTAGTTTTGTATCCATGATAAAAGATATTTCAGCATGCTTATCTTTCCAATTGATATGTACCAATCCACCATATCCAATACATGCCTCATTTTCCAAATAAGAAAACAGTAGCTGATTGGGTTTCTCTTGTAAAAATAATTCAGGTATTACCTGAATGAAATAATTTTCTTGATCTGTAACAGTCAATTTTTTTTCCTGACGTAAATGATAGACTTGCTCATTACGCCATTGCATGATATTGAACCTATCTTCATAACGAATTGGTACGATTGAATAATTACCTATTGAAAAAACTTCTTGCTGCAATGCCAAATAGCTAGCCATTACTTCCTAACTGGTTTTCCTAGCTTACTTAAAGTGTTCTTGATATCAAGCGGTGTGAACTGTGTAAAATGAAATATGCTGGCAGCACCCACAGCCTCGCAATTAGTAGCAGAAAATAGATCTTCAAAGTGCTCCATACTTCCAGCTCCCCCCACACAAACTATTGGTAAACTTGTATTATATAAAACTTGCTTAATTAAATCAGTATCAAATCCTCTCATCATGCCATCATTGTCTACAGAGTTGACAATCAATTCACCTGCACCCAACTCCTCAACTTTTTTGATAAACTCAATTAAACTAATATCATCTCCCTTAAGATTAAGAATTTTATAACTACCATCAATTTGTTTTTTGGCATCCACAGCTATTGTAATACATTGTTCGCCAAAAAAACGGGAAGATTCTTTTATAAATGAAGGATTGGTAAAAAAACAATCCTTCAATACCACTTTATCTGCTCCTATTCTCAATAAGTCATTAATATCGTCTAAACTTTTTATGCCCCCGCCAATACCAACTGGCATAAAACATTCCTTTATAACTTCTTTTACTACATTAAGATTTATTTTTCTTTTTTGAGCTGTAGCAAAAATATCAAGAAAAATAAGTTCATCAACACCTCTACTGTTATAAATCCTAGCAGTTTGAACTGGATTTCCCACCATTCGAGGCTGGGAAAATTGCTTTGTCTTTATCAAAGCAAAACCATTAAAAGTAAGTATTGGAATTATTCTAACTTTTAACATTCGCAAAGAAATTTTTTAATAATCCAAGACCTAGAGCTTGGCTTTTTTCAGGATGAAACTGAGTTGCATAAATATTTCCTTGCTGAATTGCTGCAACATATTCATCACCATAGTCAACTGTGGCTGCAATACTTTCAAGATTAGCTACCTTAAAATGGTAACTATGAATAAAATAAAAATCCTCTTGAAAATTTTCGATAAAGGAATTGACCTTTACTTTAATTGTATTCCATCCTAAATGTGGTATACGTTTATCCTGTTCTTGCATTTTTATTACTGACCCTTTTACCCATCCTAAACCAATGCAATCTATAGGCTCTGTTCCGAACTCGGCTATCAATTGCATACCTAGACAAATTCCTAAGAATGGTTTCTTATTAACTATTACTTGTTCATTTAAAATATCAATCAACCCAAGTTTTGATAAATTATCCATCCCTTGTTTAAACGAGCCAACACCAGGTAAAATAATGACATCAGCCTTTTCAATTAAACCTCTATTATTAGTTATAATATTTTCAATGCCCAAAAAGTCTAGTGCTTTTTTAACAGATGCTATATTACCCATATTGTAATCAATTATTACAACATTCATCTTACACTATTTCAAAAGTACGTACCAAATTACCTTGACTATCTTTTTTAAAACTCCCATCTGCATTTTGTATAAATAAAATTGGGTTCGTAAAAGAATCAATAATAATATCAACTTCTTCTTTGCCGATTCCAGAATATTCAATGAAGGATTGCACACCAAAGTGTGGGTACTTACCGTCGTACTCTTGAACAAGTTTTTTTCCCTCTTCTCTTGTCAATCTCTTATTTCTTATATCAATACAAGCATGATCTGTTGCTCTACCAAACCCATATTTTACATACTTTAAATAATCATGAAGGCTAACTAACTTTTCATCAATATTCTCATAGTTTGTATAAGTGCCTTCAGTCGGACCGTCCTCTTTAACGCAAAATCCATGTTTTTTTACTATCTCCAACTGCTTTCTGGCATCCCAAAAAAAATAATGCCCTAAAAAAATACCTGTAACGCCTACTCTATTTATATCTTCGTCGCTTGGATAAAAATAAGGAGTTAATTCTTTTTCAGTGATCCCATTTACACCAATCATATCTTGTATACGATTTCCTAAAAGCCCGCCAAATTCTTCTAGCCATTTACGATTGAGCAATCGATTTTTAATAGACTCTAAATTAGGGCCTCCATATTCTTGTTGAGAATTTTCTCCCCAAATAATTAAAGGTATATTGAATTTTACAGCAATTAAAACAGGTATTGTAAAAATACCTATATGATTTGGCCACATTTCATCCCCAATCCTTTGAAAACTTTCAATAACCATCTTTTTATATACTTCGTGGTTCTTTTTAAAATGGATTACATCTATACCCATTTTTGAAATATTATCGAGATTCTTTTGACCTAACTTTGTTACAGATGTTGTTTCAAAACAAACACAAAGTGGATTCATCCCACAGATGTATTTCATGAAATAGGCTTGATATGTACTATCCTTTCCCCCACTTACTGGGACTATACAATCATAACCTATTTCATTATCGGGCTTTTTATAATGAGCTATAATTTCATGGAAATCTATTGCTCTTTGATCCCAATTTATTCCTGTATCTTTTTCTTCTGCTGCAATACATGCAGAACAAACACCTTCATCATTAAAAAATAAATCGGGCTTTGTTTCAGGAAATAAACATTCTGTACAATATCTTATATTCATACTATTTTTTTTGAATTAAAAACCATGTAATATCATCTTGTGGAAATGCCACATCTCCTTTGTATACAAATCCATAATCAATCAATTGACAATCTGCAAATTTATTCAAAAATTCACCTGCAAAATCTCTTTTAAATAGCTTGTCACTGTGACCCCTATATGAAATAGAAATTGGTGATGGATTATAATACTCTGCTATTAAAATATACTTTGAACTAGCATCGTATAGTTTTTGATATACCAGATTGAGCATTTCTGGATTAATGTGAATTAATACACCTTTAATTAAAGATAGTTCTACCTGATTTTCAAGCTGGGAATCAAAAATAGATCCATTAAACACATTATCTTTCCCAATCAATGTCGCCAACTCTTCTGATGCTTTTAAATTAATTTCAATACCATATAATTTGATAGTTGGAAAAAGTAATTGAAGTGCCTTTAAGTTCATTCCAATATTTGCTCCAAATTCTTTACATGAATTTATTTGACCTGCTCGGCTTAGTGACTTATTAAAAAAATTCAGGTTTGAAGCTAATAATTTAGAACCTTGATTTCGTATTATATAATCTGTTCCAAACTCTTCGGCCCAAAAATGTTCTTGGGATGTTTTAAATTGACTCATGATTTAATAGTTTATATTTTAATTCTGCTATTTGCCAGTCTATTTCATTATCGATATCCTGTGCTTCATTTTCTTCTAAAACAATACTTATAGTATTGGTTGTTAGGATTTTTTTTTGCTCAAGTATAGCATTTGTATGAAACCAGTAAAACTGACCTGCATCAAAATAAGCTGGTTCTATATCCTGCGACCTAACGCTCACAAATTCTGGATTAAAAGATTCTAGCAAATTATCTTTCTTTATTCTCAATGCCCTTTGAATAGGTGACCCATATTTAATAACAGGGAAGCAACTATCTGCTTTGCCTTGTTTAAGTGCATCAAATGCTTTATTAAGTGTATTTACATTTAATAAAGGGGCACAAGGATAAATACAACAAGTGAAATCAAAAAAAAGCTGCTCTTTTTTATAGGAGAGCAACACTTCTTCTATAACATCATACGTTGTGGCAAAGTCATCAGCATTTTTTTTGCTACGCATGAAAGGGATTTTTGCCCCATAATGTTTTCCTATCTCAGCTATTATATCATCGTCTGTTGACACCATTACTTCATCAAACAGCCCACTTTGTAAAGCAACCTCTATTGAATATGCGATTATTGGCTTACCTAAAAAGGTTTTGATATTTTTTTTAGAAATTCTTTTGCTTCCCCCTCTTGCTGGTATAATGGCTATATTACCCATTAAAGAATTCTTCAATTTTATTTATTACAAATTTTTGTTGTTCTTCTAAAAGTGTTGGAAAAATTGGTAAACTAATACAATTTAAATAATATCTCTCACAAATTGGCATATCCCCATCTTTCCAACCATATTGTCGGTAGTAGGGCATTAGATGTGCTGGTATGTAATGAATTTGGCACCAAATATTATTTTTTCTTAGAAAAAGCAGTAATTCATTCCTCTTTTCTACTTCAATTATATATAAATGATATGCATGCCCTTCTATAATTCCGGATTGTCTCTTAATATAATCTTTACCATTAAAAGCATGGTAATACAAATGTGCAATATCTCTTCTTCTTTTCAATCCGATATCAGCCCTTTTTAGTTGGCTTTCCCCCAATGCAGCTTGAAAATCTGTTAATCTGTAGTTATACCCTAACTCTTGCATTTCATAGTACCAAACCCCGTGATTGAATAATTTCTTAGATGCATCTTGCTGAATTCCATGTGTACGAAGATTTAACAGTTTCATATATAAGGCTTCATCGTTTGTAGTTACCATTCCACCTTCTCCAGCGGCAATATGTTTAACTGGATGAAATGAAAATATGGCCAAGTCAGCAAAGTTTCCATTACCACAGTTCTGTTTTATCCCATTTGAATCAATAAAAAACCCACCTGGGGAGTGGCAAGCATCTTCAATAATCCACATATCATACTCATTCGCAAGCTCACTTATTTGTTCTAAATTATTTGCTCGCCCAGCGAAATCAACAGGTATGATTCCTTTATAAGTTCCTTTTGGAGAATTTTCTAACAGTATTCTTAGCTTTTGTATATCTATTAAATAAGTAGTAGGGTCAATATCAGAAAAAATCACTTCACCGCCACAATAACAAACACAATTTGCTGATGCAACAAAAGTTAAGGGGGTTGTGATTACTTTATCGCCATTTTTAACACCTAAAGCTAACGTACATAGATGTAATGCCGCCGTTCCATTTGAAACTGCAACAGCATATTTACAGCCGATATAGGCTGCAAATGCTTGTTCAAATTTTTTAACATTTGGCCCTTGTGTAAGAAAGTCTGATCGAAGTACTGCAACCACGGCTTCAATATCTTCTTGTGTAATATCATGCTTTCCGTATGGGATAGAATTATTCATGCTTGCTAGTTAAAATTCCGTAGGATTCACATAAACAAGGAATACCCATGATTTTCGGATATGAAACCAATGATTTTTCAGAATAAAAATGATCTGGATATTCTATTAATATATCTTTTGAAATCGGACAACAATAATTAGTTGTTACATCTGATATGATTTGCCCCTCTTTTTTAATAATATATAAACCAGTCGGGTTAAATGGGTTTGATGTTACTTCAAATGGTCTGTACTCAATTATATTATAACCTAATTCTTTAATTGTTTCAATCAAATTTTGGACATACCCATTTTTCTTCATTCTTGCCTTACCATCTTCGTTTGCAAATTGATTTGTTGGTTCTAATAATATCAAATAATTTTTAGTAATTCTGAACAGTTCTATTATAGCTTCTTTTTCTCTGCCTCCATTAGGCTCTATTGAATGAGAAGTATACACAACGTCTACAGATGAATCTTTTAGAGGAATATTAAACAAATCTGCCACAAATAAATCTGTTTTTACACTTTTTTTAGTACTGTATTTATTTCCATAATTTATTCTACTCCATGAGATATCGAACCCCATATATTTGGCAGTGCTATTATTCAATTTCGGAATCAAGTTTACCAATGTGGTAGCTTCACCAACACCAGCTTCTAAAATAACATCAAATGAACCCAGTGCTGAAATTACTTTTTCAATTGCATTAGTATAATCATTGCTATAAACTGGATTTTCCTCTACGAATTTAATATAGCTTCCGCTTTGAAAATCGTAACTGATTAAAATATCTTCAATTGTATTTAAACTTCCTCTTTTGCTGTTTTTTAAATATTGAATAATATTTTCCCCCTTTTCAAAAATTTCCTTAACTCTAGGTATCAGGCTTAATATGTTTTTATCCAATTGCAGTAAAGTTTAATTTTTTTTCAATTAGTTCTTTTAGTTGCTCCACATCAAGCCATTCAGTATTTTCAGCGGAGTTATATTGAAATCCTTCTTTTATTTTTTCGGCTTTAAAATGAGTAATAAAATTAACAAGATTAAAGTTAGGTGTTTGTGGCAAAATAGCATAGTATTTCCCCAAATCATAGGTTGTCAAAGAATCAGAACTAGTAATCATCTCCTCATGAATTTTTTCACCAGGCCTAATGCCAACTATTTTATGAATACAATTTGGCCCTATAGCTTTGGCTACATCTAATATTTTGTAAGAAGGTATTTTGGGTACAAATAATTCCCCCCCCCAAGCTGTCTCCAAAGCATGTAAAACCATATCAGCGCCGTCTTGTAAAGAAATATTAAATCTAGTCATATTGGGGTCGGTAATTGGTAATATCCCTTCTTCCTTTTTTTTAATGAAATAAGGAATTACAGATCCGTTAGAACCCATTACATTTCCATATCGTACTACAGAAAATTTAATGTCTTTCGTTCCTCTTATATTATTGGCTGCAATAAACAGTTTATCAGAGGTCAATTTGGTTGCGCCATATAAATTTACGGGCGCACACGCTTTATCAGTAGACAATGCTACAACTTTACTAACGGATGTTTCTAAACAAGCTCTAATTACATTATCAGCTCCTCCAATATTAGTTTTAACGCATTCATCTGGATTGTATTCTGCAATATGAACATGCTTCATAGCAGCCGCATGTATAACATAATCCACACCAGCAACTGCTCGCTTTAATCTTTCATAATCTCTTACATCTCCAATAAAAAATCTAATTTGTGGATACTTACTTTCAGGATAATCAAAAGCCATTTGAAATTGCTTTTGCTCATCTCTTGAATAAATAATTATTTTTTGTACATTTGGATAGCGGTCTAAAATTGTCTTTGTAAGTTCTTTTCCTAACGAACCAGTACCTCCTGTTATTAATATAGTTTTATTATCGAATATCATTTACGAAAATAATTTATATGATTTTTTATATTCTTCCTTTATAAGTAAGTTTAATAAGCAAGTTGGATAATCTGGTTTGCCAAAAAGGGAGTTGGTGAATTCTATTTGAAATAATAGTCGTTCATCTTTTACAACTTCCAATCCCTTATGCAAGCCTCTGGTATCAACTGCTATAATAGTTCCCTTCTCACCACAAATTTTTATAACGTCTTCCGCTGCGTTTGTGTCAATTAAATCATCGCTGTATCTACCGTCACTGGTAATGTAACTTGGAGAAATATTATGTGTTCCTTTCACATACACATGAGGGCCTGTTTCAAAATCTACATCAGTTAAATAAACGAAAAATTTTAAAAATTTTAACCGATCCAGATCGTGGTGATACATTTGTGCTGAAGCACTCTTTAAAATTGCTTTCTCGTCTGAGGATAAATTTCCTGGAATAGGTCTGTTCCACCAAAGGGTAACAATATCTAAAATGGGCTTGGAGCCCAAGTATTCGTTGGAAACATGAAGGAAATTCTCATCTGCTACTAAGTCTAAAACCGCTTTGTTATTATTGCAATGTTTAGTATTAGCAATATCAAACCTCGTGCTTAAATCTACTAGGCTTCTATATCCAGACTTGCTTACTATTGATTGCATATTATTTTTTACTGATGTAAAAGTTACTGGAGCAGTCTCCATAAAAGATTTGATAGAACCAATTTTTTCTTTAGCCAATTTTTTTTGAAATACATAAAATCCATTATTTTTAATTGATGTTGCAATTTTAGCAACATCCTCTTGTAAGAGATTACCCAATACACCGTTTGATTGTGGGATTATATATTTAGCTTTCAATTGAGATATTACACTACAACACTTTTCAATATCCTTACTTTTGTTGACAATAAAATCATTTCTCATTTGCAAATACACCCTCATTGATGATTTTTTGCGAAGTTGAAAGGAAATAAAATTTAAAAATGTTTTCATTTTATAATTTTAAAAAGTAAAATTCTTAATTGTATTTTTTTCGTACACGTTTTTTCTTGTTTTTTACAAATTAGAAAAAATCGGTTTCCAATTATTTTTCCCAAAATAATTTATTAATTTTATTAAGACTCTCATTTTCAACAGGCTTCCCATTTATACTCCAAGAATACCGAATAAAAAGGGAAGTCTGATTGTTAATATCATCTAAAGGTACACTCAAACCTTCATTCTCAAAATCATAAATTATTTCGAAATCGTCTATTGTAGTTGTTGGAATTAAGGAGACTTTTCCTGTTTCATCTTTAATACCAATAGTAATTGAATATCTTCCAACAAGAATGTTAACCTTAGGGAAAATTAGTTTAATTTCTCCGTTGGATTTTGAAAGTAATTGACAGTTGTCTATCATAGTATTAGCTGATGTAATTCCAGAATCATTTTTCATTATATTAAAGACAACGTATCCTACAATTTCTGGTTTAAATTTTTCATAGTTAAAGCTAATTTCTAAAGGCTCGCCAATAGATATCAAACTTTTTGAGATTTTAATATTAAATATTTTATAGTTGTCAGATTGAATTTTAGTTATTGTTTCGGCGTGAGATTGATATTGGTTTACAATAGTTGATGTATCAGAAAAGTTTACTAATTGCCCGTTGTTCATCAATAAACTTTTATCACAAAGATTTAATATAGCATTCAGATTATGACTCACAAACAATACTGTTCGCCCCTCATTCACGCTTACGTCTTTCATCTTGCCCAAACACTTTTTCTGAAACTCTGCATCACCCACTGCCAACACTTCATCTATAATTAAAATTTCAGGCTCTAAGTGCGCTGCTACTGCAAATGCCAGTCGAACATACATTCCACTGCTATAACGCTTTACAGGCGTATCTATATAGCGCTCTACCCCACTAAAATCTACTATCTCATCAAACTTTTTTTGTATCTCTCGCTTGGTCATTCCCAATATGGCGCCATTCAAATAAATATTTTCCCTGCCCGATAACTCTGGATGAAAGCCTGTTCCCACTTCAAGCAATGATGCAATTCTGCCCCTTACTTTTATATTTCCTGTAGTAGGTGTAGTGGTTTTAGATAATATTTTTAATAGGGTAGATTTTCCTGCCCCATTCCTACCTATAATGCCCAATACTTCCCCAGCTTTTACTTCAAAATTAATATCTTTCAATGCCCACACATATTCGCTATTGCCCTTACTGCTTCTGTCATTGGTTTCCCCTATTTGCAAGTAGGGATCTTCTTTACCTCGGGCTTTATACCACCAACGTTTTAAGTCGTGGCTCAGGGCTCCAGTACCCACATCGCCCAAACGATACTGCTTTGAAATATTTTCTACTTTTATTACGGTACTCATACTTACAAATATGCTTGCTTTCGCATTGTTAGTTTTTTTTGCTTTTTTTAAGTTGTTTGCTTTTTTTTACTTCGGGCAAATAATTTTCAGATGATACTATCTTCTTTCCAGTTTTCATTTCAAGGTCACGTCTTGCTTTGCCAGCAACTGAACCACCTTGCTTGGCTACAATTTGATTTTCAGTAAACCCTTTGGGGTTTTTTGTTTTTACAATTTCAGTTGTAGAAGCTTCTCCTAACATTGAAAAAATCAATTCAAGATCGTTCATATGGTCTCGCAGATTTTGAGTCTTCAGTCCCTTTACTTTCTTGTATTCAGAAGGTGTTATACCAAAAGTTGCTTTTGAAATTTCTGCTGTGAGTATAGCATATTCTTTTTGCTCTTTTACACCTCGCGTTTTCCATTCATCAGTTAACTCTTCTCGAATGGCTATACTACGCATTCTTTTTTCAATCCAGTCGTCAGGATAACCTTTAAGTTTGTAAAGTTCTCTAGTACGTTGGGTCGCCAGTTCAGGGTTTTCAATTTCATCTAATCTATCAGCACCTACTTGTGCTAACCATAGTTTAAAAGGCTCTGCCTTAGGCGATGGAATTGATTGAATGATACGCAAGAGCCCTTTTGCATTTGCACAACCCATTTTTTGTTTTCCCCCAGAAGTATCAACCGAAAGGGTGGGTACAAATTGTACCCACCCTTTGGCAAGTTCTTCATCTCTCTGTCTCATCCGTTTAATGTATTGTTTAGGGTCTGTACTATCGGTCAAAACTGCCACCACATCTTCCACCACAAAATACCATTTTTGGTCTGGATCATTCCAAACAGCTCTTATTTGCTTACTCTCAAATAACTTAATATTACTCATCAAGCTTATACCGTGTCCATAAAAGACTTTTCTACTTTATTAAAAACAATGGTTCCCAATGCCAACAATACCAACGCACAAATACTGCTATATCCCAAATAATTCCAGCTAAACTCGCCCGAGCCTGTAAATGCATATCGGAATGTTTCTATAATACTCGACAGCGGATTGGCCCTGATAAACCAAGCGTATTTTGCAGGAATGGCATTCATGGCATAAATAACGGGTGATGCGTACATCAACAACTGCACGCCAAAACCCAATAAAAAAACCAAGTCGCGATATTTAGTAGTTAAGGAGCTAATAAGCATACCCGCTCCCAAGCCAATAATGGCCATTAAAAAAATTAAATAAGGCACCAATAACAAATACCAATTGGGATGCAATTGGTCGCCCACCAGCAAATAATACACCCAAATACCTAAGAACAACAACAACTGAATACCCAACCTCACCAAATTAGACACTACTATGCTCAATGGCATTACCAACCTTGGAAAATATACTTTTCCGAATATACTCGCATTATCTCTGAATACAGTAGCTGTTTTATTTAAACATTCTGCAAAATAATTCCAGAGTGTTATGCCACTCATATAAAATACCATCATGGGTATTCCATCTGTTGAAATTTTGGCAATACTGCCAAATACAACCATAAATGTAAGAGTGGTTAACAAGGGCTGTACAAAAAACCAAATTGGGCCGAGAATGGTTTGTTTATAGGTAGATACAAAATCTCGCTTTACAAATAGGAGTAACAAATCTCTGTACCTCCATACTTCTCCCAACTTAAGATCAAATAATCCCGCTGTTGGCTGGATCACTTCCGACCATTGTTCTTCTACCATACCCTCAACATTTACTATCTTCTCCATATTCTATTCCAGACTGATTTCTTTTTTACATCAAAATAAGGATTTTGTGAACCACTGAAATAAGGATCTTTCTTAGCAGTATTTCCATAAGATCCATATCCCGCACCATTATTACCATAACCATAATTGTACTGATACCCATAGCTATACCCATAACCATAATACCCGTACTTGCCACTCAAATTAATATCGTTAATGGCCAATACCATATTCTTAAATTTCTTGCTGTCTTTTAATTCATTCACAAAATCTAGCTGCTTCTTCAAACTAAAACGCTGGCGCATAATAAATAGGGTAATATCTGCGTATTTATTCAACGCAAATGCATCACTTACCAAGCCTACTGGTGCAGAATCAATTACAATATAATCGTAGTCTTCTTTTAGTTTTTCAAAAAACAGATCCATCCGATCCCCAATCATTAGTTCAGAAGGATTGGGTGGCAAGGGCCCAGTTTTATAAATGTCTAAATTGGGGAAATCATCAAGCGTATAAACAATATCTTTTAAGGAATCTGTTTGTCCAATTAAGAAATTAGTGATGCCCTTATTAAACTCTTCGTTCTTGATGATTTTTAAACTTTTCAATTTGCGCAAATCGAATTCAAGCAGCGCTACTTTTTTTTCGGTCAACTCAAATACCCCCGCCAAATTTGTACTGATAAATGATTTGCCCTCCCCACTAATGGTGGATGTAACCAATATTGTTTTGCCCCTACCATCTCTATTTACGGGCAATATAAATTGCAGGTTACTGCGCATGATGCGAAACTGTTCTGCAATAATGGAACGGGATTTATTAACGACTATTTCATCGGTACCGTCTAAATGACTGATTTCTCCAACTACAGGAATATCGGTTTTATTACTCAGGTCGTTGCGTGAAATAATTTTATCGTTTAACAAATCAATCATATACAGCAAGCCAATGGGTACTACCAAACCCAGTAAAAATGCAAAATTCTTAATCTGTGTTTCTTTGGGTTCTATTGGTGTAGGAGAAAAAGAAGCTGCGTCAATATTTGAATAATTCGATTTACTGGAAATGGCTGCAATAGCTGTCTCTTCTCGCTTTTGCAGTAAATAGAGGTATAGCCGCTCCTTTAATTCTTTCTGCTTTTTCAGCTCCATTTCAATGGTATTCTTATCGGGTATTTCTCCCATTTTAAGCTCATATTCATTGTTGCGGTCATTGAATATTTGTATGCGCAAGCTGTATGCTTTTTTTACATTGGCGAGACTGATCAATACATTGCTTCGCATACTCTCTAGCTTGCTCTCAATGGCCGTCATGATGATATTCTCATCGGGATTTTCAAAAGCCGCTTTATCACGCTCAGTAATAATTTCATTGTACCTAGAAATCGTAGCAGTTAGGGTTGGATCTCCCAACCCTAAAGGAGAAAATATTTTTCTAAATTTATTGCGATTGTCTTTTACATAATCTTCCAACAAACGAATCACCGCAGTATCAATAAACGACTCTTCCAAGCGATTTTCAGTAGTTCCATATTTTCCTTGGTAATACATTAACTCCGAAGCAATATCTTGAAACCTTGGATTGCTGTATAAATTACTTTTATTACTATCAATCCGATGTATATCATTGGATACAATGCGCAAGCGATCGTCAATAAAATTAAGGGTGCTGATGGATATTTCTCTTTTTAATTCCACATCCTGCTCTGCAAATTCATAACCCAATAGGTTTAAAATATCGGCTGCCCTAGCGGGGTTGGAGGAGGTTAGCGATAAAGAAATAATAGTGGTTTTGGTACTCAAGCTTTTTACAGAAAGCCCAGCCCTAATTTCTTCGCTTGCATCTTTAATAGAACTGAATTCAATGGTATGCGGTGTTTCACTTTTGCCTATACGATTGGTTCGTTTCTTTACTACCAGTTTTCCCATGGGTAAATTAAGGGTATCACCCCAATTGAATTGATGAGCTGGCATTCTTCCAATTCTATAAAGGGCGCCATTATTGCTTAATTGGGTAAAATTGATAGCCCAGGCTGCTGAAGAATCCTTCAAAGTTGCATGGCTTAAAAATAAAGGGGAATTATTGTACAATTCCATCCGTTTAATGGTTCCCACGTTAAAATAACGGATATCAAATTGCCCTTTTCTAACCACCCTCTCTAACAGTTTTTTAGATCGCAACAATTCCAATTCATTGTCAATATTGATGGCCCTTACCCCAAACAAACCTTGAGAAACCAAATCACTATTATTGGCAGATACCGCACCCGTACCTCCCACCAATATTTGTGAATTGGCAACAAATACCTTATCTATATAGCGCAGATAAATATTGGCACCACCCAAGCATACCACCATGCTCAAGATAAACAATGGCAGATTTACCAAATAGCGCTGAAGCGTATCCCTGATACTTACTGAATTGCCTTTATTGGTTTGTAAGGCTGTTTCTGAAATATATTCTGACATGAATTCTATCGGTTCAGGGTAACAATTATAAGAACTACACTGAGTAAAATATTGAAAAAGCCCACATAAGTGAGAATGGGATTGGTTTTTAAATTAAAGTCCTGAAACGCTCTTTGGTTGAATTTATTTTCATTGGCAAGCACTACCACCAAATCATTTTGCTGCAATTGGTAAACAGGAGAATTGTAAAATTTGGCATCTCTAAAATCTACTTTGTAAATGGTTCTTTTGCCATTTATTTCTCTTATCACCAATATATCATCGCGCTTTCCATCGTCAGTCAACCCAGCACCTGCTGATATGGCGTCTATTAAAGTAACTTTCTCTGTCTTGAATTTTTTAGCACCGGGTGATCTAAACTCCCCAATTAAATTAATGGTAATATCTTCTAACTGCACATTTACCCCAATGTCTTTTACAAAAGGCGCCCATTTTTCTTGCAATCGTTTTTTTAATTCTTTAAGCGTTAAACCCTCTACGGCAAGCAATCCGATTTTTGGAAGATCTATCTGCCCTTGGTTGTTTACCGTGTATAATCCATCACTCTTACCCGTTCCCCCAAAATTTAAAATAGTCACTTGCTCTTGGTTATTGGTAGCAAGGGTATAGGCTTTAACCAATAAATTATCACCAGCTTTAATGGTAAGGTCGTTGTACTGGTAAGTAGCAATACTATCTAGCCCCTTTTGAAACAATTGCATTTCGTTCTTAAACTTCTTAGAATTGAGGCAACTACTCAGAAAAAATAGGAGCAATAAGGGGAGCGTGTACTTCTTAATCATGGGATGAATATACGGCAATGCCTACCTCAGTCACAATGGATGAGTTGGAGTTATATATAGTAATCTGCCAAATATATGGTTTGTTTTGATAGAATTTCCATTTGTTTCATGATCAATTCTTAACGTTTTACCAAGCATTTTTTTTATAAAAGAAATTGAATAAATACCAACCAGTTTGTATTTATGGGCAATATTTAACTGAATAAGCTATTCTATGCAATAACTATGCGAGATTTTTTAGTTATTTTTGTAGTATAATCCCTTATTATTTTGTAGTTGAGCAGATTATTCAATCGTAGGGGAAACAAGATTCAAATGCATATTCTTACAAAATACACCAGCAAGTTCTTATTAATCAGTGTCTTATACATGGGATTGCTGCCTGTTTTTGCAGATGCTGCAATTTATTTTTCAAAAACTACTGGTAATGCCAATAGTACCAGTACTTGGGGCAGCAATTCAGATGGAACTGGAACTTCACCTGTAAGTTTTGTATTGGGCGATGTTTTTAACGTTAGAAATGGTAGCAGTTTAACCACCAATGCTGCATGGACTATTAATAGTAGTGGTGTTGCTGGTGGCGGAAGATTAACTATACAACTTGGCGGAATTTTAACTGCGAGTCACCAAATTAGTTTTGTTGGCACTGGAACACGTTTCAGAATTGAGGGTAATGGAACCTATATTCATTCAAATGCTTCTGATCTTACAGCTGGTGTATTATCAGCTGTAACCAAACAGTTTGTTTTAGGTTCATTCTTTGAAATAAATACCTCTGGAACCCACACTTCACTTGGAGCCGCAATATTTGGGAATCTTACCATAAGTAGTTCAGCTACTGTAGAATTTACTGAAGATACCAATACCCCAGGTATAAGAAATATACTTACTATCGCAGCTGGTTCTACCCTTTTTTTCTCAGATGATACTGATGCCAATCAAATTATCAATTCGTCGAGTTTTTCTACTGCCGGAACTGGTCTATTAAGGCTTATGAGTTCTAATCCTGTATGTGTTCCAGAAGGAAGAACTTGGAGTTTTCAAGTGAATTACGAAAACACGAGTTCTCAACAAGTGATTGACGGAACTTATTCCAACCTCAACACAAGTGGAGGTCCAAGAACTGTTGAAGCATCAGCTAATATTATTCTTACCAATAGTTTCACCCCTGGTGCAGGTGCTTTTACCATTGGTACCGGTGCTACTTTTGAATATTCTGCCAATGGTTCTGGTTCCATTCCCGCCCTCCCTTACCAAAACCTGACCACCAGTGGAACTGGCACTAAAACAATGGCTGCCGACTTTACTGTTTTAGCTACACTTTCTGTTACCAACCCTACTGGTTTTCTCTTCTTAAACGGCCATATTCTTACCCTTAACAATGGCACCAATCTTTCAAATGGAAGATTGATCGGGTCCCCCAGTTCCAGCATTGTAATTGGAGGAAATACCAATAGTACTTCCAGCCTCAATTTTAATACCAGTGGAACAGATAATCAATTGAACTCTCTCACAATGAATAGAACAGGCGGCGGTGGTGCCAGCTTGGCTAGTAATATTGATATCATAAATAGACTTGTACTCACCAACGGTATTTTAATTACCAATAATAATACCCTTGCCCTTAGATCTACTTCCATCGCCAACTCCGCGCGAGTGGATGCGGTGGGTGCTGGTGCTAGCATTACGTATGGCTCCGTAGGTGGCATAAGATCCGAACGTTTTATTCCTTCCTCTCCCGGCCATAGAAGCTATAGAGATCTTAGCCCGGGTGGCGTTTACACCGATAGAAGTTTTATTTTTGAAAACTGGCAAGAATCCGCTGGCTCTACCACTGGCCTAGGTACTCATATAACTGGCATAGTGGGCGCACCCGGCAACGACGCCACCACTGGTCTCGATAGAACCCTCTCGGGAAATATTGCCATGTTCACTTACAATGGCAGCACTTACCCCAGTGTTACCAATACAAAATCTACTCGCTTAGATCCCTACCGTGGTTATAGAATTCTTATTAGGGGCGATAGAAATGTTGACCTTACCCAGAGCCCTACCCCGACCAATATGAATACCGCCACCACCCTGCGGGCTACTGGTAAACTTATTTACGGAGATGTTAACTTTTCTACTTCGGGGGTTTCTAACGGCGTTTACAATTCTTCCTATGCGTTAAATAGTGCCAGCAGCACTGGCTTTAGCTTAATCGGAAACCCTTACGCTTGCCCCGTTAGCTGGGGTAAGATTCTGGACAATGGCGCTGGCAATACCGAAAATATTCTTGGCACTTACTGGTACTTTGATCCCCAACAAGGCGTGAACGGCGTATACACTACTTGGATAAATCTGGGCGGCGAAACGGGTACCAATAGTGGGGTTGGTAATACCAATAATTTTATTCAACCCGGTCAAGCCATCTTCGTTAGAAATACAAGCACCAGTCCCAAAGTGCAAATTAATGAAGGCGATAAAGCCATTTTAAGTACTGCCACATCTGTTTTCAGCACTCCCGCACCTAAACAACCTACCAACAAACTGGGAATTCTATTGCACCGCTCTATTGCTGGAAGAGGTGAAATTACTTTGGATGGATCCGTGCTATTATTTGGCATTAACAACCTAAACGAAATTAGTGCCAACGAAGACGCTGGCAAAATTACCAACGGCGGTGAGAATATGGCTTTCGTAAATAAATCAAGTGGAACTGCACAAGTACTCAGCATTGAGAGCAGAAAACCCATCACCGATAAAGACACCATTCCCATTCAACTCTGGAGAATGGTGAACAATGAAATTTATACCCTGAAACTGCTGCCCAAACAATTCAATGCCATCGGCAAATTCAGCTTTGTTAGAGACAAATTCCTCAACAAAGAGACTTTCATTCGCAGCGACCTCGATACCATCGCCATTCCTTTTACTACCCTTAGCACCGACTCTACTTCTTTCTATACCCGCTTCAGCATTATTGCTAAATCTCCCTTCCCTACCCTACAAAAAAATGAATCTGTACTGCTTGCTGGTGCACTCGATGGCAATAAAATAAACCTGAAATGGGAAGCAAAAAATGAAGCCGATCACCTTCTCTACGATATTGAAAAATCGACCAACGGTGTTGAATATAATTTCTTAGCTAGAAGCTTTCCCAACGGCACTTCCTCTTATATATATACTGATACTGCCGTTTCTTCTGGTAACAACTATTATCGCATTAGAACCTATAACCAAGCCGCTGGTTTCTGGAATAGCAATATTGTATCGCTTGAAAAAGACAACCTCATTGATTTCATCAGCATCTACCCCAATCCTGTTTCTGGTAACACCGTTAATATTAGAATGAATAAATTATCACCGGGTAATTATTTGGTAAATATTGTTGACCAAAATGGTCGCGTTCATTTCAGCAGCACTTTGGTGCATACCGCCCAATCTCTTACTGCTCCGCTGAATTTTAATCGCATATTGGCCAACGGCATTTATCACTTGCAACTGATGCATACAGAGTCGAAGAAAAAATATTCATCTAAAATGGTAGTAGCCAATAAATAATAAATGATGATTAAAAAATGGCATTATCTGCTGATTGCAGTATTCGTTTTATCAACCACCGCATCTGCTCAATATATGAATACCGCTGAGGGTTCTGTTTTATTAGAAGGCTTGGACACCTTGTACCTATCCAAAGAAAAACGCAATATTAATATTGATGCAGATGCAAAAAACAATCCTTTCATTAATAGAAATCAAACCAGCGGCACCGCCAATGGAATGGCTAGCTCCGATGATCCAGGCGGTCCAGGTAGTGGTGGTGGTGGATTTGGTGGCCCTCCCCCCGATGTTATTGTTCCACTAGATGGTGGCGTAAGTGTACTGGTTGTGACTGGTGCTGCCCTCGGGTTTTTTCGCAGAAAAAAGAAGCCCGTTCTTAAGCAGCCTCTTGATTAACCCTTTGCTTATAATAATACAATAAGCCAAATACAAAGCAATACAATATAATATTGTATACCGTATGGTGATCAAATGCTTTGGCATTCAGCCACTGCTTATAAGCCGATAATAATAAAAAACTTATACGGATAATATTCAGCAAGGTTATAAAACAAATACCCGCTAATATCCATTTTAGTTTTGCCTTTATGGTTCCTCCTATATCGGTTGCTACAAACGCAACCCAAAACGAAATCATTCCAATTCCCAAACACTCATAAATTAATTGTACCCCATTTCTTCCATCTAAGTACAAATAATAATTGCCCTGCCTATAAGCATTGTAACCCATCCACTGCAATAATTTTTCGGAGGAATAGAGTATGGTATTTCTATATGCACTTATATAGTCTACCTGCTTTAACCAAGGTATATATCTTCCACCTTCTACTGACAACCCGATAAATGCATAAGTGCCATAATACAATACACAGTACAAACCCAAGAATTTTACCAGAAATAAAATATATGCTCGAGAAATTTTCACTTTGGCAAGGTAATCATTCTAGCAGAATTAGTTTCTTCATTTTACCCTAACTTTATCTATTAACGATTGCTAATGAACAATAGGTATTATGCTTTAGACGTTTTTCGCGGTGCTACCGTTGCCCTCATGATTTTAGTGAACAACCCCGGTAGCTGGGATCATATTTTTTCTCCACTTGCGCATGCCAAATGGAACGGACTCACCCCCACCGACCTTGTTTTTCCCTTCTTTCTTTTTGCCGTTGGTAACGCACTTTCCTTTGTGATGCCCCGATTTGAACTGGCTGGCTCCGCTGTTTTCTGGAAGAAAATAATAAAGCGTACCCTGCTTATTTTTGCCATTGGACTTGTACTGAATTGGAGCCCCTTTATTAAATGGAGTGGTGATAATTTGATTGCAAAACAATGGGAGCATATTCGCATCATGGGGGTGCTGCAAAGAATTGCCCTCTGCTATTGCTTTGCTGCTATTATAATATTTTATGGCAAAACCAAAGCTGCTTTCTTCACCGGTATGCTGCTATTACTGCTCTACTGGTTTGTTTGCTTGGTATTAGGCACTCCGGGCGACCCTTACAGTATTCAAGGTTGGTTTGGCACTGCCATTGATATACAAATTTTTGGTGAACCCCATATTTATAAAGGTGAAGGGATTGCTTTTGACCCCGAAGGTTTAATGAGCACACCCGCCGCCATTGTTCAAGTGATTTTTGGTTTCTTGGTAGGCCAATACGTTCAACTGAAAGGCAAGAGTTTTGAAATGCTTGCCAACCTCCTCATTGCTGGCTTGGTACTGCTGATTACTGGCTATTGCTGGGACTTGGTTTTTCCCATCAACAAAAAAATATGGACCAGCAGCTATACCATTTATACCACTGGCCTAGCCATTCTTGCCCTCGGCTTACTTATTTATACCATTGAATTTAAAAACTTTAAAGGTGGATGGACCAAATTCTTTGACGTTTTTGGAAAAAACCCTTTATTCATTTTTGTACTCAGTGGCCTCCTCCCTAGAATTCTCGGATTATTTCGCTGGGCAACGAATACCAATCCCGACGGATCTACCGAATACAATTCTTTGTTGCCTTGGTTTTACCAGCATATTTGTGAAC
Source organism: Sphingobacteriia bacterium (assembly GCA_031369485.1). Classification (GTDB taxonomy): domain Bacteria; phylum Bacteroidota; class Bacteroidia; order Chitinophagales; family Chitinophagaceae; genus Sediminibacterium. The sequence goes on from JANMOT010000007.1 coordinate 27,724, forward strand.
CCATTGCCGACGACCAACGGGTTGGCTCACTGGTTTATGCGGTCTCACTGATTTGTTTTTACTGGCTGATTGTTTATTTACTCGATAAAAAGAAAGTGTATATTAAGGTTTAAGATTACACCGATTGCTGAACATGATTAGAAAAATAGTTTCGGTTTTACTGAATAAATGGTTACTCGTTTTTACTACTGGTATATTGTTCAGTTCTGCCTTCCATTTTAAAACAGAATCTATTTATGAAGACGCTATTTTTGCGGCTATTGTAGATAAAATAAAGACTGAGGCCAATAGCGGCTGTATCGACTCTTTTTTTATTCACGCCATGCAGATGACGCATACCTTAGAAAAAAACCGGTCTACTACTTTTAATGGGCGAACACTGATCGGTATTAAAGCCAACTTATTTAGACCCGCTACCATTGACCTGATGACGGGCAACGGTGCTTGTGGCAGCTACTCTACCGTTTTAGCTAGGATTTTAAAATCAGCCGGCTTCAAAGTCCGTATTGCTCAAATGTCAGTGAACGGAACCTCCGCCGGCCATATGGTGGTAGAAGCCAAGAAAAGAAGCGACTGGATTGTATTAGACCCCATGATGCAGCAGTATTTTAAAAAACCCAACGGCGTTCTTGCTTCTTTTAATGATGTTCACCAGAATTGGGACTATTATAAAGCACAGACCCACGGTAATTATACGCCAACTTTTAACTACGAAAATGTACGCTATACCAACTGGGAAAAATACCCAACCTTAGGCAAATTCATAAAAAGCACTATTGCAATTTTTGCTGGAGAAAAAGCCGCAGAGGAATTCTCCATTCGCTCTTTTCTATTAAGAAAGTACAACCTGCTTTTTCTCGCCACGGTTGGCTTACTAATTGTTTCTACCTCTTTAATGGCTTTTAGTTTTTACAGAAGTAACAAATAATTTATCTGATTTTTTTGGCCGGATTGCCCGCATAAATACCTGGATCTTCAATATCTTTTGTTACCACCGCTCCTGCACCAATAGTAACCCCTTCACAAATATTTACTGGTAATATGGTGGCATTACTGCCTATCAACACCCCGTTGGCTATATTAGTCGCCTTCCATTTTGTAGCATCCCCCGCTGGCTTTCCCTCAGTGAATAAATCATTTACAAATACTACCCCGTGACCAATAAAACAATGGTTTCCAATACTCACCATGGAGCAGATAAAACTATGCGACTGTATTCTACAATGCGCTCCAATAACTACCCCTTTTTGAATTTCGGTAAATGGCCCAATAAATGAATATGATCCAATACTACATTCATACAAATTACAAGGAGCTACTACCGTTACCTGCGCTCCAAATACTACATTCCGAATACTAGATGCTAGGTGATTGAAAGCGGTACTCATTTGTTGGATAATATTATTTTTTTTATCAACGCTATCGTTGCCCTAGCTTCTTGTGGACTGGTATAATAAGGCTTACCCTTTTTTAAACAATCTACCATTGATTTGTACACTTCTCCATGATTGCTCATTGATCCCTGATACTCGCCATAATGATTGGCTGGCGCTGATGGAGTTTTTACCTTCATTTCATAATTTTCTATATCGGCGTATTCCACTTTATTCAAATACTCGCCTCCAATTTTCACCACTCCTTTCTCTCCTAAAACAGTGATAGACCCTTCTCTATTTTTTTTATACGCATTAATGGAATAATGCATAGATCCTATCATTCCATTCTTCCACTCCATGGTAACCAAACCCTGATCTTCCAACTCCAATACCTTCTGATGCGCTAGATTATTGCATACCCGATTCACTTTTTGAGGCACCCCGAAAAACCAAATGAGTAAATCTATAAAGTGACTGAATTGCGTGAATAATATGCCCCCATCCATGCTTTTGGTTCCATGCCATTCATCTGCATAATAAGCATCATTCCTATTCCAAAATCCATTCACTTGCACACTGTAAATACGACCCAACTTTTTTAAATCCAATGCTTTTTTTAAAGCCACTATCGGTGGGTTAAACCGATTTTGCATTACCGTAAATATTTGCATACCTGTGGCTTTGGCTTCTATCATCATTTCATTGGCCGAATTCACCGAAAGTGTCATAGGCTTCTCTACCAATACATTAAAGCTGCGGCGAAGCGCAAAAAATGCGTCCAAATAATGATATCCGTTGGGACTACAAATAACCGCCACATCCACCGAATTCATGGAATCTATAAAAGTGATAATATCGTAATAATAAGTACAGCCATGCTTTTTAGCGAATGCCATTCCCTTTTCTTCATCGGGATCACAGGCAGCTACCAGCTTACCATATTTTTTAATATGCGGCACGTGTATTTCAGCCGCTTTTCCACAACCCGATATTAGAAATTCTAATCTAGCCATAGTTAAATAAATAAGGAGGCTGCCTTTGCAAGGCTCTCCGGTTTACCTACATCTATTAGTATTGCTCCTGTATGATCGAATAATTGAATGCTTTGCTGCCTACACAAATCTAGGTAAATATCTACCATAGAAAATTTACCCTCCCTACTAATAACTGAAAAAATACGGGTGTTCAATACCTGTATGCCGCTAAAGGCCATCGGCTGGTATTGCAATGGATCTAATTCTTCTGGTCGCACTGCCCCCGTTACCCTATTTTCCCATCCACACAAATTCCCCTTTTCGTTGAATAAAAAATACCGCGAGGTTTCCCTTTTTGATACCGCCAATGTGGCTATTACCCCCGTAGATAAATGCTGCGCTATCATTTGATCTAATGCCATATTGGTGAGTATATCAGCATTCATTACCAATATATTTTCTTCGCCCGCAAAATAAGCTGCTGCCTTTTTCAATCCGCCACCCGTTTCCAACACTTCAGTGGTTTCATCGGATAAAACAATAGTTGAACCCCATCCTTTATTTTCTGCTACTGCTGCTGCTATCTGTTCTGCAAAATGATGCATATTCACTACCACTTCGGTTATGCCATATTGCTGTAAATAAAGAATGTTTCGCTGCAACAAACTCTTTCCCTGCACCATGGCCAATGCCTTGGGATGATGATCGGTCCAAGGTTTCAGCCTGCTGCCCAATCCCGCTGCAAAAATCATTGCCTTCATGAACTGATTTTTATTTTACCCAATTGGCACAATTGGTATGGGTAAGATTTACTTTTACTTTATACTTATTTCTCAAATGCCTAGCTGTTTGCTCTGCCGCAAATACACTGCGATGTTGCCCGCCTGTACACCCAAAATTAATCATTAGATTACTGAATCCCCGCTTTAAATAATCCTCTACCGTAATATCTACCAGATCCCATACACTGTTGAGGTATTTTCCCATCTTGGTGCGCTGATCCAGAAAATCTTGTACGGGCTTGTGCTGCCCCGTCAACTTTTTATAATCATCAAAGCGACCGGGATTTAAAATTCCCCGCATATCAAATATAAATCCGCCTCCATTTTCCGAATCATCTACTGGTATTCCTCTCTTATAACTAAAGCTGTTTACTTCAATCACCAACGGCGTATTTTCATTGGCCTGTGGTGCAATAAATTTTTCCCTAATCTCATCCGCTACTACCAGTTTCAATACCCGATCAAATTCTGGTGTTACAATGCCTATTCGCTTGTGATCGATAAAAAATTTCAGGTTCTGCAATGCCAGCGGTATGCTGGAAAGAAAATGCGCTTTCCGCTCAAATAGTCCCCTAAATCCATACGCTCCCAATACCTGCAATAATCGAATTAATACATACCCATTGTACTGACTCACAAAAGTAATTCTATCCAGCGGCACTGGCAGCAAAGGATCTACTTGATCCATATAATAGTCTAGCAAACTGTTCTTCCATTCCTCACTCAACTCGGCCTTGGCCTGCCACAATAGCGACGCCACATCGTACTGCAATGCCCCACGCATGCCTCCTTGATAATCTATAAAATATACTTCATTGTTTTGTACAATAATATTGCGACTCTGGAAGTCGCGATACATAAAATATTTATTCTGTGTATGAGCAAGATAAGTGCTTAATGCCTCAAAATCATCGAGCATCGCCTGCTTATCATAAGGCAGTTGCAAAGTATCTAGAAAATAATATTTAAAATAAAGTAAATCACTCATGATGGCCTGCTTACCAAACTCTTTGGCAGTAAGGCATTGCTCGTAATTCAATCCCTGATCTCCCAATACCTGCATGCGCGCCAATTGCACCAGGCTTTTTTGGAAGAGTTGATAAGCTTCATCTGCGTGACCCAGCGCTTCTAACTTATTCAGCAAGGAATCGGTGCCTAGGTCTTCCTGAATATAAATGGTATCGGAATCATTCACGCCATATATTCCCGGCACGGGCAAGACAGCTTGCTTAAAATGCTTGCTGAAATAAATAAAAGTTTGGGTTTCTTTGGTATTGATATTGTGCGTGGCGATATAAGTTTTATCGCCAGCATAAATTCTAAAATATACCCGATCACTCCCACTCTGTGGAATTTTTTCTATCCTATCGGGATGAATAGCCAACTGCGTTTTACACAACTGCCCTATAATTTCTATAACTGCTTCCATAATATTAGCTTGCTTGGCAACGAAAATAAAGATTCGACGACTGAACTGTTTAACTTATTTAAAATAGCCCATAACAAAATTAGGTTGTTAATATATTTAGCATAAATTTACTAAATTATTTAGTCTTGCAAAATTTATTTTATGCTGGGAGAAGAACAATACGAAGCCGCCTACAAAGGCAGCAAAAACTATAACCAGTGGGATGTTCCCACCGCCAACGCCAGCGGATTCACCGCCGCTGCCGATGATTATATGGAAAGAGGAATTGACCTGAACGAACAACTCATCCGCAACAAACCCGCTACTTTTTTCTTTAGAATGAACAGCGATGCCATGATGAATGCTGGTATTTTTAAAGGTGATACCCTAGTGGTTGATAGAAGCATTAAAGCCACCAACGGTAAAATAATCATCGCCATTATGAACGGAGAATTGCTGGTAAGACGTCTGCAAAAAAACCTCAACAGTATACTGCTGATTGCAGAAAATAAAAAATTGGCCGATATTCCTCTGAATGGTTTTAACGAGCATACACATATATGGGGCGTTGTTACTTTTTCCATTCACGCTGTTGTATAAAAATTTTATCCGAAATATATGTACGCCATAGTTGACTGTAATAGTTTCTACTGCTCCTGTGAACGACTGTTCAGACCCGAATTGCAATGCCTGCCCGTTGTAGTGCTCAGCAATAACGACGGTTGCATTATCTCCCGCAGTGATGAAGCCAAAAACCTCGGCGTTGACATGGCTGGCTCTTACTTTAAAGCAAAACCATTGATTGAAAAATATGGCGTTGCCACCTTTTCTTCTAACTACAATTTGTATGGCGACCTAAGCTGGCGTGTGATGGAAACCATGCGCATGCTGCTTCCACCCCAATCAGTAGAAGTATATTCGGTGGATGAATGCTTTATTAACCTAAAACATATTGCTGCTTCTGAACTCACTGCCTTTTCAATTCACCTTAAAGAAACCGTTGAACAATGGACGGGCATTAAAGTATCTATTGGCGTTGCTCCTACCAAAGTACTTTGCAAAGTTGCCAACCGACTGGCTAAAAAAAACAAAGAAGCTACCAACTGCGTACTCGTACTGAATACACCAAGAAGATTAGAACAGGCTCTGCAAAAAACACCCGTTGAAGATATATGGGGCGTGGGTCGCCAATTTGCCAGTAAACTCCGCATGCTCAATATCAATACTGCTCTTGATTTGAGCAAACAAAATATTTCATGGGCACATCGCAACCTCGGCGGTGTAGTAGGCATGCGCCTGATACGCGAACTGAACGGAATAGAAAGCATTCCCATGAAAGAAGCATTGGTACAGAAAAAAATGATTGCCACCACCCGCATGTTCGGCTCTCCAGTAACCGAATTAAAAGACATTAAAGAAGCCATTGCCACTTATACCGCAAGAGCCGCTGAAAAGTTGAGGCGACAACAGAGTGCCGCTGCCTGCATCAGCGTATTTGTTGTGCCAAAAGAAATTCATACTACTGGAAAGTTTCAACACGGCCCTTCCATCAGCGCTTATACCCTTCTACCAAAAGCCATTTCTGCTACCAATGAACTTATTAAAGCTTCGCTAAACTTGGTAACACAACTATACGAAAAAGGCAGGCTGTATAAAAAAGCCGGCGTTATGCTCAGCAATATTGTACCCGATGATGCCATTCAAGGAAATCTTTTTACTGAAAATAAAATCAGTAACAATCGATTCCTCATGAATACCATCGACAATATAAATTTTGCCATGCGCGATGACATCATAAAATTTGCCGCATCTGGTAGCAGCCGCAACTGGAAAATGCGACAAGAATTGCGCAGCCCCCGCTATACCGCCCGCTGGAATGAAATATGTTTGGTAAAATAACTATTCTTTTACGCCTATATTTATCATATACTTTGGAACGGTGCTTTTCTGTAATTGATTTCCTATTCCCGCATTCCCTATCACTATATTTTCGATAGGAATATTTTTTTGCTTTCTAAGGTACTCTGTCACCATTTCATTGCGCTGCTGTATAAGAGATTGTACTACTGGCACCAAGCGATCACGCCCTATTAATTGAACACATTTTTCCTCTGTTGATTGTAAACCATTGGTGCCGCCAAGATGCTTTACAAGGTATTGCACAAACAAAGAATCGTTGTTGCCCACACTATCAACTCGCTGCTTTATCAATGCCCTATTGATGGATGGCTCAATACCCAAATATTTTTTCTTCATCTCATATACAGCAACCGCTTCAGCTTCATCGGTTAAATTACTTACCTGTATTAATTCTAACTTTAAGTCTGGCTTTTCCAATACTATCTTGGCCAAACGATCTAATACCGTTTGCTGATTTGCACCAATGACAGACTGCATATAGTCAAATTGAATTTCTTTAAACTCCTCCTCCTTACCGCCAAATAAATTGGCCATCAACCTAAATGGTGCCGTTGCTGCTTTTATGATCAGGTTTTTTATTACCTGCCAAACCACCCTACCCCATTTAAAAGTTGGATCAGTTAAAGTTCCCTTCACTGGTATATCTAAGTGAATATTTCCTTTTACATCTTTCAATAAAGACACAGCCAATCGCACGGGTAAATTCATTGCAGTATTATTTTTTATTTTTTTACCCGCATTAATCTGCTGCACATCTAGTATATTTTTACTCTCCAATTTTCCATCATATACCACTGTTTTATTGGAATAAGTAATAGTACCATTAATAAAAGGCGTTGCCGTATAATAGGTTGAATAAGGATTGAAATCGGTTACCAGCAATTCTTTAATAGCTGCATCTATATCAATATCCTTGTAATTTTTGGGATTCACTTTTAAAATCCCATTCAACTTGCCCGATGTGTTTAAACGCGCATTTACAGCAAACAATAAAAAAGAATTAAGGCTACTCAACCTATCACTGCTGAGGTTCATAGAATCTAATATATACCTAAATTTATCGCCGTGTGTAAAATCGGTAAATACACACTGCCCCCTGGTAATACTTAGCTGGTTTACCTTGTAATTGCTTACATCATATACCCTTACAATTTCATGTAAATAATCCGATGCCATTAAAAATAAATTGGCATATACCTTTGCCGATGTATCACCCGATGCAGCCAAGGGACTGGTCATAATACGTTCATAATTAAACCCCTTATCGTACATGCTTAAGCGGAGAAAAGGATGGTCTATTTTTACAGATGAAAAGTGGTATTTATTCTGAACCGTATTAATGGTATCTATTTTTATATCTACGGCATCAACAGCAGTCAACAACTCATTCGTATTGTCTACTATAGAAAAATCATGCGTACTAATATCTCCCGAAAGGGCTATTTCAGTGGGTTTGCTGAAATTCCCATTCAATACTATTTGGGCATCTGCCAAGCCCTTAAGTGATTGTACTTGGAGATAATCTTTTAAATATGGATACAGAAAATTAATATTTAATGCTCCCACCGATGCACGCAACTGGTACTTCATGGTTTGTGCATTCAACACTAAATTAGCTGAACATTTTCCGCCAGTAGCCAAACCAAAATCTGCTTTTATGCGATACACCGAATCATTCCAAGCTACCAACGGCAGGGTTATATTGGCTTGATTGATTTCAATTTTATTAAACGGCCGAATATTGGTGTACACTAATTTTGCTTGTTGAATACTGATATTACGGAGCCAATATTGAACCGGTACTGTTTTTTTGTTTTTGTTTGCCTTTCCATCATCCAATAAAAAACGCTTTATTAAATCATCATAATTAAAATGATTTCCTTTTTGAATAATTTGTATCGTTGGTTGTTGAACTGTAAAATCAGTAATATCATATTTGCCAGCCCATAATTTATACACCGTAGTATTTAAATGGAGTTGCTCACATTGAAAAAAAAGCGACTTGCTTTTTGCTTCCTGAATAGTGAGTCCTTTGGCACTGATACTTCCATTAAAAATATTAATACCCAACTGCTTCATTTTTATTTGCCTACCTATATATTCCACACTATACCTTTCAATCAGGTATTTGGTGATAGGGGAAATAAATACCACTACCAGCAGTAAAATACCCAGCAGCATACTCCCAACCACCATTCCTATCTTAGCCAGCTTCATTTTATTCATTTTTTACCCCGCAAAAATAATAGGAGTTGGGGTATAAAGCCAATCAAAATAAATAAGGCAATTGACTTTGATTCCCCCTTTTTTAAAAAATAACTGTATAAATTGTTCTGTACCCCTAATTTTGCAGAATTCCTTAAAAAAATGAACCCTATACTCAACTCCAACGAATCAGTACCTTCTAAAAAGAAAAAAATAATTGTTTTAGGCAGTGGCCCTAATAGAATTGGCCAAGGTATTGAATTTGATTACTGCTGTGTGCACGGACTTTTAGCCATTAAAGAATGCGGATACGAAGCCATCATGGTGAATTGTAATCCTGAAACCGTTTCCACTGATTTTGATATGGCCGATAAACTCTATTTCGAGCCCGTATTTTGGGAGCATATTTGGGAAATTATTGAACTAGAACAGCCCGATGGAGTGATTGTACAGTTGGGGGGACAAACAGCACTTAAACTGGCTAAGCGTCTTCACGAAAAAGGAGTTAAAATAATCGGTACCTCTTTCAACGATATGGATATTGCAGAAGACCGCGGCCGTTTTAGCGACCTGCTGAAAGAACTCCAAATTCCTTATCCTGAATATGGCACTGCCTTTAATGCAGATGAAGCCATTGAAGTGGCCAATAGGGTTGGTTATCCCGTACTGGTACGCCCCAGCTATGTAATTGGCGGTCAGCGGATGCGCATTGTGATTAACGACGAGGAAGTTGAGAAAGCGGTAATTAGTCTGCTGAAACACCTTCCAGGCAATAAAATATTGATTGATCATTTTTTAGACCGATGCCAAGAAGCTGAAGTAGACGCCATTTTTGATGGAGAAACTTTTCATATCATGGGTATCATGGAACATATTGAACCCGCTGGCATTCACAGTGGCGACAGCAACGCCGTGCTTCCTGCATTCAACCTTACCCCATTGATTCTGGAAAAAATGGAGTTCTATTCAGAAAAAATTGCCCGTGCATTGAATATTAAGGGACTTATTAATATTCAATTCGCTATTAAAAACGATAAAGTGTATGTAATTGAAGCCAACCCACGTGCTTCTAGAACTACTCCTTTTATTGCCAAAGCCTACCAAATTCCTTACCTAAATATTGCTACTAAAATAATGATGGGAGCAGCCAAGCTGGGTGATTTTACCATGGAGAAAAAATTAGAGGGATATGCCATTAAAGAACCCGTATTCAGCTTCGATAAATTCCCAGGCGTAAACAAAGAATTAGGCCCTGAAATGAAGAGTACAGGAGAAGCCATTCGCTTTATTAAAGACCTTAGAGATCCTTATTTCAGAACCCTCTACAAAGAGCGAAGTATGAACCTGAGTAGATAGCGTATAAATACCTGATTTTACTGGCCGCAAGCATTTTTGCGGCCTTTTTCTTTAGGTTTATACCATGGAAGCGCTTTTCAAACAAAAACCTTGGTGGCAGTTTGCACTTATTCGCATCACCATTGCCTATATAGCTGGCTTGGTTATTGGGAAATATTTTCAATTGCCACATATATTTATGCTGTGGCTTTTTGGCGCTTTCTTTCTTTGCTGGCTTATTTTTTCCCTATTGCCCATTCAAAAAAAATTCCGCTTTGGTTGGATAGGCGGCTTTGCACTAAACGGATTATTTATTTGCATTGGCATGGTATTGCTATATCTAAATACCACGCCCTCCCCCTTACAATCTTCCGTTATTATTAATGGGGAGTTGACGAAAAAAACCAATAGCTACCAAACCACCGCTGCTATGGGCAACAATAATTTACTTATTTACTTGAAAAAAGATTCTTCGGCTCTATTACTTAAAGAAGGCACCGAATTGCGTTTACACAAGCTGCCTTTGCCCATTAAAAGCGCAACCAACCCCGGTGGTTTCAATTTTAAAATATATGCGGCCAGCCAATATATTCATTATCAAATTTTTCTAAGTCCCCGCGATTATACCATTATTCAACAGCATCCAATTGCTTACACAAGAGCATTTATTACCCAAATGCGCAATAAGATTTTATATATTCTACAGCGATATATAAAAAGCAATAAAGAAAGAAGTGTTGCAGAAGCTTTACTGATTGGTTATAAAAAAAATCTGGATCTTGATTTATTACAAGCTTATAGCAGCACGGGCGTTGTACATATTATTGCCATCAGTGGCTTACACTTAGGAATGATTTATGGATTGCTATTACTATTGCTAAAACCATTGAAAAAAATCTCCTACGGTAAATGGCTTAAGCCCTTATTAATTTTAGTGGTACTTTGGTTGTTTACCATTCTCACCGGTGCAGCTCCCTCTATACTACGCTCGGCCATCATGTTTAGCTTTATTATTTTGGGTGAACAACAAGGCAGAACAAATTATACCATCAACACACTGGCCGCTTCTGCATTTTGCATTTTAGTGTACAACCCGCTCTACTGCTGGGATATAGGCTTTCAGCTATCTTATACAGCCGTTTTGGGTATTATTATTTTTTCAAAACCCATTGAAAAATTATGGTTTTTAGAAAACGGCATACTGCGCTACTGCTGGCAGCTTTGTAGTATTACTTTGGCTGCACAAATATTTACATTGCCCTTATTACTCTATTATTTTCACCAGTTTCCAAACCTATTTCTTTTCACTAATTTTTTTGCGGTTCCGCTATCGGGGATTATCCTGTACCTAGAAATATTATTATTGGTAATTGCACCCATACCTTTCTTGGCCAACCCTATTGGAGCCCTTACGCAGCAAGGGTTATACTATTTAAACCGACTGATAGAAAATACCGCCACCCTACCTTTTGCCACCACCAATTTTATTCAGGTTTCCCTCATTCAAACCATTTGCTTATACGGTATTGTGATTGGTATAAGCTATTGGCTCTGGCAAAAAAAATCCATTTTTTTTATGGGAACACTGGGTTGCACTACCCTTTTTATTGTACTCAGAAGCGTTTCTATTATTCAATGCCAACAACAAAATAAATTACTGGTTTACCAAGCACCCAAATACACGGCCATTGATATTTTAGAAGGATGCAGCAACCATTACCTCGGTAATCCCGCACTACTAGAACAGCCGCTCTTGATTAAAAGATATTTAACACCCAGCAGAACCCTATACAGAGCAGTCAATATTTGCAATACTACCAGCAGCCAATTAACGCCTCCATTAATTTTTGGGGGGAATAAAATCATATTATTATTGCAACCTAATACGGTATTACCCACTCAGATTGTTGATAAAAAAATTGATTTGGTCATCCTATCTGGATCGCCCAAATACAATCTGGAAGAGGTTGCCAGCCGATTCCCCGGTGCTTTATTTGTTTTCGATTCAAGCAATCCACTGTGGAAAATAGAAAGATGGAAAAAAGAGGCAGAGGTCTTACATTTGCGCCATCATTCGGTACCCGATCAAGGTGCTTTTGAACTCGACCTCTCCAAATAAATTACATGCAAAAGAAAATTCAGTCAGCACTTATCTCCGTTTTTTATAAAGACGGCCTCGCACCCATTGCCCAACAATTACAAAAACTCGGCATTACCATTTATTCTACTGGTGGCACACAAACGTTTTTAGAAGAATTAGGGATTAAATGCGTTCCCGTAGAAAGCCTTACCACCTATCCTTCTATTTTAGGCGGTCGCGTTAAAACCCTTCACCCCGCTGTATTTGGCGGTATTTTAGGCAGAAGATATGAGCCGCAAGATTTGCAGGAAATGAAAGAATACCATATTCCAGAGATTGATCTGGTAATTGTTGATCTCTATCCCTTTGAAGAAACCCTGAAAAATACCAGTGAAGAAAAAGCCATTATTGAAAAGATTGATATTGGTGGGCCTTCCATGATTCGCGCTGCTGCTAAAAACTTTAGAGACCTCACCGTTATTGCGGCCAAAGACGATTACCCATTACTAGAAAAATTATTAATTGATCAAGCAGGTATTACCAGCATTGAACAACGCAGAGCTTTTGCTGCCAAAGCTTTTGAAGTGGTGATGCAATATGATATTGCCATCAGCAACTACTTCAATCCAGTTCCCAATCAGATTTTGCGCTACGGAGAAAACCCACACCAGCAAGCTGCTTTCCAAGGCGATCTTACCAAAATTTTTGACCAACTAAATGGCAAAGAACTCTCTTATAATAATTTAGTAGATACAGACGCTGCCATTCAATTGATTGCTGATTTTAGCAATTATACCGATGCAGTTTTTGCCATCATCAAACATACCAATGTTTGTGGCGTTGCTGCTAGATCTACTGTAAAAGCAAGCTGGGACACAGCACTAGCGGGCGATCCTGAAAGTGCATTTGGGGGTGTATTGGTATGCAATAAACCCATTGATGCTGCTACCGCCGAAGCAATCAATGAAATATTTTTTGAAGTACTGATTGCGCCTTCCTTTGATGAAGCTGCATTAACCATTTTAAAAGGAAAGAAAAATAGAATTCTTTTGCAACTCCACGCAAATGAACTAAACAATAGCTCCATGCGGAAATCTATTCTGAACGGAACCCTAATTCAGGATATAGATGGTAGCAACTACGAAAAATGGGATGAAGTAGGTGGAAGAATTGCTACTGATGAAGAGAAGACCAACCTTATTTTCGCCAATATTATTTGCAAGCATTTAAAGAGCAACGCCATTGCACTTATAAAAAATAACCAACTGGTAGGCAAGGGTTGTGGACAAACCAGTCGCATTGATGCCCTTCGCCAATCTATTGAAAAAGCCAAACAATTTAATTTTAGCTTAACAGGTGCTGTATTGGCTTCGGATGCGTTTTTCCCGTTTGACGACTGCGTACAAATTGCCCACACTGCTGGTATTGAAGCCTTTATTCAGCCGGGTGGTTCAGTGCGAGACAAAGACAGTATTGCTTATTGTGTTGCGCAGAATTTGGTAATGGTAATGACTGGTACCCGACACTTTAAACATTAATGGACTATCCGAGTTTAGTACAATTTTTAAGTAGGAAATCCGCATAAATATTTCTCCAATCAATAAATCCAGGCTGGGTGGTCAACAAATTATTATGCATCACTGGAATAAATTCACCTCCCACGGATTTTACAGTATCAAAATAATATTGCATTTGCAGCGAAGCATTTTCTGGGGTTATTTTTTCTTGAAAAATAGCCGTAGAATCCATATAACAAAAAGGATGTATGGTAAGTGGAGCGCTTTGATTGGTTTGTAAATTGAACCAAGTAAATGCGGCCGCATAAGACGCCCTAAAACCATTGATACTGGGGTATCCCATAGAATAATCGTGGGTAATACCCGCTTCAATTAATTTTTGGTAAGTATTGGGATGTTTTAGAAATATATAATGCTGCCTACTCAACTGCACTGGCTGCTTCGCAATACTTTGCAGATTATCTATCTCGTTTTTAAGCACCCAATCAGCTTTTGTAGATTGGGTGGATGGATGGATTCCTATTCGATTTTGCTTCCCAATTTTTTTAATCAATATTTGCAATGCAGTGGAGCGAGGACTGATATTTTTATCGAGTTTATTTCGCTGCGCAGCAAGCAGAAAAAAATAAAACGGGTTTAATTGTAGACTGCTATGGAGCAATTCTAGCCATTCATATACATCATAAGGATCTTGCTGTGATTCAAACATTACACGCATTCGCTCCGTAACTGCTGTGCTATTCCCTTTCAATAAATCGCGAAAATAACCGAGTGTATTGCGTAATATTGAATGACTGCGATAGCTATACGCAATATCAATATCGTAACTGGGAAAAAAACTAAAGTGCAAAGCGGGGAAGGCAGAAGGTGAAAATATTTTTGAGCGCCAATATTGTATAATGGGTTGGTGTAGAAAATTTTGCTGGTAGGCAATACTATTTTCATGCGCATACCTTCCAAAAGAATCTTTAGCAGATGGTAAATATTCCTCGTATCTGGTAATTAAATAAAAAGCAGCTGAGAAAAAATCGAAGGGTATATCTCCGTTGGTTTTAAAAAAAACTGGGAATCCCTCCCATTTAAAACAATCCACCTGCTGAGTTTGAATACCTATTTGCTGCAGCAACCCATGAGGCGCAATATGCAATTCTTCATTCCCTATACGCTTTGCTGCATAGCTGATTCTATACCCATTAAAAGCAATAAACTGTTCTTTAGATTGGGTAATAAAAACCTGTTTACCCAAAAGCGTGGTCGCAATATAACTAAGCCTTACTTGCTCAACAGCAGTATAAATTAGTACAACAGAATCATTCATGATTGAATTTTTCTTACACTATATTTTTCCACTGTGTTTTTCTTTCCATTGTTCATTAAAAGTCTTTGTACTAAAATCCAATTCACTTCTATGTGCAGTCCATCCTTTAAAAACTTTATTCACTACCCAGTTCTTCATTTTTGCAGAACCCATATTCATCATCATTCGATTCAGGCTTGCCGTTTTCCAAACCTTCCAAGCCATTCGCTCTGCAATAACACTATTGCCCTGTATTACGGCTTCGTGGCGATTGTCTAATAATAACTCGTGTAGGTTTATTCTAACGGGACAAACTTCGGTACAATTACCGCACAGTGAAGACGCATTACTTAAATGCTTATAATCTTCCATGCCACGCATATAAGGCGTAATTACTTTACCAATTGGGCCGCTATATGTAGTTTCATAAGAGTGGCCACCAATGTTTTTATAAACGGGACAAGCATTTAAACATGCGCCGCAACGAATGCAATACAATGCTTCGCGCGCCGTAGGATTGGCAAGTAAATTGGTTCTACCATTATCGAGCATAATCACAATCATTTCTTCAGGGCCATCTGTTTCATTTACTTGTTTGGGACCGGTAATTAGGGTATTGTAAACAGTTAGTTTTTGCCCCGTACCAAAAGTGGCTAGGAGCGGCCAGAATAGCGGAAGATCATGTACGGATGGAATTACTTTCTCAATACCTACTACCACAATATGGGTTTTAGGCCAGGCTGAACTCAACCTTGCATTGCCTTCATTTTCAGTGATGGCTATAGCACCTATATCTGGTAAAATAAAATTAGCACCTGTTACGCCCACTTCGGCCTGGACATATTTTTCACGCAATTTTTTTCGAGCCACCAGCGTAAGTTCTTCTGGTGATAAACCAGGAGGTGTGCCTAATTTTTCTGTAAACAATCTGGCTACGTCTTCTTTGCTCTTGTGCATGGCTGGTGTTACAATATGGTATGGAGCTTCACCATCTAATTGCTGAATATATTCACCCAAATCGGTCTCTACGCTTTCAATACCTTTATTTTCGAGATAACTGTTTAAATGAATTTCTTCGGTGACCATACTCTTGCTCTTCACCAGAATCTTACACTTTTTTTCTTCGCAAATACTGCCAATTAATTCCAGTGCTTCTTCTGCCGTTTCTGCCCACAATACTTTTGCACCCCTTGCAGTAATTTTAGCCTCAAACTCTTGCAGATAGCCATCTAAATTTTCTATGGCCTGCCATTTTTTATTTTTTGCTGATTCACGAGCCAACATGATATTGGGGAATTGTTGTTTTCCCTGTTCTACAATTACATTGTACTTACCAATATTGTAATTGATTTTTCTACGATGATCGAGGTCAGCGGCTTTGATGGTACTTTTTGCAATAAAAGAGGCGGCAGTATCACTCATGATTTATTTTTTTTTATTTCTTCTGCGGTAGCAGAAAGTGTATCATAAAATTCAGTCCCGTATTTTCTAATCAATGCTTCTTTGAGGAAAATATACACTGGTACTTTTAATTTCTTACCCAAGCTACATCCTGATTTACACAAATCTTCTCTGGGTTGATAATTTACATATTCTATTTCAGGATCGCGCTTACTTTTACGGGTAAGAATTGGAAATAGGTGACAGCTTACTGGTTTTTTCCAATCCAGTTTTCCATCATTGTATGCCTGCTCAATACCACAATGAATAATGCCTTTGGCATCTTTTAGTCCATAAGCACAAATGCCACCATTTATGGTTGGCGTTACCCATCCAAATTCTTCATCGTAAGTATATTTGCCCACTTTATTCACTTCGGCAATACCAGCTTCGGTCATATAAGGTGCTATCACATCATAAAATGCGTCTAGTTTTTTCAATTCCCATTTTTCCATTGGCGCACCCGCGTCTCCATCTTCACAACAACCGCCCTTACATTTAGCTAGGTCGCATACAAATTGTTCTTCAACAATTTCATCGCTCACCAAAATATGGTCAATCGCTATCATTTGTATTTGTAATTTATGGTAAAGATAAAGCTTATTTATTGTGTGATTTGCGCCAAGAGAAAGTATTGATTAGGTGTTTTACATCTTCTATCAGGAATTGGTTCACCATGTTTAAAGAATCTGCGTTGGGTGTGGCATCAAAGTACAACGCACCTCGCAAAAAATGATGGGTAGAATCGGTGAGAAAAAACTGGTTGGCGGTAGCCACATCACCACCTACCCTAAAGAATATTCCATCAATATTATGAGCCGTATGAATTAATGAATCATCAATTGAATAAGCTTTGGCAGTATGCTTACCAGTAAGGGCAAATGAGTGCTTGACGAGACTGTCGAAATTATTTTTTCCGATAGATTTATAGCTGATGTAAATTCTTCCATAAAATGAAGGAAAATCAATGTTGATCCACCAAGGGTTTTCGGTGGTTTCCCCAAAAAAAACAGTGTCTTTGGTAATGGTAGCATAAGTAGGATATTCAAACTGGTAAGGATAGCCAGGTTGATTGAATAGCTGGTACTTTTTTACTGGTAAGGAAATGGCATAATAGCCCGTAGGCTTGGGTGTGAAAGTACTATTACAGGAGAAACATAGCAGGCAATAGCAAGTACACAAAACAAAGCATACTCGCTTAATGGGTGAGAACCAAAAACGGAGGACTGTATGCAGATGCTTTCCTATCAACTTTTTATGCATCCGTATTCTTATTGATGGTGACTTTTATTTTTAGAATTCGATTCTTTTCAACTTCAAGTACCGTAAAGTCAAAATCATTCGCATTGATGATGCTACCAGCAAGCGGTATTTCACCAGCAATCTCCAAAACCAATCCCGCCAATGAATCGCTCTCTCCTTTTACTTCATCAAAAGTGTCGGCCGACAAGCCCATAATTTTACAAATATCATTGATCATGGTCTTGCCTTCAAAGAGATAGTTGTAATCGTCTATTTTATTATGTCCACTTTCTTCTTCATCAAACTCATCTTTAATTTCGCCAATTACCTCTTCTAAAATATCTTCTAAAGTAACTATGCCGCTGGTGCCCCCAAATTCATCTACAACCACAGCAAAATGAATGCGTTTTAACTGGAATTCGGCCAACAAATCTTCTATAAATTTCTGCTCGTGTACAAAATAGGGAGGGCGCATTAAACTTCTCCAATTAAAATCATCGGCCTCATCTAAAAAAGGCAGCATGTCTTTTGTGTGAATCATACCTACTACATTATCAAGCCCTTCGGTATAAACAGGGAGGCGGCTGTAGTTGAGTTCACGTACCAGTTGCAGCAATTCACTAAAACTGGCTTCTTCATCTACCCCATGCACGTCAACACGGGTTTTCATAATTTGCTTCACCGTAATATTCCCAAACTTAACAATGCCTTTTAAGATGTTTTTTTCGTTTTCAGAAGCCGTATTATCAGTAGTAATATCAATGGCATGATCAAGCTCTTCTAAGCTATAAGTGCCATTGCTTTTATTGTTGAGTTTTCGTTCGAAAATATCAAAGTATTTGACCAACTTTTTTCCCAAACCAGAAGTCAAGTAAGTTAGTATTTGAATAATTCCCCCAAAATCTTTTGCAAAACGAATATTATTTTGTGTGGCCAATACTTTGGGCATTACTTCTCCAAATAAAACAAGCAGAAAAGAAACAGCCACCACTTTAATAATAAATTCAACCCATGCAGCATTGAATCGTTCAAAATCGAACATATCATCAATGAGAAGATTCGATAAGATGATGATAGATATATTGATAAAACTATTGGCAATGAGTAAAGACGCTAATAAATTTTTGGGCTCTTCTAATAAACCAACAATGCGTTGATAGGGCGGTTGTTGCTTAGATCGAAGAATATTAATGTCTTTATGGGTAAGCGAAAAGAGCGCCACTTCGGCACCAGAAAGCACAAAAGAGAGAAACAATAGGAAGAGCAAAACCATGATTAATATGGTGGTACCTTGGGCTTGTAATGCAGCCAATAAATAGGTTGAAGAGAGGTAGATGGTAACAGGATGATAATCCAAAGTAGGGTAATTAGGTTGAAAAATAATCAAATAAAATTTAGCAAGTATTTGATAACATCACAAAAATATCGTTTCTATTACAATTAAGTCGCCATTTTCTTATCCCCAATTTTTTAAAATTCCAGAAAAGTCAAACCACTAAAACCAAAGCTACAGCAGTTCTAAATAAGCAGTTATGAACCGGGGGAAGGCCAATTTTCCTATTTCGGCGGCACTGCACCAGTTCAATCCTTTTAAAGTAGGTGGAATTTTAGCCAGTCGAATATGAATAAACTGCCCCTTTATTTGTTGATGGGTTAGCTGCTGTTGTTGAATTTCAGATAATTTTTCCAGTTCAAATTCAACGATACCGAATTGCTCCATCAGCCATTTTTGTACCCCAGCTTTATTCCAACTGAGTAATTTGGTAGATTCCATTAAATAAAATTCATGCAAAGAATGCCAAATATCTTTTTGCATTCTTTGGGAAATAGCCGTAAATGCTGCATGTTGAAAAATAAAATAATAGAAATACCTTTTTTTCCGTTGGATGGTCTTTGATTTAACAGGCAGTGTATTTACCGTACCGCTGGCCAAAGCAGAACAAGATTTATTCAATATACAATTACTACAAGCAGGCGCAGCAGGCTTGCACACGGTAGCGCCAAAGTCCATTATAGCTTGGTTGTACTTACCCGGATCTTTTATAAATAGTAATTGCTGTGCCAATTCATTAAAATATTTTTTGCCTAGTGTAGAGTCCGTAGGCAGATCAATTCCAAGATAGCGGGCAATTACCCGGTAAACATTTCCATCTACTACAGCATACGGAAGGCCATAAGCAAAAGAGGCAATGGCGGCGGCAGTATAAGGTCCTACCCCTTTTAATTGTAATAAATCTTGGTATTGGACGGGAAATACACCGCCTAATTCAAAAGCAATATAACGAGCGGTTGTAAGCAAATTTCTACAGCGACTGTAATAACCGAGTCCCTCCCACAACTTAAAAACAGTTTCATCTTTGGCAGCAGCCAATTGTAAAATGGTGGGATAAGCAGTTATAAAAGATTCATAGTAAGCGAGTCCCTGCTCCACCCTGGTTTGCTGAAGTATGATTTCACTTAACCAGATTTTATAGGGATCTTTTTCACCCTTCCAGGGCATTTTACGCCGGTTGTGTTGTTCATTCCACTGTATTAATGAACTTGAGAATATATTATATGAGGATTTTTTAGTACGCAACATACTGCTATGCAAAATATTTTAACAGTTTATTATGGTGATATATAATCAAATTTACAATTGTAACTAATTGAATTAATTGATCATGCTTGAGTATTTCAGAAAAATTAATACTTGTTTTTTGGGTATTTTAATCTTTTTTAACGTACTTTAAGGCACAACTTATAAAAAAAACCGTTAAAATGAGAAAATCAGATCTCATCACCATTATTTCCGATAAAACTGGTATACCAAAAGTAGATGTTTTGGTTACCTTGGAAACGATGTTTAAAGAGGTGAAAGACAGTCTTTCTCAAGGCCAGAATATTTATATTCGAGGCTTTGGGAGTTTTATTACCAAAAAAAGAGCTGCTAAAATTGGTAGAAATATCAAGAAAAATATAGCGGTTGAAATACCAGAACATTATATTCCTGCATTTAAACCTGCCAAAGAATTTGTGAGCGAAGTGAAAAGCAAGTGCAAGTAAGTTAACTTTGCCAAAAGTGAATATTTAAGTGAAAAAAAAACAATACGTTCTTTCTGCAATCGCCTTAGCACTGTGTTTTGCCCTATATTTTGGCGGTAAAACTGTAGCACCAAAAAAAGAGACTACTCATTCTGCCACTGATGGGCACGATCATTCTTCTGAAAAAATTGTATTCAGTAGCCTTTTAACCGAAGCCAAGGCTAAAATCAGTCCAGAACAGGCTGCAAAACTCACTATTTTAGAAAATTCGGTATCCCGTGGCAATGTAAAAGAGCAGCAAATTCATGTTTATCACCAGCTGGCTCGTTTCTGGCTAGACTCGATTCATTTGCTTGAACCATACGCATATTATACTTCTGAAGCAGCGAAGTTGGAAAATTCTGAAAAAAGCCTCACCTTTGCCGCCCGCTTGTTTGTAGACCGGCTATTGATGACAGAAAATCCTGCCATGCAAAGTTGGTTAGCAGAGCAAGCAAAAGTTCTTTTTGAGAATGCCCTTAAAATCAATCCTGCAAATGATTCAAGTAGGATTGGGCTTGGAGCTTGTTATATTTTTGGGAATATCAGCAATAACCCTATGGAAGGTATATTGCCGATTAAACAAATTGTAGAAAAAGATCCCAGTAATATTTATGGGCAGATGATTCTTGCGTTAGGTGGTAAAAAAAGCGGTCAATATGATAAAGCTATTGAACGTTTTAAAATTATTGTTGCGCAAGAAGCCAATAATATTGAAGCGATATTTCATATTGCGGAGTGTTATGATTTGAAGGGAGATAAAGCAAATGCCATTGTTTTTTACGAAAAAGCAAAGCAACTGGTTCAAATTCCTCAAGCAAAAAAAGAATTGAACGACAGAATCATGGAATTGAAAAAATAATTTATTTGTTAACTATTTAAATCTCTTGGTATGCCTTGTGGTAAGAAAAGAAAGCGTCATAAAATTGCGACGCACAAAAGAAAAAAACGTTTAAGAAAGAACCGTCACAAGAAGAAGAATAAATAATTCTTTTTTTGATTGAACATATTTAACCGCATTGTACGAATTACAATGCGGTTAATACTTATCTACATACTGTCGCTGCTGCATCCTGAATACTGCAACTTTACTTCCCTCCTTCTTACAGCGACAATGAATAGAGTAAGTAGATGGTCACGTCCTGCAATTAGGAGCGTGAAATTTTTATTTTAAAGTTGCTATTTGTGAACAAAGAACTAATTATAAATGCCACTTCCACTGGTGTTGAGATAGCTTTATTAGAAGATAAAAAGCTGGTGGAACTGCACAACGAAAACTCCGATGCAAATTTTGCGGTTGGGGATCTTTATTTAGGTAAAGTAAAAAAGCTTATACCGGGACTTAATGCGGCTTTTGTAGATGTTGGTTTTGAGAAAGATGCTTTTCTTCACTATACCGATTTAAGTCCCTACGTTCGGTCTATTATTAAGTATACTGCTTTGGCAATGAACGATAAGGATCCGAATGGGTTTGACTTTGCCAAATTTCAAACAGAGCCAGAGATATTAAAGACTGGAAAAATAAATGAGGTAATGGGTGGAAAACCCAATATACTGGTACAAATTTTAAAAGAACCCATTGCAGCAAAAGGCCCTAGGTTGAGTTGTGAAATTTCTTTACCTGGGAGATTTGTAGTAGTTACCCCCTTCAATGAAATTGTAGCGGTATCAAAAAAAATTCATTCCAGTGAAGAGCGGAAGCGACTGCATAAAATTGTAGAAGCTATTCGTCCCAAAAATTTCGGCATCATTGTAAGAACGGCCGCCGAAGGAAAAAGTACGTCAGAGTTACACCAAGATTTGTTGACCATTATTGAAAACTGGAACAGCATTCAACAAAAACTAAAAGGTGCGGTAGCTCCCGTTCGCATTTTGAGTGAGGAGACAAAAACTACCAGTATATTAAGGGATTTGCTGAGTGCCGACTTTAATAAAGTGGTGGTAAACGATAAAAATCTTTTTGCCGTAACGCAGTCCTATATTCAGCGGATAGCACCCGACAAAATGGATATAGTGAGTTTTTACCAGAGTCCTCTTCCAATTTTTGACCAGTATGGTATTACCAAGCAGGTTAAATCTTCTTTTGGAAAAACGGTAAACCTACCCAGTGGGGCTTACCTTATTATTGAGCATACCGAAGCATTGCATGTGGTAGATGTAAACAGTGGCTATAAGAGCGTAAGCAATAACCAAGAGGAGAATGCATTGCAAACCAATTTGGAAGCCGCAGAAGAAATGGCGAGGCAATTAAGGCTAAGGGATATAGGTGGAATTATTGTGGTAGATTTTATTGATATGAAGCTGCCCGATAATAAAAGAAAGCTGCAGGAAGCGATGGAAGGTTTTATGAAGACCGACCGCGCCAAACATTCTGTATTGCCCATTTCTAAATTCGGGTTGATGCAGATAACGAGGCAGCGGATGCGTCCGGAAGTAAATATTAATACTGCTGAGTTATGCCCTGTTTGCAATGGAAGTGGAAAAATAAGTTCAACACTTTTACTGGAAGATGAAATTGAAAAGCGATTGTATTATTTAACAACACATGCCCACAAGAACCTTACCCTTACTGTTAATCCTATTGTATATTCTCACTTAACCAAGGGCTTTTTTAGTTCAATTATTAAGACTTGGAGAAAGAAATTCAAGACCAAGATCCATATCAAGGCCAATACAAATTATCATATAGTTGAGTTCAGGTTCTTCAATGAACATGAAGAAGAGATAAAGTTGTAGTGGGATTATTTTGCTAGAATTTTATATTTAATTACGCTAAAAATATAAAAGCCATCACTAGACAAATAGGATGGCTTTTATATTGAAAAGTATCTTGACTTCGTTTACTAAAAATGTCTTAGCGTCATTGCATTTAAAGCAGTACCTCTAGCAGTTCCAATGGCTGCAAGGGTAACAATCCTACCGCTTGTAAGTGTTGCACCTAAATTAATAGCAGTTACAAGCGTTTGCGTTCCAGCTAGTTTTACTCTTAATGTGTAAGCTGTTCCTCCTGGTATTGGCGTGAAAGCAGATAATGTAGCCGCGTTTGGAGAAGCCCCTAAAAATGTTCTGCTTGTTAAAGTAACGCTATCTAAACTCGGTGCTGTTCTTAACAATGTAATATCTACAGTAGGAGCCAATGGAGCTAAATGTAGAAAGCGAACATGTACATTGGCACCTAATGGAACGGATAAATCATCAGACAATTGAACCGCACGCAATGCAGGAGTTCCAGATGCAAGCAAAGTATCGTATACAGCTACTGTGTGTGACTTATTTGCATCAAACTGATACCTTGTATCAATCAAACTCGTTTTCCCAGAATCGGTAGAAATTTTAATATTCCTTGACCCGTTTACTATTGGAATATACACGCCTCCGTTTCCGCCACCCCCGCCTAATGAAGTAATACCATAAGTTAGTCTTCTACTACCGTTTGATACCAACCCATCAATAACAATATCAGAAGTAGGTGCACCAGGTGCAGCATACATAAAAGCAACAGCAGAATTTGCATCGCCTATTAGAGTTATAGGATCTTTTTCACAAGCTGTAATTCCTATTGCAGCGATACCCAAAAGAGAATATAAAAGTTTTTTCATTTTTTTTATTTTTACTTAACCAATTAATAGCCTGGATTTTGTTTCATATTAGGGTTTGCATCTATCTCTCCTTGAGGAATAGGCC
This sequence comes from Sphingobacteriia bacterium, assembly GCA_031369485.1. Classification (GTDB taxonomy): domain Bacteria; phylum Bacteroidota; class Bacteroidia; order Chitinophagales; family Chitinophagaceae; genus Sediminibacterium. The sequence goes on from JANMOT010000007.1 coordinate 52,047, forward strand.
ATACCCACTCTCTGCGTGTTTGGACAAGAGTAGATTGGGTAGTTGGTGCTGTAATTGCTCCTCTATTAATGTTTCTATTCGTTCTTTTTAAATCAAACCAACGGTGTCCTTCCATAAAGAGTTCCTTACTTCTTTCTAACTGAATAGCTGCTGTAAGGGCTGCCCCTGTCTCAGTTCCTGCAATAAATCCGTTTATTCGGGCAGCACGAAGTGTATTTAAGTCTGCCAAAGCCAAAGCATCTTGACTTGTATTTTGACGTGCTTCAGCTCTTATCAAATACATTTCTCCAGTACGAAAAACTTTCCAATCTACCACTCCATCTAAAGCAGCTCCTTTTCCATTGTATTTTGTTACAACCAAACGTGAATTAGCCCTTACAAGTGAAGTAGTAGTAAACCCTCTTGTAACTGAAGTAGAAAAACGAATATCATTTGCTTCATCAATCTGACTAAATAAAGTTGGATGACCCTCAAACTGAGAACGGTTTGTTCCAGTTGTTGGGCTATAAACATCCCCAGCTAACCTACTCAAAAACTCACCAGGTGAAAAGAATACTGCAAAAGCAACTTCTGATTGATTTTGATCACGCCAGATAGATGGATAAACAGCTCTACTTGCCAATGGCAAGGCATTGATTACTGCGGTTGAAGCAGTATTAGCTGTTGCCCAATCTTTTGCATATAATGCTACGCGGGCCTGAATAGCGTTTAAAGCAGTTAGATCTATTCTATATTTTGTATTTGTTGTATTAATCGGCGCGTTTACATTCGATAAAGCTGTTCTTGCAGTAGCAATATCTTCATATATCTCATCATACACCTGCGTTACAGTTAAGCGAGGAGGTTTAAAAGAGGCGGGTGATGATTCCAAAGCAGATTGCTTTACATAAGGAATTGCTAGAGAGGTGCTCGCTCGATCAAGGTTGTCTGCAAAATACTTTAATAAATCAAAATGCGCCATAGCACGAAGAGCAATAGCTTGTCCTTTAATCCGATTAACTCGAGTTTGATTACTGGCATTGGCTAACTTATCGATGTTATTGATGATAATATTTGCATTAAAAATAACACCCCATCCTGCTAACCAAGTTTCGCCAATAGTACCGTTTGTTGATGTGAACACCCAATCTGTTAATTCATTAAAATTTACCAAAGATTCAGATGTTTGTACTAAATTATCTGCAATCATATCGGGTATTACAGATTGGTTTCTTCCATAATAACCAGCACCTCTTAAGCTATTATATACAGAACTTAATGAAGTTTCAAAATCTCCTACACTTTTAAAGGCATTTTCTTGTGAAAGTGCATGCGTAGGTGTTTTATCAATGGCTTTTTCACAGCCAACTACTCCAAGTAATAGTACTAAAGAGAATATATATTTAAACAATGTCTTTTTCATTCTTTTTGTTTTTTATTGTTAGAATCCTACGGTTAAACCTATGGTTACTGTTCTTAAAGCAGGGTACTGAGCGCCATTTAACACACCATTTGACAATTCAGGATCCCAACCTTTAAATTTGGTACCTGTCCATAAATTTTCACCCATTACAAAAAATCTAGCAGTGCTAATACCAATTGCCTTTGCAGTTTTTTGTGTTAGATTGTATGATAGTGTAACATTTCTTAAACGAAGGAAGCTGCCATCCTCCAAAAAGCGGGTTGTAGGTGTACGTATTGGAGCACTCGATCTTGGTACATCAGTAATGTCTCCTGGCTTTCTCCATTCACGCAACATTGTTACAGCTAAATTATCAATACCGTAGTCAAATCTTTCAACCAATTGTCGGTCATTATTATATACCAAATTACCAAATACATAATTGAGAAATACACTTAATTCGAATTGCTTATAAGTAAACTTATTGGTAATTCCACCAAAGAATGGTGCATCTCTAGTTCCAAAAATTTGACGATCTGCTGCGTCATTGAAAAGTTCGGTAATTGTACCATCTGGTCTTTGGAAAATATTATTTCCATTATTAGGATTCACCCCCGCAAATTTCACTAACCAATTGCTATTTAATGGAGATCCAATACGTTGAATAATTCTTGTATCGTTAGTGGGAACGATTCCAGTTGGTGGTGTCGTTGGTGTTAAAGAAAGAATTTTATTTCTGTTAACGGTAAAATTAGCTTGGGTAGTCCAACGGAAGTCTTTTGAGGCAATATTCTCTGTAACTAAAGTAAATTCAAAACCTCTATTTCTAACTTGACCAATATTTGTACTCAAAGAAGTGAAACCTGTTGTTCTAGACAATTGATTGTTCAAGTATAAACGCTCTGTTACTTCGCTATAGTAATCAACACCTAAAGTAATTCTGTTTTTAAAGAAAGACGCATTCAATCCAATGTTGAATTTATTACGTTGTTCCCAAGTAAGGTCTTGATTAGGCAACTGCGACAGGCCAGGCCCATTAATACTGTTATAAGTTCTATTAACAAATAATTCTCTTGAAGGAAAATCTCCTCCACCTACTGTCGTTACATCTTGATTACCAACAGTGCCGTAGGAAGTAGTTAGTTTCAAATTGTCAATGAATGTTACGTTTTTGAAGAAACTTTCATCACTGATAATCCAACCAGCACCAACAGTATAAAAAGTTGCAAAACGATTGTTTGCACCAAATCTAGATGAACCGTCTCTTCTTATACTTGTGTTGAAAAAGTATCTGTTTTTATAACTATAGTTACCAATTCCAAAAAAAGAAATCAATGCGTTTTCAGTTCTGTTTTCTGCTACTGAAGGAATATTTAATCCGCCAGAACCTGGTGTGATTCCTGCTCCATTTTGTAAATTACCCGTTAATCCAAAACCGGTAAAACTAAAGCTAGAAAGAATTCTATTTACAAATTCATTATAAGCACCAACAGTAAAATTATGATCGCCAATAGTTTTAGTATAATTTAATGAGGTTGTTCCAGTATAGCGAGTTAATGTTCTAGAACCTTTATTAAAAGAGCCCTGATTACCATTTGCTGCCTGTCCAGCTGTACTTAATTTTGTAAATGAATTTGTTACATCCCAACTCTCATAATCAACACCCCATTGTGTTCTAAAACTCAGTCCCTTTGCAATAAAAGGAAGTTTAGATTCCAAGAAAGCACTCGTAATAATTTTTAATTCTTTGGTACTTCTATTAACTTCATTAATATCTAGATATGGATTGGGTTGACCAGATCGAAATACTTGGTATGTACCGGTATTTGGATTTATTGGTCGTTCAAAAGGGTTGGCCCAACGTATTGCATTTAATGGAGCAGCAATTGTTGTATTATTTTCACTAGTGTTTTCATAATTACTCCAACCGCCGTATGCATTTACCCCAACCTTTAGATTATCAGATATTGAATGATTGAGGTTTAAACGCAAGCTGTATCGCTTTAATCCTGTACGCTGTACAGTACCTGTTTGGTTAAATAAACCACCAGAAATAAAGAAAGATGTTTTATCGCTACCACCACTTGCACTTAATTGATGGTTGTTGGTAATTCCAGTTTGCGTAATTAAATCCTGCCAATTGATATCGATTTTGCGTAAGCTATCAACTTCAGCAGGAGTCCAGCCATTAAAAACATTTCCATTGACCAATTCGTAATCCAGCTTTTGATTTGAATTCATTAACTGGAGGGGATTCTCAGGAAAACGTGACTGACCATACTGGCCATTGTATTCTATTTTTGTTTTGCCCGCTTTTCCTTGCTTACTTGTGATTACGATTACCCCATTTGCACCTCGAGAGCCATATTGAGCGGTAGTAGATGCATCTTTTAATACACTAATACTTTCAAAGTCGTTAGGATTGATTGAAGAGAAATTGGCTGCAGAAATTTGAATTCCGTCCAAAATATATAAAGGTTCAGTTGTTCCGTTTACAGAGCCTACACCTCGAATCAACACTCTAGCAGAAGCACCAGGTTGACCAGAGTTTGATTGAATCAATACCCCTGATGCTTGACCTTGCAACATTTGATCGAAAGAACCAATTGGTACATTCTTCAAAGCTTCACCTTTTACTGTGGTTACAGCACCAGTTATTTGCCTTTTTTGCAACGCCTGATAACCCGTTACAACAATTTCTGATAATGATTTATCGGCCTGAACTAATTTAATATTTACGGCTCCTTCAGCAATCACCATTTCTTGATCATCATAACCAATGTACGCAAATTTTAATTTCTTAGTTACAGTGGGAACCAAGACAGTGTAAATACCATTTGCATTTGAAACCCCCAATACTTTACCGTTTAAACTTATGCTCACTCCAGAAAGAGGAATGCCATTTTTACTGTCCGTAATCTTTCCACCTACATTCTTGTTTTGTGCGAGTATTGTAAATGATGCAAATAGCATCGCACAAAAACTGAAAATCAGCTTTTTTGTCATTTGTTTAGTTTTTGGTTTAAGAAAGTCACTTATCATGACCTAGAACCGCTAATCTAAGAGAAAAATGATATGCAAACAAATTGTTAATTCTTTTTTAGTGAAATTTGTATACTTTGTTTACCATTTTGATTTATATAAATGATAAAAATTAAACAACAATCTCTTTCGTTAAACACATTAAATAATAATATAATTACTTAATTATCTGCACAAAGAATCAAAAAAATAGCGTGTTGTAATAGCGAAATAAGTCAATCAGATAATCTTCGCTTTTAAACGATCCTTTGTTATTTTTAATATAGTCTTCCATCAGCGTTCTTTTGGCTGTAAAAACTTCCAGTAATGCTGACTTATCTCGTTTTATTCGTTTCATTTCAGTTGAATTTAACAAGTAATAATCTTCATAAGTAGCAAATTCTTTGGACTGCTCGCCGGATAATTCATTTTTTCTGACATCGATTTTCTTTTGCATCCGTTTAATTAAATTCAAAGTACCCGCTGCCAATACTTGGCAAAACTCATATTCACTGTACTGATCAATTTTTGCAAACCCTGTTTGGAATATAAATTTCTTAACCGGTAATTGTGTTGAATCAATAAATGAAATTTCTTTGATTGACTCAGCTGACAAAACTGCTTCAATACCATTTGCTGAGATGAAATTTAATAGATTGGCTACCAAATCAATTCGAAATGAAATGCCAGTAAATTGCCGCCCATTTTTGAGTACAATATTTCCAAATTTGAACTCTTTTAAAAAATAAGGACTGCCCTCAACATCAATATATTTTGATACCATGGGTCGTCCACTCACATCATTAATATACATTTGACTATCCCACATACCCGAACCTTGTCCCGTAAGTGGCTGTGCTTGCAATAGATAAACAGCAAAAAATTGTATAGATGCAGATAAGATGTATTTAAGGTTCATAGCAAAATATTATTAATTAAAGCTACTTGCTTTCTTCCAAATAAAACGAGCCCCAATTGGGGCTCGTTTTAAATAAATAATACCAGTATAAAGCTTATTTAGGGTTTTTAGTAGTTACACTACCAGAAGCCGCTGGGTTATAAGCCAGTTCATTATCTGGAACATCCCAATAATCTAAGAAACCATAGGTTATTGTTGCGTTTGTGTTTAATACCCCAGCTGTACCAGCAAGTAATACACAGCCAGTTCTAGACTTAGTTGG
>JANMOT010000066.1:0-207593 GCA_031369485.1 Sphingobacteriia bacterium
AATGTTGAACTAAACCTTCGGTAGTATTGGTTGAAGATAATTAACTTTAAGAAAACAATTAATTAATATGACAACGAAAAAAAACTACCAGAGGAACTAAGGTACAATAAGTTTCTCCATCGAGCATGCCGAGAAGTAGCAGGTTTTGAGTTATTACTTCAACGCTTTGAGCGCAACGTGAGTATTCTTGGGCGCAGTGCACGAACCTTTGATAACTACAGTAGGCATATAGCTGCCTTGGCACTTCATTTTGGATGTTTGCCCACTGAACTAGATGAAGACCAGATAAAAGATTATCTCTACCAGTTGCAGCAGCGCAGTAAAACACCTTCACAAACCTATTTTAAGCATACCGTTTATGGGTTAAGGTTTTTGTTAAAAGGGGAAGGTCTTCCTTACAATCATTTGCATTTACCTGCCATAAAAAAAGATACAAAGCTGCCAACCGTTTTGAGCAAGCAGGAGGTATGGCAAATGCTACATCATTGTAATTTACTAAAACACAAAATACTGATTGGTTTGTTATACGGCTGTGGTTTACGCTGTATGGAAGTACGTAGTATTGGTTTGCAGGATATGGATTTTGATAGAAAAATATTGCATATCAAGCAAAGCAAAGGGCGTAAAGACAGAATGCTTCCATTAAGTGAACACTTGATTCGTGGGATAAAAAAATACATAGCAGCCGAACATCCGCAAGAATGGTTGTTTAATGGCAATCCCAATGGCAGAGGCGGAGGCGATTTTGATAGTCGCTACAGTCAGCGTGGCGTTCAGTGGGCTGTAAACCGTATTGCAAAAGATGCCGGCATTAAAAAAGAAGTAAGTGTGCATACACTTCGGCACAGCTATGCCTGTCATTTGTTGGAAGACGGAATGAACATCGTAACGCTTCAAGAGTTACTGGGGCATGCCAATATAGAGACCACGATGGAATACCTGCACCTCTGCCAATTAGATGATAGAAAAATATTTAGTCCGCTTGATACACTCTTTGCCCAATGCGCGCCACATACGAAGTAGCAGATGTGCTGCATCATTTAGGGAGTGGTATGGAAAGCATTGGACTAAACACCCATCAGTTGCGTACATTAAGTGCTATTAAAGTTTGCCGAACGCCTGCACTAGGTGGGCATGTAGATGTATGTAATGATTGTGGGGTAATAAAGATCAGCTACAACAGTTGCCGTAACAGACACTGTCCTAAATGCCAAGGACACAAACGCGAAGCATGGATACAGCAGCGTGAAGCAGATCTATTGCCTTGCAGTTATTACCATATCGTATTCACACTACCCGATACACTTAATAGCCTTGCACTGCACCAGCCATCTCTGGTGTATAAGCTATTGTTCGAAAGTGTATGGCAAACGCTGGCTCAATTTGGTAAACAGGCAGGGGTACACATGGGTATGATAGCGGTACTGCATACTTGGGGACAAAACCTGATGCTACACCCACACTTGCATTGTATTGTACCGGGTGGAGGTGTGGATAATACTGGTAAGTGGCAAAAGCAATTACGCAGCAGTAAATATTTATTTGCGGTAAAAGCACTTAGTAAGGTATATAGGGCCAAGTATGTGGCTTTATTAAAAGCGAATGGTAAAAACGATAAGCTGCTGCTCAACAGCCTATTTGATAAAGATTGGGTAGTATATGCCAAGCGACCCTTTGGTGGACCTAAACAAGTGATAGAATACTTGGGCAGGTATACCCATAAAGTGGCTATTAGTAATCATCGCTTACAAAAAGTAGATGAAACAAGTACCATGTTCAGTTACAAAGATTACAAAAGTAGTGGCATCAAAAAAATAATGCTATTGAGTAACCCGGAATTTATCCGACGATTTGCGATGCATATTTTACCGCATCGTTTTGTGCGTATTAGGCATTACGGAATTTTGAGCAGTACTTGGAAACGAGGAAAGCTGCAAGCACTCCAAGCAAAGCTGTTGGTGCAGCGACCAAAAGAAAGTATAAAAACAATGCTTCATAAATGCCCTTGTTGTAAAACGGGTACGCTCATCATCATTGAATCGTTCGGCATAAGAGGACCACCTGAAAAATATTTACTGAAAAAACAACTTGCTGCTGCTGTATAAAATAGTGGGTAGGGGAATCTATATGCTTTACAAAAAAAAGAGTAGACAAAGTGCTTCCCCACTGCTAAAAAAACTGATTAAAAAAAATCCTATCCTACTCTTTCGTTGGTAAGTAACAAGTTGCAAAACGACAACCCCATAATAAACAGTCACCCCAATAACTTACCGGTTCCGTTCAACATTAGACTTCATTGTAGGCGCTTCGCACCCAACGAAGTCTTAGTTATTGCCTGCTGGCGGTTTTGATTGTCCTTTGTTTTAGCCTAAGTTCAGCTATAAGTTTTGGTGCAAAAACCACGAATATGCAACAATAATAATTTGGCATACGAAGGTAAGCCATTTTTTTTGGCAGAAATTACTTACAATAATACTTCACAGCTAAATCCACAATTATTAACTATATCTACTATTTTTTCATTGACTATACCTTGATTATCTATTCGCAATATTTTATCACAGTCTTCCAAATCAAAATTAATTTTACTTTCTGGAAAATATGTAAGAAGGTTATAAATACAAATTTCTGCCTCAAATAATTCTTGAACATTTGTTTTAAAAACTTCAATCATTTTTTGAAAGATTTAGCCCAATGACCCCCAAAATAATAAGAATTAATGAAACAGATTTTACTATATCAATTTTTTCTTCAAAGTAGATTAACCCTATAACTGAAGTAATCGCTATACCAAGCCCAGACCATATTGCATACACTATACTTATCTGAAAATATTTCAACGCCAATGTTAAAAATGTTATACTACCAGCATAGAAAACAAAAACGCCAATAGCATATATTGGTTTTGTGAATCCTTGTGATAATTTCATCATTGTAGTGCCTAGAACTTCTAATATAATGGCAACTAGTATTAAAATCCATTTCATTTTTTTATTAATTTCCAAGAGGTTAGAATAAAAAACATACCTGCAGATAGACAATATATTTTTATAAAGATTTCAATTATTTCATCGGTTGTTAAGTTGTACAACAAACCCGTATTATGCCCATAAGCTAAAGCATATAACCCAAGAAAAAGCAATCCAGATCCTGCCATTGTGCCAAATAATGCAGCTAGTTTTGTATTGCTTTTCAAATAAATGACTGCTATAACTGCACACGTGGCTACATAAAAATCCGGTAACGGAAATGACATAAACCAATTTTTGTAACCAGGAATTAAATCTTCTACAGGAAAAATCCCTGTCAAAACACTTATCCAATAAAAAGCTATAGCTACTGAAGTAGTAATAAGTAAACTTTTAAATAATTTTAGATTTTTCATATTTTTTTATTTTGTTCTAGTCCAAATTTGAGTTTGATAAATTAAGCCCCAATAACCTCTTACTTTCAAAGTATTATTGTCTGTAAGCCACATTGTGCAAGTATAAGTTTTGCCGTTTGTAGGGTCGTAGATAGTGCCACTTTTCCATTCATTATTTTTATATACAAAGTCTTTTAGAATTACCAAACCCAATAATGGTTGTAATTTGAACTTTTTATCAGGATTTTCTGTGTCGGTAAATGGAATGCCTTTGTTATCAGTTGGCTTTTTTAGCCATTGAATTTTACCGAAATACTTCCCTTTTTGTTCGTAAATTTCGGTTACTCCCTCATTGTCGTACGAAAGCCACTTGCCTATGATTTGTTGTTGGGCAAATGCATTATTTGCAAAAGCCGAAAACATAAAAATAAAGATGTAATGTTTCATGGTTTAGAGTATATAAGTAATACCAATAAGTAAGTTTTCTGAAATATCTTCGCCTGCACTTTGACAATACCAATTTCCAGTGAGGTAATGAATGCCTTTGATGAAGTCGGTAATTAAAAGTCCATCTGTTATTCTTATGCTCAATTGGTCGTTTATTTTTCGACTAAAACCTGCATAAGTCATAAGGCTTAAATACATATTTTTCCTTGGTTCTGCTTCGGCTTTGAATAAATAGTTTTCAGCACTCAGCCCAATGCCATATCCAAAAATAAAATTCCAATCTGTATTTCGTTTGAATGGTTTTTCTTTTTCGGCAATTAGCAAAAATGAAGTATTTGAAATAAATCCGTCAATGGGTGTTTGCCATATTTTGGTAATACCCTTTGCCCTTACTTCAAAATGTTGAACACTCAATAATAAACCCCACTTGCTTTCCGGTTTGGGTTTGTATTTTAATCCTGCTGAAAAAATTGGTGCATAGCCAATGCTCAAATCTTTATTTTCTTCAATGCTTTCAATAATGTAAGGTTTGCCAAAACCCATGCTAGTATTGAGTTCAAATTTTTGTGCTTGTACAATCTGCGATGCAGAAATGAAAAATAGTATTAAAATTTTAATTTTATGGTCTGCAATTCTATTTTGCACCTTTTCGTAGGTTTCATTATAGTCATTAAACTCTGTTTTAAAAATCTTATCCCACCAAGTAAAATACAAGCCATAATTCCCATTAAATTTTGAATGGTGCATATTGTGATGTGTAGAAGGTGTTTTCCAACGAAAAAGCCAATGTGTGTTAAATCCTTTTGGGTAAATTTCGTAGCCTAAATGTCCGATAACATTTAATGTCATTTGGAAAAATTGCCAACCAAATAAAGCAAATAAATGGACTGGAAAAAGAAAAGAAAAGATTATGTACGCACCTGCTTCAACAATCGCTTCCAAAGGGTGAAACGAAAAAGCTGCAAATGGGCTTGGGTCTGTACTTTGGTGGTGTATTTTATGAATATATTTGAAAAGTTTTGGGTGGTGCATCAGCCTATGTGTGAAGAAAAACCAAGCATCGTGTAACAAAATCATTAACAGAATGCTGAACACAAAATAACCCCAACCGTAATCATTTACATTGTCATAAATTTGGGTATAGCCATTGAGTTGTGCTACATAAAGTGCTACGTCAATTATCGCAAATATTAAAATAGTGATAATTGAGTTTTTGATTTCTTGCCGTATAATTGGTGGTGTACTACGTTGCTTTTCTTGTATTCTTCTGTTTTGAAATTTAGGTTTTAAGAAAACCCAAAACACCAAAAAGAAAGGCAAAACGACTGCTGAATAAATAAGGGTGTTGGTTATAAAATCCCAAAATCCGTAGGCGAATAATTCTTTAAGTTGCTGCATCGTAATTTTAATTTAATGATGCAGCAAAAATCTAAAAATGTTTTCACTATTCTTTTGACATATATCAAAAAGCAAAATAATGACTATTTTTTTGCTCTTATTCGGCTCAAAGTTTCTTGTGTAATGCCTAAATACGATGCTAAAAAACCTAATGAAACCCTTTGCAATAAGTATCCTTCGTTTTGTAATAAGCTTTCGTAACGCTCTTTTGCTGTTTGGAATTGTAACGAAATGATACGTTCTTCTAAAGCAACATAATACTGCTCTGTTAATAATCTCCCTATTTTGTCAAACGCTGGGTATGTTTGATAGAGATTTTGTAAGTCTTTATAATTAATAGAAAACAGAGTTGTTTTTTCAATGGCTTGAATGTTTTCGTAACTCGGTTTTTGACTTACAAATGAATACATCGAAGTTGCAAATTGTCCTTCGTTGCAAAACCAATTGATGACTTCTTTGTCGTCTTTGTAATAAAAGCCACGAAGTAATCCACTCTCAACAAAATACAATTTTCTTATGGTACTTCCTGCTTTCAAAATGAAGTCGTCTTTCTCAAACCGTTCAACTTTCAACAAGTTTTCCAATTTACTTTTAACGTCTTCGTCAAGTGTCGCTAATTCTTTAAGACTGTCAAATAATAGTTGCAAATTGGATATATTTTAGATTTTTTGATTGTCGTTGTAGGGTGTCCGCTACGCTTGCAGGCAACACGTAAATATACGAAAGTTTTCCATCCTCAAACTTTCGTTTTATTTCAGAACTCACAACATTTCAATGCGTTACAAAAATTGTCGCCTCCCAAAAAACTTTCGCAAATACAACACTGCCTAATTTTATAACTGAAATTACAATTACCCAAGAAAAATATTTATAAATATCTTCCAGCTCTTCTTTAGATATAGAATACACTCCTATATCAAGCTTGGCTAGCAGGCTTTGTAAAATTTATACTCATGGTTGATTTTCGGAGTAATAACCAATGCTCTCATTTATTGCTATTTATAAATTTCATTCGCCATTCCAAGCCATCGGAATATAATAAAATACAAAATAATGATAAACAATGGCTCGATATTTCTTTTGATTTTAATTGCCGATTTTTTATTGGTTTATCATCCCAAGTTTAAATCGTCTAATGGGCTTATAATTTGCAAAATATCCCTATTGGTAATATGCAAATATCTCATAGTTGTTTTAATATCATTATGTCCTAATAATTTCATTATTAAAGTTACATCTGTTCCTTTATCCAATAAGTGAGTAGCAAAACTATGCCTTAATGCATGAACACTCCCAGGCTGCATTATTCCCGCCCGAACTTTTGCAGATGCTAAAACTAACTGCATACTTCTTGCAGTATATGGCTCGCCCATAGCTTGACCCTCAAACAAATAGCCTTTCGGATTGGGCTGAAATTGCTTTATATATTCCCTTAACATAACCAATAATGCAGCACTTAAACCTACCATTCTGTCTTTTTTGCCTTTTGCTCTTTCTACTAAAATACTCATACGACTAATATTTATATGATACGTTTTCATAGTTACCACTTCACTTACCCTTAATCCAGCACTATAAGCAAGCATTAACATCAATTTATGCTTTAGGTTTTCAGTTGCATGAATAATCGCTACTATATCATCCTGACTAAAAAAGCGTGGTAACTGCAATGCCTTCTTTGGCCTTGGTATTTCCCAAAAAAATTTCTCCCGATGCAATACCTGCTCAAAATAAAATTTTATGGCATTCATCCTACTATGCAATGTGTTCTCACTCAACTTTAGTTTTTCAAAACAATACACAAAATACCTTTTCAAATGTTCGGGCTTTAAATCATCTGCAGGTATCTTCCCCATCTTATAGAGGAATTGTTGCATCTCATTCAAATAGGTTTTTATGGTACTTACACTATACGCTTTCAACACCAAATGATCTTTCATAGCACGAATAATATGACTATTATTGGGGTCTACAACAGTCTTTAACTCAGGGGATTTTTGCTCGCTCGTATTGGGAACAGAAAATATTTTTTGCTCAATTGGTACAATCTCTCTCACATTTTTAAATGCTTCATGCCCTAGCTCAGTTACCAGATTTCCATTTTGCTTCAACAAGAATAATAGTTTAGAATAGGTTACTTCACCATAAACTATATACCAACATTTATTGGTATTACTCCATTTGGCTTTTAACTCTCTTACCAATAACGTATTCAATAAATGATTGGTTTCATAATAAATACCAATACATAAACTCCCTCTGTGTGGAAGGACTTTTAATTTTACAATTTTCATAACAACAGTTTGTGGCAGATTGTATTAGCCAGTTAAGAAGGCAGGGGTTACTGTTGTATTTTAAAGGTAATCTTATTCACACAAATTTTATGTATATTTCTTCCATGAAAAAAAATTCGTCGCGCAGATCTTTTATTCATAAAGCTGGTATTGCTGCCGCTGGTTTTTACATCCTTCCCCGTTATGTTTTGGGCAGGGGTTTTACTGCCCCCAGCGATAAACTGCTGATTGCCGCCATCGGTGTCGGCGGCTTTGCCGAAACTGAACTCATTCATATATTTAATACCGGTAAAACTGAAATTGCTTTTCTATGTGATGTAGATAATAGGCAGGCAGTTAATAGTCGCACCCGTTTTCCTAAAGCCAAATTCTATAAAGATTATCGGCTAATGCTTCAACACAATACTACCCATTTTGATGCCGTGGTGATTTCTTCTCCCAATCATATGCACGCCCCTCAATGCATGGCCGCCTTGCAACTCAATAAACATATTTTTATTCAACATCCCCTCTCGCATACGCTTCAAGAAGGACGCTTGCTTCTCAATGCCGCCCTCCAATACAAAGCAGTTACACAAATAAATAATACACACAATTGCAGCGGGATTCATAAATTAATGCATTGGCAGCAGGCCAACCTTATTGGTGATATTCATACCGTTTACTGTTCTACCAATCACTCTCTTGCATCCCAAGGCATTGGCTGGCCTAAAAATACCAGCAATATTCCTTCCCAACTTGATTGGAACCTTTGGCAAGGTGTTGCACCAGCTAAAGACTATATAAATGGACTCCTACCTACCAATTGGCGTGCTTGGTGGCATTATGGAAACGGTATTCTTGGTGATATGGCTCAGGCCATTTTAGGGCCTGTATTTGCCCTCCTTAATCTCGGCTTACCATTATCTGTTGAATGTATGGCAGTTGCCCGCTACCACCAACCTTTTACGCCAGTTGGCTATCCCAATAGCAGCCCCTTAGCTACCCACCTTATTTTTACTTTCAAAGGCAAAGAAGGCAAGCCCAATATTCAATTGCATTGGATGGATGGTGGCTTTCAGCCTAGCAATGGTATTAGTTTTATTGGAACTAAAGGTAAAATGGTTTGCGGTGCCTATGGCGATGCTCCGCAGTTATTACCCACTTCGGCATCTATAGAATTTTCTGATGACTTAATAGAAAATCCCTTAGCCAAAATGGGCAATTCTCAACACACCCTTTGGGTTGAAGCGGCTATTGCTGGCTTCCATTCCCCACAAGCCAAAGCCCTTAAATATAGTTTTGAAAATACTGCCACCCTTAATGAGTGTATTCACTTGGGTAATATGGCCATCCGCAGCTACGATTTGCAGCAAAAAAATAGGTCTGGAAATAAAATATTTCCAGACCAGTCTATTCGTTTAAATTGGGATCAATCAGCCATGAGGGTTACCAACTTTGATGATGCCAACCAATTTATAAAAAAAGATTACCGGCTATTTTAGATGGTAAATTTTTTCATATAAGCAGCATTTAAAGCGGCACTTTTTAATGGTGTACTACCCGTAAATTCTTCTTGCTCTACAATAAAATATTTTAATCCCTGTTGCTTACCTTCTTTCAAAATTGCAGAGAAATTTATGGTGCCTTTTCCAATTTCACAACTGTCAAAACCGGTAGCAGTTTTTCCTTGGTCTTTTACGTGACAAAGCCTAAAACGTTGTGGATATTTTTTCAGCCATTTAATTGGATCCTCATTCGCCGTTACTACCCAATAAATATCCATTTCAAAATCTACCAGTGATGCATCTGTACCTTCCATCATTACAGATTGTGGCACCAACCCGTCTAATTGTTTAAATGAATAATCGTGGTTATGATATGCAAACCGAATAGCATTCTTTTTACAGATGGCTCCGCTGGTATTGAATTCATCGCTGATCTTTTTAAAATCTTCGATTGATTTTTGTGGCCCAACATAAGAGCATACCAAGTACTTAATACCTATTTCAGCAGCTTCGGCAGCCTTGCGTTCAAAATCATCTTTATAATTACAATGTGAGGAAACGATTTTCATTCCCAAATCGTCCATATATTTCTTAAACTCTGTATTTTTCATCCCCCAATACATGCCTTGCTTGCCTTCAAAACTCTCAATTTGTTTGTACCCATACTTTGCAAGTTTAGCAAGCGTTGCCTTAGCATTTGCTTCCATATCCTCTTTTACAGTCCACAACTGTAAACCAAATGAATCTAATTTTTTGCCCGCACCAAATCCTTCTAGTAAATTGGTTTTACCTACAAATGGTAGGGTAAGCGCAGCAGATGCTAAACCCACTGTCTTAATAAAATCACGTCTATTATTGGTCATAATTTTTTA
This sequence comes from Sphingobacteriia bacterium, assembly GCA_031369485.1. Taxonomy (GTDB): domain Bacteria; phylum Bacteroidota; class Bacteroidia; order Chitinophagales; family Chitinophagaceae; genus Sediminibacterium. The sequence continues at coordinate 9,863 of JANMOT010000066.1, forward strand.
TCAAAATGGTTTATTAATATTTAAATACAAACAACACTACAATCTCTAGGTAGCCCAAGCTTTATCGCCTTTTTTATAATCTATACAACCTTCGTATCTACCTGGCACTGCAACATAACGCAGCACTTTTGTTGCACCCACTTCCGAAGTAAAGAAACCCCATAATGTTAACTCTTTCATCATTCGGAAATAATGCGACATTTCTTCTGGTTTTTTCTTTTCTTGAAAAGCTTTTTGCTCGGCGTCTAATCCTACCAACAATTTATGACGCTCTTCTGCACTGGCTTCCATAAACGATTTACCAATTTTAGCTTTTGCATCTTTCTGTTGTAAGGCTACCATTCCTTCCATAAATGCTTTTGCCTCTTTGGGTTCGTAACAGTCTTTTACAATTACTGCCATAAACTCGCCTACTTTGGCTTCTTTAGCACCAGGCGTATCTGTTTTGGGAAGAATGGTTTCGGCCACTTCATTCAAAAAAGCAATATCATCGGGCGTAAATGCAATGGCATCAGTGGTTGCAGTTTTACATCCTGATAAAAATGCCTGTGAACCTAAAATGGTTCCACCCAATAAAAGTGCTACACTGGATAATGCTTCTCTTCTATTCATTTTGCTTGTATTAAAGATTTTGTTTTTTTAATTCAGATACCGCATAGTCAACTGCTCTTGCCGTAAAAGCCATATAGGTTAAGGATGGATTTACACAGGCAGCAGAAGTCATGAATGAACCATCAGTTACAAATACATTGGGTGCATCCCAAACTTGATTGTGTTTGTTTAAAACCGATGTTTTAGGATCCGCGCCCATACGTGCCGTTCCCATTTCATGTATGCCTCTTCCTAGTATTCCATTGCCCTCATATCCTTTTACATCTTTTACGCCAGCATTGGTCAACATTTCTATTGCATCTTGCTGCATATCCTTGCGCATTTTTATTTCATTGTCTTGAAGCTCTGCGTCAATTCTTAATACATTCAAGCCCCACTTATCTTTCACCGTTTTATCTAGTGTTGCAAAATTTTTGTGGTTGGGCAACACTTCCCCAAAGCCCATCATTCCCATACCCCATCCTCCTGGTTCTGATAATGCATCTTTAAATTCCCCGCCAATACTAAGTTCTGCCACTTCTCTTCCCCATCCAGATCTGCTTCCGCCACCTTGGTAACCAAATCCTCTTAAATAATCGCGCTTATCTGTTCCTACATTTCGATAACGCGGTATATAAATTCCATTGGCTCTTCTACCAAAATAATATTTGTCTTCATAACCCTCTACTCTTCCACCTGCACCAACTCCCAAATGATGATCCATAATATTATGTCCCAACTCACCACTGCTGCTTCCTAAACCACCTTCCCAAACATCGGTTGCTGAATTCATCATTACCCATGCTGAATTAAGTGTAGATGCGTTAAGGAAAATTATTTTAGCATTATATGTATAGGTCTTGTTGGTTTCAGCATCAACTATCTCTACCCCTGTAGCTTTTTTCTTGTCTTTATCGTATAGTATTTTGGTTACTATACTCCATGGACGAAGGGTTAAATTACCTGTTTTCATGGCCGCAGGCAACGTAGAACTTTGGGTACTAAAATAGCCCCCAAATGGACAACCCAGCCAACACTTATTCCTGAATTGGCAACTGGTTCTTCCTTCATGATCTTGGGTAATATTGGCAACTCGTCCAATAATCATTGCTCTTTGTCCCTTGTAATATTCCTTCACTCTTTTAGCTACATCTTTCTCTACACAGGTCATTTCCATGGGTGGTAAAAATTGACCATCAGGTAATACACTTATTCCATCTCTATTACCACTAATACCAGCAAATTTTTCTACATAATCGTACCAAGGTGCAATTTCTTTGTAACGCACTGGCCAATCTACCGCAATTCCTTCTTTTGCATTTGCCTCAAAATCAAGATCACTCCAACGATAGCTTTGCCTGCCCCACATTAATGAGCGACCTCCTACATGATATCCCCTAAACCAATCAAAACGTTTGGCCTCTGTGTAGGGACTTTCTTTGTCGTTGGCCCACATTCCATAAGTTTCTTCATTCAGCGGATACTCTCTATTTAACACTGGATTTTCCGCAACCATTTCTTGCGTTTTTCTTCCATGGTGTGGATAATCCCATGCCTCTTTATTGGCATTTACATAATCTTTTATATGCTCTATATTGCGCCCTCTTTCAAGCATCAATACTTTTAAGCCTTTCTCTGTTAACTCTTTTGCAGCCCAGCCTCCGCTAATGCCAGAGCCAATCACAATTGCATCAAAATTTTGTTCTGCCATACAGGTAGTTTAATCGTTTTTATTTAAGTTTTTTATTCGAAAACACTATACATCACATATTTCGACTGCTTTTTTTAAGGAAGCAATTTTATCTTTTGCTGTTGGAATAAATTCCTGTGCTACAAATCCTTTAAAACCTGTTGCCAGTATGGCTTTCATGATGGCAGGATAATACAACTCCTGAGTTTCATCAATTTCATGCCTACCGGGAACACCCGCAGTATGGTAATGCGCTATATACGCTGCATTGTTGGTGAGGGTGCTAATCACATCACCTTCATCTATCTGCATATGGTATATATCATACAACAATTTAAAATTAGGAGAACCGATTCGCTTACAGAGTTCTACTCCCCACGCTGTTTTATCGCATAAATAATCTTTATGATCTACTTTGCTGTTGAGCAATTCCATCACAATGGTTATACCCATCTTCTCCGCCAAAGGCATAATTTTTTTCAATCCCATTGCCGCATTGTTTAATCCCATTTCATCAGTCATGCCATTCCTATTCCCACTAAAACAAATCAGGTTGGTAAATCCAGCAGCGGCTACCAATGAAATATATTCTGTATAATTTTTTATCAAAACAGCATGGTGCTCTGGATGACTCCAACCCTTATCTAGCCCTATTTCGGCGCCATTACACATACTCGATATTAATCCGTGTTTTTTTAAAATTGGCCAATCACTTGGCCCCACCAAATCAATTCCGACAATCCCAATTTTCTTAGCTTCAACACAAAGTTGCTCAACAGTAAGATCGCCAAAACACCAACGACATACCGTGTGATGAATATTTCCTTTCATAATTTTAGGTGTACTACTACAGGATGCAATGGTAGGAATAAACGGGGCTGCCGCTACAACAGCCGATCCTGCAAGGATATTTTTAATAGCGTTTCTTCTATTATCTTTCAACTTCATATGGCAATTAAAAGCTAAATATAATATTTGTTCCTTATCATTTCAAAAAGTTTTTGATAAAGGGCAAAATAATGACAGATTTTTTTTATTTTTAGCCCTCACTACAAGATTTTACACTTTAATAAAAATCCTATGTCAAGAAAATTAAGAATGGGTATGGTAGGCGGAGGCAAAGATGCTTTCATTGGTGCTATTCATAGATTAGCAGCATTTATGGATGGTCAAATTGAATTGGTTTGTGGTGCGCTCAGCATCAATCCCACTATTGCGCAAGAGTCTGGCGAAATGCTTTTCTTGCCAAAAGAGCGTATTTACTTGACTTATGAAGAGATGATTACCAAAGAAGCTGCGCTGCCAGCTGATATGCGTATGGATTTTCTAACCATTGTTACTCCCAACTTCGCACATTTTGCGCCTGCAATGATGGCACTCGATAATGGATTTCATGTGGTGGTAGAAAAACCCATCACTTTTACCCTTGATGAAGCCAAACAATTAAAAGCTAAAGTAGAAGCAACGGGCCTCACCCTTTGCCTAACACATACTTATTCTGGTTACCCCATGGTTAAACAAGCCAAAGCAATGGTTGCCGAAGGTGTATTGGGTAAGATTAGAAAAGTTTGGGTTGAATATCCGCAAGGCTGGCTTAGTAAACTCAGTGAGCGCGAAGGCAATGCACAAGCCGCTTGGAGAACAGATCCGAAAAAATCTGGTAAAAGTGGATCTATGGGCGATATCGGAACCCACGCTGCTCACTTAGCTGAATATATTACTGGCGCTAAAATTTCAAAACTTTGTGCCGATCTTAATATAATGGTTCCCGGAAGAGCCTTGGATGATGATGGCTCTGTGTTGCTACATTTTGACAATGGTGCTGCTGGTGTATTAATGGCCTCACAAGTAGCTGCAGGCGAAGAGAACGCTTTGAAAATAAGGGTCTATGGTGAAAAAGGTGGATTAGAATGGGCTCAGATGGAACCCAATACCCTTATTTTAAAATGGCTTGATCAACCCACTCAAATCTATCGAGCAGGATCGAACTATACCGATCGCTTGTCTAGCTTTGCTACCAATAGCTGCCGCACGCCTGGCGGTCACCCAGAAGGCTATTTAGAAGCTTTTGCCAATATTTATAAAAATTTCACCACTACCATTCAAGCTAAGATTGATGGAACCACCCCTTCTAAGGAAGCACTCGATTTTCCTGGCGTAGAAGATGGTATTCGTGGCATGGCTTTTATTGACAATGTAGTGGCTTCTGCTGCTTCTGAACTAAAATGGACGAACAACACAATTTAATATTATGACTACAATAAAAGGGCCTGGCATTTTTCTGGCACAATTCATGGGTGACACGGCTCCATTCAATACCCTTGATGCTATTTGTAAATGGGCTGCCTCTCTTGGCTTTACCGGGGTACAAATTCCTTCTTGGGATGCTCGTTGTATTGATTTACAAAAAGCTGCCGAAAGCAAAACTTATGCCGATGAAATAAAAGGTATTGTACAAGCCGCTGGTTTAGAAATTACCGAACTATCTACCCATCTTCAAGGGCAATTGGTTGCAGTAAATCCTGCATACGATTTGCTCTTTGATGGCTTTGCACCCGATGCAGTTAAAGGCAACCATCAAGCTAGAACCGATTGGGCCATACAACAACTTAAGTATGCTGCCAAAGCTTCTCAGAATTTGGGGCTCAATGCCCACGCTACTTTCAGCGGTGCTCTGCTTTGGCAAACTGTTTACCCTTGGCCACAACGCCCCGCAGGTTTGGTTGAAACTGGTTTTACTGAACTCGGTAAAAGATGGCTGCCCATCTTAAATGTTTTTGATGAAAATGGAGTAGATCTTTGCTATGAAGTTCACCCTGGTGAAGACCTACACGATGGTATTACTTATGAAATGTTTCTAGAAAAAGTTGGCAACCATAAAAGAGCTTGCCTCTTATACGATCCCTCACATTTTGTTTTACAATGTTTAGATTATAAAACCTTTATTGACCATTACCATGAGCGCATTAAAATGTTCCATGTAAAAGATGCTGAATTTAATCCTACTGGTAAACAAGGTGTGTATGGGGGTTACCAAGGCTGGACCGATAGGGCAGGAAGGTTCCGCTCTTTGGGCGATGGCCAGGTTGATTTCAAAGCCATCTTTAGCAAACTTGCCCAATACAATTATTCTGGCTGGGCTGTAATGGAATGGGAATGTGCTTTAAAACACCCTGAAACTGGTGCAGCAGAAGGTGCTCCCTTTATAAAAAATAATATTATTCGAGTTACCGATAAAACCTTCGACGATTTTGCTGGTGCTGAACAAGATGACGTTTTTAATAAAAAATTATTGGGCTTATAAGTATAAATTGCCCTATTGTTTTACCATTTATTTAAAAATCTATATCAATTGATATGGTCTCCTCATTTCTAAATTTAATTTTTGTGAAAAAAATATTTGTACTCTTTGCTGTAACGGCACTTATTGCTGCCTGCGGTAGTGAAACCGAAAAAAAAGCAACACCCGCCACAGATGCAGCTACCACTGCCCCTGCCCCTGCCAACGATTTAAGCAGTAATCCAGATTATATAAAGGGACTAGCACTGGTGGGTAAATCGGACTGCCTTACTTGCCATAAAATAAGCGATAAATTAATTGGGCCATCTTACAAAGATGTTGCGGCCAAATACGAGGCTACAGAAGAAAATATAGCTATGCTTACTGGCAAAATAATTAAAGGTGGCAAAGGTGTTTGGGGTGAAATTCCCATGACTCCCCATCCGCAGATAAGTAAAGCCGATGCCACACAAATGGTAAAATATATTATGCTCCTTAAAAAATAAAACATCATGCAAATTCTATTGTCAACTGCTTTCGCATTAACTATGTTTTTTGGTGGAACACCCGAAAAACCAGTAAAACAAAAATGGGTAAGCCTTTTTGATGGTACTACCACCCGTGGGTGGAACTCTTATGGTAAAGCCTATGCAGGCGAAGCTTGGAAAGTAGTGGATGGAGCTTTATACCTCGACTCAAAAAGTAAAAAAACACAAAATGCACATGGTGGCGATATCATTAGCGAAAATGTTTACGAAAATTTTCACTTAAAATTAGAATGGAAAATTGCCGCCAATGGAAATAGTGGTATTTTCTTTTGGGTACAGAACGATCCCATTAACCAGTCCACCGTTTGGCTTACTGGCCCTGAAATGCAGGTGCTGGACAATGATGGCCATTATGATGGAAAAATAAACAAGCACCGTGCAGGAAACCTTTACGACCTAATTGCTGGAACCGAAGGTGCTGTTAAGCCAGTTGGTGAGTGGAATAAAGCTGAAATCATTGTAAACAAAGGCAAGCTCCAATTCATCCTCAATGGAATAACTACGGTAAATACTACTTACGGAGATCAGCAATGGGATTCATTAATTGCTGGTAGTAAATTCAAAGACATGCCTGCTTTTGCAAAAAAATTTAAAGGTCATATTGCATTGCAAGATCATGGCGATGATGTATGGTTTCGCAACATCATGATTAAAGAATTATAATGCACCAGTTAGATCATACTCACTTTATGCAAATGGCTTTAAAAGAAGCGCAAGCTGCTTATGATGCCGATGAAGTTCCAGTTGGCGCTGTTGTGGTAATGGATGGTAAAATTATTGCTCGCGGTCACAATCAAGTTGAATTGCTGAATGATTCCACTGCACACGCAGAAATATTGGCACTCACTTCTGCCTACAGTTTATTGGGCACCAAATATTTACCCACTGCAACGCTTTATGTTACGGTTGAGCCCTGCCTTATGTGCTGTGGTGCTTTGTACTGGGGCAAAATAGGTTGTATTGTGTACGGTGCGGCTGATGAAAAAAATGGTTATCGGCATATTACCCAAGAAAAATGGCCTTTTCACCCAAAAACAGAATTGGTACATGGAGTACTGGAAGCCGACTGTGCTTTTTTAATGAAATCATTCTTTAGAGAAAGACGGTGACCGCTGTTTTTCTATTTTACAAAGAAATCATTCTCTTAACACCTACTTCAACTTAACAGCCTTAATTTTACAATAGTTACTAGACCATATTCACTGTTATAATTAGGATCTGTAATAAAATTAGAATATACACTTAAAAAATTATCATTCATCATTCAAAATTCCTAAACCATGTCATTTACACTTGCCCCTTTACCCTATGCATACGACGCATTGGAACCGCATATTGATACAACTACCATGCAAATTCACCATGGTAAGCATCACCAAGCTTATGTAGATAATCTCAATAAGGCTGTGGCTGGTACCCCTAACGAGGGAAAATCATTAGAAGAGTTGGTAAAAGTTGCTGGCAGTATCAGTGCAGCAGTTCGCAACAATGGCGGCGGTCACTGGAACCATAGTTTTTTCTGGGAAAGCCTTGCACCCAATGCAGGCGGTATTCCGTCTGGTGATTTGGCTGATGCAATTAACAATGCATTCGGTTCATTTGATGCATTCAAAGAGAAATTTGCTGCTGCTGGGATAACCCGTTTTGGAAGTGGATGGGCTTGGCTGATTGTGAAAGATGGTAAGTTAGAAATATCTTCTACGCCCAATCAAGACAATCCGCTGATGGATATTGCAGAAACAAAAGGTTCACCCATACTTGGTGCCGATGTTTGGGAACACGCTTATTATTTAAAATACCAGAACCGCAGAGCAGATTATTTAGCTGCATTTTGGAATATAGTAAACTGGCCTAAAATAGCAGAACGTTTTTCTGCCGCAAAATAAACAGATAAAAAAATGTACTTTAGTCCCGCCTTACTATATTTAGTGGCGGGACTTTTTATTAAAGGCAATAAAAATTAACACATGAACTCTACTCCTTTTATTTTTTGCTTCATTCTTTTTTTAGTGTCCTGCTCTACCAACAATAAAACCATTGTTGTAATGAGTAAGGGTGCGGCAACTATTGATTTAAATGCTGGTATTATTAAATCAGAAGATGGGAGTGGGCATGAAGAGAAAGTACTGAATATCAACCAAAAAATAATCAGCTTTAAACTCAATACTCCAGCTGGTGATGCCACTGTTAGTCTACAAGAAAATGGCCTTTACATTATCAATGTAAAAAACGATACCATTATTGGTTCCTACCAACAATACAGTGCTGCTGGTAAAGAAAAAAATATGATGTCGCAAGCATACCTTAAAGAAAAGATTGATTCACTACAATTGTTATTAATAGGTAAAAATATAACCAAAGAAAACCAAAATTATTTTATCGTGCCCAATCAGTCCAGTTTTATCACTTCAAATAAAGATGCATTAGTAGTAGCACCGTATCACCAGATGCGCTCTGCAGAACGGGTTGATGGCAAAGACCCAGAGATCTATCGTTTTTACAGCATCAAAGAAATAAGAACTATGATTGCTAAGTTGCAGGCACTTACCGTTGCCCCCAAATAATTAATATAACCAACTAGGGTATCAGTACCCTTACGTCTTCATCGCTTTCTATATTGTTCATCTGCTTTAGTATTTGCAGATATCGCCAGCTTACCCTTTTACTTATTGGTTTCACCGTGAATTTTTTTGGATTGGGCAGACTGGCTATTATCATTGCCGCCTCTGCTCTGGTGAGGGCTCGTGCATCTTTATTAAAATAGTGTTTTGCTGCGGCCTGTACGCCAAAAATACCAGGTCCCATTTCTATCACATTTAAATATACTTCTAGTATTCGTTGTTTTCCCCAAACCCATTCTATCATTTTAGTGAAATACATTTCTGGGATTTTTCGAATGTATTTACTCACCATTCCTCCCTGCCATAGAAATACATTTTTTGCTGTCTGCTGCGTAATGGTACTGGCACCTCCTCCCAACGGTATCTTTGTTTTCTTCCCTCTTTTTTTGGGCCTTAAACTTTTTTCAATGGCATCCCAATCAAATCCTCCGTGATCTGGAAATGCCTGATCCTCACTGGCTATTGCTGCCAGTTTTATCGATTGATTCATTTCATTCCAACTAATATAATCGCGCTTTAAGCCATACCCAAATGCATTGGCCAACTGCGTTATAGTAATTGGTGGCATCACCCATTTGCATATAATTAAATAAAAGAGTGAACTTAAAAAAAGTACCAGCACCAGCTTTTTAAATTTACTCCAACACTTTTTTACCACCGTATTTTTTTTATTTCAACTGATCACCAAAATTCAATACACCCCATATCAGCGCTACGCCAAAACCTATTAGAATGAGTCCCGACAACTTATTAATAAATTTCAAATTTCCTGCTGTTAGCTTAGAGCGAAGTTTACCCGCCAATATTACTTTAACCAAATCACTCAAGAGTACAAATATCAAACAAGTTGTAAAAACAATAAGTTTATAGTTAGCAGGATTGGGTGTAGTTGCAGCATCACCAATAATTGCTGCTGTCCACGCAAACCAAAAAATAAATACACTCGGATTAAGTGTATTCATAAAATACCCCGATAAAAATATTCCTACAAATTCTCTTTTAGTGAATTTTTTTTCTTCCAGCTTATTGTCGTCCCCCTCAGCTACTTTCTTAAAGAATAAAGTGTAAAAACCTGCCACTATCAAAAATATACTACCGCTAATGGCAATTACCGAACTGTGATTAAGTGCAGTCGTAAAAAACGAAGTAAAATAATTACAGATCAATACCAGTGTAATATCACTAGCCGAAACACCTGCTACGAATGTATATCCAGCTTTATGGCCATTGTTAATACTTTGCTTGATGATAGCAAAAATAACCGGGCCTACCGAAATACTCAGTATGAATCCAAGAACCAACCCTTTTAATAAAGGTGCCACCATATGCTGTATTCGGTTTAATTAGTTCACTAAAAATAGAAGATAAAAATTATTTCAACGGATAATTATTGCACGGATAATTTTATCTAGTCCAGGATAATGTATATCTAAGTACTTATTTCCATACAAATACACCGAATCTTGCAATGGTAGTATTTGTTTTTTATACTTACCATTCAATTTCATCAATACATCAAACCCTTTAATTACTTTACCAATAGGTGGGTACCCATGTACCGACTCGCGCATGGTTGTGTCTAACTTTGGATTGTCAACCATATCAACAAAAAGCTGGGCTGATCGGGAATTCTTTCCACTTCTTGCAAATGCTACCACACCCTTTTTATGTTTTTGCATTACAGGCTCATCTAGTAAACTTTTTTTATCCCAGTAAAAATTGGTTTTCACATCGTCTGTTATTCCAAATTGTATTACATAATCTTTCTCTACCCTAAAAATATAATTGTTTTGATAGTAGCCGCTTTGCACCAATGCATACAATCTATCTACTGCCAAAGGCGACCAATTTCTATACGCTTCTACTATATAACTGCCCTTTGTGGTGTTAAATAATATTTTAAAACTGGGGGGGCTTTTTTGTGCGCTCAACTTACTGATCCTAGCTGCAAATACCAATCCTATAAATAATAGTATTACCCGCATATGATTTTTTAATAAGTTATAGCATCTGCATTGCAATATTGCTGTAGGTACATTTGCCAATCTTTCAGCATCTTGCCTTTTAGTACTCGAGGGAATTTATGCTGTCCCCCTATTTTTCCTTGCTTTTGCATAAAATCCATGAACTGTTGTTCGGTCAATATTTTCAATTTTACTTCACGCAATGCGCTTTTTCTTTCTACCGCATAATCATCGTTCAGTTCTTTTAATTGCTCATCAATAAATTTACATAGTTGCAACTCATCTACCATATCGTTACAAGCTATATACCACTGGTGTCCAAAAAAATTACCACATGGTATACCTGCAACCGTAAATTCAGGGATAGAAATATTAAACTCACGGGTTGCCATTTGAATGGCTTTGTTCATATTATCTACACTAAGGTGCTCTCCAACGAGACTTAAAAAGTGTTTGGTTCTTCCTGTAATGATTATTTCTGCTTTCTCTTTATCTACAAATCTAACCGTATCTCCAATTAAATAACGCCATGTTCCAGCAGTTGTACTGATTAACAACGCATAATCTTTTCCCTCTTCTACTTCATGCAACATCAACGCTTCTGGCTCATTAATCATATCTCCATCAGCGGTAAAATTCTTTTCATCAAATGGAACAAATTCATGAAAAATATGCTCATTGGTTACTAGGCGCATTCCAGCAGCATTTTGATGATCTTGATAAGCTATAAAACCCTCACTTGCTAAGTATGTTTCTATATAAGTAATGGGCTTACCTAGCATTTTTTCAAACCCTTTTTTATAAGGCTCAAAACTTACTCCTCCATGTACAAAAAAAGCGAGATTGGGCCAGAGTTCATGAATATGATTGAGTTGATAACGCTCCACTATTAATTCAATACACATTTGAATCCAAGCAGGTACACCCACCAAAAATCCAATATCCCATTCTGGCGCTTTTTCTACTATTTCACTAATTTTTTTATTCCAGTCTTTCTGCTTGGCAATTTTTTTACCAGGCTTATAAAATGGCTGAAACCAGAATGGGGCTTTCTTTGCCGTAATTCCACTTAGGTCGCCCGCATAATAACCTGCTCCTTTCTGCAACTCAGTGCTACCGCCTAGTGTAAGCCACCCTTTTCCAATAGAAGCATAAGGAATATTTTCATAACTGCGCAAACTCAAAAGCTGCTTGATCATTATAATCTTATTCCCCTTGAGTAAGTCGTTGGTAATTGGAATGTATTTACTAGCCGATTCACTGGTTCCACTGCTGAGTGCATAGTATTTTATTTTACCCGGCCAACATATATCTGAATGCCCCTCAATGGTTTTATGCCACCATTCGTTGTAAATACTATTGTAATTAAAAGTAGGTACCAATTCCTGAAACTTCTTTCCTGGATGCTTGCTCAATAATATCTCATCAAAACGGTATTGCTGACCAAATGAAGTAAATCTTGCTTTTTTAAGCAGCTTCTTCAATACCATTAATTGTTCACGCCTCAGGTTATTCTGAGGTAGCCTTAACGCTTTTAAAATTGAGTTAGGTAATTTGAGGTCAAAAATGGGCATGCAGGCGTATACTGTTTTCTACACGAAGCTAAAACAAATGGATTATATTCTATCATAATACGATAAATACCCTTTATAAAATCTTGTACCGCTTTTACTACCTATCCCATATAAATTTTCCATGCTTTGTAAACCAGCCAGCCAATAAGCGGTTTTTCCTCCATTTTAGCCATTATTGCTTCAAGAGTATGCATTTCTACATCTAAATAGGGTGCTGAAATAGTCGATTTTTTAGGGGTAGAACCTTTTGCTATTAGCTTGTTTTTCCAGCCTGATAGTACGGCTGTTATTCGTATTGCAGGCATTAATAAAATTAGGCCAATGGCTCCGCCGTACCGCGACTGGTATTTTCGGACAAATAGTTGCATTGAATGGTAAAAATAATAGTCTCTATGCTGCGTATAAGGACTACTAGCTCCTTTACAATGTATTATTTTAAGGCTACCCAAATAATGAATGCCATATCCAGCATCGGTAATCCGTTTGCTTAAATCAATGTCTTCTCCATACATAAAGAATTGTTCATCAAATCCACCTAAAGATTTTACCAATGTAGCTCGTACCATCATAAATGCACCAGCCAACACTTCAATAGCATGAATACCCGTTTTACCCATCTCTCCCAATGCGTAATGGTTTAAAAATGAGGATGCTGGAAATATGCGCCACAAGCCACTTAGCTTGGTAAATGATGCCCATAAACTGGGGAAAGCGCGTTTGCTTTCTGGTAAGAAGTGGCCGCTTAAATTCATCATATGAACCCCTATTGCCCCCACTTTTCTATGTTCTGATAAGTATTGCAGGCCCTGTTTAAATATATTTTCGGGCAGCATAGTATCAGGATTCAAAAACAATATATATTCCCCTTTACAAAGCACCATTGCTTGGTTATTGGCCTTGGCAAACCCAATATTTTCGCTATTTATGAGCCAGTTTACTTTGGGGAAATATTGCTTTAATGGCAATAGTTGCAGCGGATCCGATTCATTATCTACCACCCATATTTCACACGCCAATCCCCTTGCGGCGAGTTCTACCGAAAAAAGACAAAGCGCCAAATAATTGTATGCCCTATAATTTACTATGATTACACTCAGTTGCAATTCAATAATATTCTTCCAAAGATGCAGATTCTGTATTAAATATCATCACATGAAATGATTCGGGGTTATTTTTGCGCCATGATTAAAGAAACCTTACTCAAAGCCACCGAAGCTGGAGCTGTTCAACTCAAATATTTTTTTAATGGCAGTTTCACCATCAGCAATAAAGAAGGCATGAATAACTTGGTTACCGAAGCAGATCATGCTGCGGAAAAAGCCATTATGGATGTGATTCAACAAGATTTTCCTGATCATTATATTTTAAGTGAAGAATCGGGTGAAATTATTCAAGATTCCAGTTATAAATGGATTATTGATCCCATTGATGGTACGGTTAATTTCGCCAACGGTATTCCCATTTGTTGCGTAAGTATTGGACTAGAGAAAGATGGTAAAATGATACTAGGAGCGGTTTATAACCCTTTTATGAATGAATTTTATTTGGCAGAAAAAGGGCAAGGTGCTTTTCTCAACAATCAAAAAATTAAGGTCGGAAATAAAAGTGAATTAATTAAAAGCTGCTTGGTTACTGGCTTTCCTTATACTTATTTAGACGCCCCAAATGGCCCTTTACAAGTATTTGAAAAACTAATTAGAAAGGGCGTACCCGTTAGAAGATTGGGTAGTGCTGCAATTGATTTATGCTGGGTAGCTGCCGGAAGATTTGATGGCTTTTATGAACACAAACTACAAGCTTGGGATAGTGCAGCTGGTTTCTTAATGGTTGAAGAGGCTGGTGGCAAAGTAACCGACTTCACTGGTGCTTATTATTCACCTTATCAACCTCATATTATTGCCACCAATGGGTTGATTCACGATGAACTTGTTGCTGTTGTAAATGGCGGTGCTTTTTAAATTAAACTTATGGAACAAAGAACTGAAATAGCTGATTTGGGTGAATTTGCTCTCATTCATCACCTCACTAAAAATATTGAACTCAACAACGCCTCTACTGTTTTGGGTGTTGGTGATGATGCCGCAGTAATTGATCATTTTGGTAAACAAACGGTTATTACCACCGATCTGCTGCTCGAAGGAATTCATTTCGATCTCATGTATACCCCACTTAAACACCTCGGCTACAAAGCAGTTGTAGTGAATTTAAGTGATATATATGCTATGAATGCTACGCCCACACAAATAACCGTAAGTATTGGTATCAGCAATCGCTTTAGCGTAGAAGCATTGAGTGAATTTTATGAAGGCGTTTATTTTGCTTGTGAAAAATATGGCGTTGATTTAATTGGTGGCGATACCTCCTCCTCTCTTAAAGGCTTTGTTATTTCTGTTACCGCCATAGGAGAAGTTACCCCCAACCAATTTGTAAAAAGAAGCACCGCTCAAAAAGGCGATTTAATTTGTGTGAGTGGAGATTTAGGTGGTGCTTTTTTGGGACTAACACTCATGGAAAGAGAAAAGAAAATTTATCAGGAAAATCCTAAAGTACAGCCCGATCTAGAAAATGAGTCTTATATAGTTGGTCGACTTTTAAAACCCGAAGCAAGAAAGGATATTATTGAATTTTTTGTTGCCAATAATATTGTTCCTACTGCTATGATGGACGTGAGTGATGGGGTAAGCAGTGAAGTACTGCATCTTTGTAAAGAGTCTGGTGTGGGTTGCAGAATTTATGAGGATAAATTACCCATTGCTGATTTAAGTAGACAAGCAGCTTATAAATTCAACCTCGATCCAACTGTTTGTGCGCTCAATGGTGGAGAAGATTATGAACTTATTTTTACCCTTAAACCAGAAGACCACGATAAAATTGTTTTGAATGAAGAAATAAGTGTTATTGGGTATACTACCGACCTTGTAGAAGGCGTGAAATTATTAACCAAGGGAGGAAATACTTTTGATATAACCGCACAGGGATGGAACGCTTTTCAATAGCTCATTTCAATTGGTAGCAAATTCTGTTATGGATCATTTAATGAAACTATTTAGTTGTTTGCTGTTTATATTTTGTTCATTGTTTACCAATGCTCAGCAAAATAATAAGCAGTTGCCAAAAATGTCTGCTTCCATATTAAGAGCTGATATGACGCTCCTAAAAAAAATACTCGAAGCCAATCATCCAAGTTTGTATTGGCATACATCTAAAGAAAACATTGATCTGGTTTTTGATTCATTGTACCAATCAGTTCCCGATTCATTAGATGAAATAGGTTTCAGAAATCATTTAGCCGTGTGGATTAGCAGCATCAAATGCGGCCATACCACCAGCCTTTTTTCAAAGTCTTTTATAAAAAATATCAACCAATACCGATATCCTAAACTTCCATTACAACTTAAGGTTTGGGGCGATACGATGGTAGTGATTGGAAATGCTTTTCAAAAAGATAGTCTCCTAAAACGTGGTACCATTATTCAATCTATCAATGGAAAAAATACCGCAGCCCTTACAACCGATCTATTCAAAATTATTTCTACGGATGGCAATGCCATCAATCATAAATACCAAGTGCTGAGTAATAATTTTTCTGACTGGTACAAACAATATTATGGGGTTGACTCTATCTATCATATTAAATACTTTGATTCCTTGGGTAGTTTACAAGAAACCAGTATTCAGAATTTTGAATTGCCAAAAAAAAATAGGCCCAAATCGGCTGTCATTCCCCAAATAGAACAACCCTTATCTAAAAGAGCTTTATTACAATTATCCAGAAGATCCCTTCAAATGGATACAACCAATGCCACCGCTTATATGCGCCTCACTACTTTTAGCAAAGGTTCGCTTAAGAAATTCTTTAGGAGAAGCTTTAGATCCATTAAAAAATTCAATATCAGCAATTTAATTATTGATTTAAGAGAGAATGGGGGTGGTAAAGTAGATAACTGTATAAAACTCACTAAGTACCTAATTAACCATCCTTTTAAAGTAGGAGATACAGTTGTGGCAACCAGTAGAAAATTTGAATACAGTCGCTATATCAGCCCCAGCTTTATCTATTGGATAGCTATGAATTTTGGTGGCTCTAAAGCCGCCGATGGAAGTATTCACTACCGCAAGTATGAGCGGCACTACTTTAAACCCAAAGCAAAGCATCATTTTAACGGATCGTTGTATCTGCTTCAAGGTGGTTATACATTTTCTGCTGCAACTATGTTTATTGCAAATTTAAAAGGGCAGGAAAATGTAAAACTAGTGGGCGAAGAAACCGGGGGCGGATATTATGGAAATTCTGCTATGCATATTCCCTTAATTCAGTTACCCAATAGTAAACTAAGGATAAGTTTGCCCATGTATCGCTTGGTGATGGATAAAAACAGGCCAAAAGGTAATGGGATCATTCCAGATATTTTTGTTGCCCCATCTTCCTTTGCTATAAAGGCAGGGATAGATAAAAAAATAGCGGTTGTGAATGATTTAATTAAAATTGAAAAAGAAAAATGGCCGCGCAAATAGTTGTATGAAGGCCTATCACCAACAAAGATTAAAATTTAGTATGCCCACAAAATTATTATTGTTTTTATTATTTAGTATTTTAATTTTAAATACAAAAGCACAAACCACCACCCTTAGTTATTTTGACTCATTAAAAAATCAAAAAAAATCTTTAAAACCTACGGGTGATTTTGACCAACGTTTCTCTTTTATCAATAATAAAGAAGTAAATATTTGGGGATACCGAATTGGTGCGTTGGTGAATGATCGCTATAAAGTTGGTATTGGCTTTTATACGTTGAAAGCAAATTTCGATTCCAATATTACTAGGTTAAGAAGGGTGACCAATATCAGTCAAGTAAATCAAACCCTTTATTATGGAACTGTTTATATAGAGCCATACCTGATTCGGCGTAAAAGATGGGAGATGAGTATGATTTTTGAAGTAGGATATGGAAATGCTATTATTGACTCTGTGAATATTAGAAATATAACTGGTCCAAGACCTTCTACCACCAAAAGATATACTACGAGGCGAGAGCCTTTTATTCCTGTAGGAATGGGCTTATCGTTTAATTTAATTATTCCAGATAAAAAGGGACTGCATTTTTTAACTTATTTTGGTCTGAATGGATTAATAGGAATTAGGAGGGTTATTTTAGATGGTAATTTCAATGAAAATTACAATGGATTATATTGGAGTATAGGAACAGCCATTTATATCGATCGAATTTTCAGCGATATCAAAAAGAAAAGAGAGAGCAAAAAAATGGTTGAGTAGCAGATTTTTAATTCAATCATTATTTGTACTATCCGCATAAATCAACCCCTTAAAAAAGGGGTTGATTTTTTAAAAGAGATTAGTGCTTTTCACCTGACTTACATTTTTCCATAATTTCATGAAAAGTATCGTGGGTAGCTGTTATTAGTGTGGTTAATTCTTTGTCTGATTTTTTTGCTTTTATGGCAGTTTCTACTGCAGTAATATTACCTACCAATTGCTTTAAAATAGGTTTTGCAACTTTAGCATCGTATCCAGCAGGTACTTCAGAATTCTGCCATGCTTTTGCTTTGGCTGCTAACTCTTCAATATTTTCTTTTAAAGGTTTTAAGTTTCCCTCTTCTGCTGGATGAAATGTTTTCGCCATTACACCATGGAACTCATGCATTTGTTTCCAATCGGCTTTTTGTGCAAATGAGGCCAAACTAAGCAAAGCTGTACACGCAAATAAAAAAATCTTTTTCATTTTATTGTTTTATGCAAAATTAGGTTAGGATTAGAAATTGTATCTATTTATTTTATATACGCATTTTGAGTACTCTAATCAATACCTAAAAGTCAATCTTCGTCAATAGAGAATTGATCTGCGTCTTTCCAAAACGGAAATTTGGCTCGAATTTCTTCCAGCTTTGCCTTATCTAATAGATGGGTATATATTGCTTCGGTATTTGCGGAGGTATACAAAACTTCTCCCAACGGATCTACCAGCATACTATCACCACTGTGTTCTATTCCATTGCCATCTATTCCTACCCTATTTACTCCAATAGTATAACACTGATTTTCAATAGCACGCGCAATGAGTAGGCTTTTCCACGCATGGCTTCTCCTTTCGGGCCAGTTGGCTATATACAGTAATACATCATACTCTGGTTCTTCTTTTAATTGTTGCCTAGCCCATACTGGGAAGCGAAGGTCATAACAAATTTGAACATTAATTCTCCATCCGTTTACGGAACTTATTAAACGTTTGTTGCCCGCAGTATAAAAATTATTTTCTCCTGCAAATGCAAAAAGATGCCTCTTATCGTATATTCCTATTACACCATTGGGCATAACCCATAAAAGTCGATTGTAAAAATTTCCCGATTCTTGTATCATTACAGACCCCGTAAGAATAATTTTTTCCTGAGCCGCCAGTTGTTTCATCCATTGAACTGTGATACCATCCATATTTTCTGCCAGTTTGCTTGGCTTCATGCTGAAACCCGTACTGAACATTTCTGGCAGCACAACCAGTTGACCCCGATTGGGTATGCCGCGAATTTTATCTGCCAATATACCCAAGTTAGCCGATTTGTTTTCCCAATAAAGATTGGTCTGAATCATGGAGACCGATAGTGTATGCATATTCACCATTAAGAAGGCAAGTTACATAATTCGGTAGTTTATTTGTACTGCTCCATAACGTTGCACCCTGATTTGTAATGGCGTTTCTTTGGTTTGATACACGTATTCCAATTTGGTTGTAAACCTTCCACTTGCATAACACAAACCTATATTTTGTTGAAATACCCATGGCGATAAGCTGCTGGTGCTGGCGATTCCTTTATTGCCCCAAATACCACCCTGTATAGTAGCATTATAGCCCTGTGCAATAAGTTGCGGATGCCAGTAACCAAAAAATTCATACTTGCGTTTGGTTGTTACTGCTTTAGAGCCAATTCTTGCATTCAATAAAGCAGATTCATCATTCTGTTCAAAAGCACCTGCTATAAGCATTCCACCCAGTTTTAGATTGGTGAATGTAGTGCCCAAATTCAAATCAGCCGTACCCATCAACTTTACACCATTACTCTCCTTAATTGTTTTGGCGTAGGCCATACCTATATCAAAAGATATTGCGTTTGAAATTTGGTATTTCCAGCCAGTAAATTTAGCGTACCCAAGCCACTGATGGTATGTATTTTGAAGACCCTCACCACCAGATGCTGACCCCAATAAACCAATTGAGATAAAGGGACGGAATACGGTTTTATGATTTAAAAAGGTAGTTTGTTGGTATTTTAAAAATAAATAACCACAATATGGCCGATCTATATCGGCAGTAGAGCGGGTTGCGCGTTTGACTGGGGTGTAGATCATCTGGCCTACTTCAACTCGCTGAATTTTTTTTACTTTTTTGGTCGCGCTTGCCCAAGCGTAATCCAGAAAAAAACCATTGGTATAATAAGCATCTTTTAATGTAAAAAGATAGGCGTCGTTATCTGTTCTAAAAGAGATTTCTTTGCTGTAATATTTGGGGTTGCCCTGTGAAAAAACTTTGCCAGTGAGGCTAAGCAATAGTAATAGCGTGTATGGATGAACTAACTTAATCATTGGCTTTCTAAACGAATTTTAGCTAATAAAGATTGTATAAGTGAGGGTTCAAAGCCTCTTTGTAGCATAAAAGCGGTGGTTTTGGCTGCTCTATTCTGGTATTGTTCTTTTTTGAGAATACCCCATTTGGTTTTGATGAGTTTTTGAGCCACTCGTTCATAATCAGTTGAGTCTATCTCTTTCAATCCGAGTTTTATATTGAATTCACTCACTTTTTTCTGTCGCAAAGCATATATTATTTTCTGTTTACCCCATTGTTTTTGCCTAAAATGTCCCCCGGAAAACAAACGTGCAAACCGTTCTTCATTGAGGTAATTTTCCTCAATTAGTTGGGAAATTAGTTTTTCTACGTCGGTTTTGTACAGTCCGAGAGTGTATAATTTTTCTTTTACATCTTGGTGACAGCGCTCTTGATACCCACAATATTGCTTCAGCTTCATAAAAGCCTGCTCAGGTGTATTGGTATTTTTTGACTTGAACAAGTGTGTTTTTTTTGTTCAAAGTAATTATATTTGCTGAACGACCAAAAAAACCAGATCAGATTCTGCGTTTTATGCTTTGGCCAACCCCTGATAAGTATGGCTACAATACAGCACAATGTTTGCTTAATAGACGACGATAAAATCTACCAATTTACCGCCCGTAAGATATTGGAGTCGACTGGACTAGCCAAAACCATCTTATCTTTCTACAATGGCAGTGAGGCTATTGGCTATTTCCGTGAAAAATCAATCAAAGAACAGGATCAACTACCAGATGTGATTTTTTTAGATATCAATATGCCCGTGATGAATGGCTGGCAGTTTTTGGAAGAATACCACAAGCTGCTGGTAAACCTGAAAAAAATCATTACTATCTATGTGGTAAGTTCTTCGGTAGATGACTGTGATATTCAGCGTTCTAAGCAGTTTTCTTCGGTAACTGATTACATTGTAAAGCCTATAAACCGCATTAAGTATCAGCAATTGATTGAACAATTGGGTACTTATTCAAACTAAAGTATTCACATCCATTGAAGAGTTATTCTCATTATTTTTTTGGGGGTATTTTTGCTGATGAAATATTAACAATTTACAGTAGGTTTGTCAGTGTCTAAAAATTTGTTATGAAATTTATTGTTTCTTCTTCTTCCCTGTTAAAGCACTTACAACAAATTAGTGGTGTTATTAATTCAAATACCGTACTTCCTATTCTGGAAGATTTTTTGTTTGAAATACAAGACAAAAAACTAACTGTGGTGGCTACCGATTTGGAAACGGTGATGCGGGTACAGATGGATGTAGAGAGTAATGCAAATGGAAGGGTATGTATTCCTGCAAAAATTTTGTTGGATTCATTAAAGAATATTGCTGACCAGCCCCTTACATTCACCATCGACAAAAACTATGGTGTTGAACTTACCAGCGACAACGGAAAGTATAAGGTAATGGGCGAGAACCCCGATAATTTTCCAAAAGAACCATCGGCAGATGATACTACCAGTTTTACTATGAGTAGTACTGGTTTGCTTACAGCCATAAACAAGACTTTATTTGCTGTTAGTGGAGACGATTTAAGGCCAGCAATGACAGGCGTATTTTTTGAGTTGACAGAAGATTGGGTTCAATTTGTAGCTACTGATGCGCATAGGTTGGTGCGTTACAAAAGAACAGATACAAAAGCAAGTAAGGCCGATTCATTTATAGTTCCAAAGAAGCCATTGAATTTATTAAAGAATGCGTTACCCGATAATGAAGATGAATTAACCATCAGTTATAACAGCAATCATTTGTTTGTAAAGCATGGTTCAACCAGTATGATTTGTAGGTTGATAGATGCGCGTTTTCCTGACTATCGGGTAGTTATTCCAGCAGATAATCCTTACAAGTTGGTGGTGAATAAAGCTGATTTTCAAAATGCATTGCGTCGTGTAAATGTATTCTCCAATAAGAGTACCAATCAGGTGGCATTGAATATTACAGGAAGCGATTTACAGATGGCCGCACAGGATATAGATTTCAGTTTTGAAGGAAATGAGCGTATGAGCTGCCAGTATGATGGGGAAGATTTACAGATCGCTTTTAATGCCCGTTTTTTAATAGAAATGTTGAATGCTGCTGATACCGATGATGTAAAGATGGAGCTATCCACGTCAACCAAAGCGGGTTTAATTAAGCCAACAGAGCAACCAGAAGGTGAAGATTTGCTGATGCTGATTATGCCCTTGATGTTGAATAATTAGTGAGTTAGAATATGTAAGTATATACTCGTTCAAATCAGAAAATAAATAATAATTGTATGAATAATGAAATAAGCCAAGGGACAATTACAGAATACGAAATAACTGTATCTGCTCCAACAACAACAGAAGAATTCATTGAATTTTTAAGAGCCAGTAATTTTAATGGAAACGTTGCAACAAATGTCAATTTCCCGGGTATTGTTTGGTTGAGTTCTAAGTAATAGAATTGTGATTACCGTGCCCCTGGTTTTCCAATAATTTTGTTTTAATGTTTTTTAGATATGTATTGTCTTTTTAATTTCACTACAACAAATAAAGTCCTTCATACTGAAAATTAGCTTTTAAATAAATCAAAGTTGCTGTACACAGGTCTAAGGTTAAAATACCAATAAATAGTCTATATTTTAACAAGTTTTTAGGTTCACCTAAATTTATGTTTAGTTCTTTTTCAGTGCAAAACATTTCTGTTATTTCTAACTTTTTAAATGTTTCATTGAGACCTTCTACTTCACTAGTTAGTTCGTTTAATCTTTGCTCAACATTTTCCCTTAATTTTATTTTGGTTTCTTCGGTCATTAACATTTTTCACGAGTTTTTGTCAGAGCCTGACCGCCTACTCCATAAATATACAAAGAATTCCCTCTCCAAAATCTTTCGCTTTTTTATAAAACTAACAATATTTCAATGCCTTACAAAAATTGTTGCATTCAAATAAACTTTCGCAAATACAATACCCGATCCTACCATTAGCTTGCCCACTATCCAACTAAAAAAAGTCACCCAAATTTTGGTGCCGCTATTACCAAAGCATTGCGCTAAATTTTATTTTACCAGTTCTATTCATTTTTTTGCTGGCTTTTTGGATTCTATCGTTACTTGCTTTTTTCTAAATGAATTATTTTGATTTTGATGTATTTAATATTCAATTTATATTTTGGCTTTACTACTTATAGCCCTGTATTAATTTTTCTATGCATCTTTGCCTAAATAGTTTCTATGAACACAGTTGCCATGATTCCTGCGCGCTATGCCGCTACTCGTTTTCCGGCCAAGCTTATGCAATTGCTTGGAAATAAAACTGTTATTAGGCATACCTACGATAATACCCTTGCCACTGGCTTATTTAATGAGGTAATTGTGGTTACCGATAGTACCATTATTTTCAACGAAATTACCTCTAATGGTGGCCATGCCATTATGAGTAAAAAAAACCACGAGAGTGGAAGCGATCGTATTGCAGAAGCAGCAGCCGATTTAAACGCTGCCATAATTGTAAATGTGCAAGGCGATGAACCCTTTGTACAAAAAGATCCGCTGGAAAAATTACTCGCTTGCTTTAATGATGAAAAAGTGCAAGTGGCTTCTTTAATGCAAATAATAAAAGACCCCGCTTTAATTGAAGATCCCAACTATGTAAAAGTAGCAGTGGATAGAAATATGAACGCACTTTTCTTTTCTCGCAGTGTAATTCCTTATGCTCGCAACAAAGAAATTTACATTCCTTACTATGAACATATTGGGGTATATGCTTTTCGAAAACAGGCTTTACTAAATTTTACCAATTGGCCTATGACGCCACTGGAAGCAGCCGAAAAAATTGAATGCCTCCGTTATTTGGAATATGGTATTCCTTTAAAAATGGTGCTTACCCAATATATGGGCGTTGAAATTGATACCCCCGAAGATTTAATTAAAGCGGCCAAGCTTTTATAAGTATGTGGAATTAAGGGTTGAGCAATAGTTAATTTCTTTAAAATATATTTTTAAAACCCTAGCCACAGATTAAGCAAATTATTGCACTGATAGCACAGATAAAACTTTGCTCCGTAGGAGCATTCCGTTTGTAGAATAACAATGGTATTATATTCGATTCAGCTCCGCAGGTGGGGGTTTTATTGATATATTGGATAGCTGTGGATTCGGTTAGATCGAAAGAAAGAATCATAGAGTCTAGCAATATTTGTAAATATGATAAGGTCACTGTAGTTTAAGTCTCTGGGCAATCTCGTGGTAGTATCCTTACTGTATAGTGACCTGTGTTAATTTTTACTATTCATAAACAAGTCATCTTCCAGTCCTTTGCAATCGTAATATCTCGTTATTCAGTTTCAGCGCCATCGATTTTATTGCTGTATTGATAGCCTCATTTAGTAACTGTTCGAGACGTTGCTTATCTATTTTTTCAGCAATGGTGATCTCAAGTATTTCCATACTACCGTTTATTGTTACAGATATTTCCTTTAAGGAGGAATGTGTAACCTCTTTTGTTTCTTTTTGAAAACGAAGGATTCGTTCTTTGTTCCTTAAGTCCATCGAATAGTATTATAAATGATTTGTAAATATTTTGTACTGGATCGCCATATTCGCTAATCCATTTGAACCAAATCCTAAAACCATCGAAAAAACAAAATGCTTTGCAAATGGTTTATCAATTCCTATCAAATCAAAATGATAAAGCGTATTCTCAGATCCTGGTACGCTAAAGAAATTATATTTTCCCCCTGTTTCAGCACTCCAGTTTATTTGCCCAATACCTATTCCTGCCCCAGAATAAAAGATTAATTTATTATCAAAATTTTTATGAGGTCGTATCAGGTAATAGAATCTACAGTATAGTAAAACATTGTGTAGATCGGCATTAACATTTGTTTTCTCAAAACTATTGGTAACTAAATTTTTTAAGTAAGTATCATTTACTCTAAAGTGAGAGTATTTATAATTAATTCCGAGTGCCAGCCTGTTGCTTAACATCACTTGGGACGAGATATTGAAATTCATGAAGGATGGTGGAATGCTGCCATTAAATTCCTGAGAGTTTACTAAAGCTCGTCTATAGGTGGGGTATGAAAAAAAGCCCGGAGGCGATATGGCAATAACTACCTGGCTCCTTTTATAAGTATCTTCTTTTTCATTATAGGATTGAAGGGTAAAAGTATTTGTATCCTGCTTATCAGAAACTGGAAAGTTAGAAGAACCCTGGGAATATGTAGGTAATGTTAAAATAGCCAGGAACGATGTAAAAAAAATATTTTTCTTCATTTAATTTAAATTTAAAACCCCTGCAATCAGCAATACAATTTGCTGATTGCAGAAGAAAAGAAAGTTTAACTCAATGCTTCTTGAAAGTCAATTCCAAAAGGCTTAAAATCATCATTACCTGCTCCAAAAGCAGCTGCGATACCAGTTGCACCAAGACCAACTCCCCCTACTAACAAGCCTGTAGCAACCAATGCAGCTCCTGGACCAAGCATAAGCGCAACAACGTGTATGCTAAATTGGGCATTAATACAAAAGAGCAATTACTCACTTATGCCAAATCTATTGGTTTAGAAAAATGGGATGATTAATGACTCTTGGGAGGCTACGTGGATTATAATCATTAAGACACAACTTCAGATTTTGGTGTATGCTCTTTTAAAAAATTGGGGCAGAAATCAACTCCATTTGGCTATTCTAATCCTCCTCCATTATCGATTTTTACGTTTTCAAAATATTTTTTATTTAGTAATAAAGCACTTATTCCCCTTCCAATTAATTGTTGGAAATCAATTATTTTTGTTTCCCCATCTTGAAATTGAATCCAAATATGATAATTTTCCAAAACTTTTATAGAAATAATCTTATTCATATTCTCATAATTTATTGAAGTGGTTCGATTTTTTTACAATCTTTCGTAAAGTAATCGCAGCTTTTCTCTTGTCATAATTTTTTCCCAATCCCTGCCCAAAGCATTCTCCCACAAAGGTTTCATGCCGATTGACACATTTATCATGGTTTCAAATTGCGTTTCCGATAATCCCTTACAAATGCCTTGTGGTATTTCTATTTTGTTTTTATCTACCATGTACTTAAACTCTTTTACTCCAGCGGGATAGTATTCTTCTAAATGATTCATTACAATACAGTTTCCTATACCGTGTTTAGTGCCGAGTAAATAACTCAATCCATAACTCACCGCATGCGCTACACCTACTTGAGAATAAGCTATGCTCATTCCGCCTGCATAAGATGCCATCATCAGTTGATCATCACACTCCTCATCCCATTCCGTTTTTTCTACAAATACTTTCTGGCAAAGCTGCAATGCCTTCTCTCCATAACTCTTACTAAACTCATTTAAAAATGTACCTTCTAAACTTTCAATACAATGTATATAGCAATCCATACCCGTATAAAAACGTTGATTCGCTGGCGCATCTTTCGTTAATTCCGGATCCAGTACAATTTGATCGAAGGGCGTAAAATCACTATTCATACCCAGCTTTCGCGTTGGTCCCGTTAAAACCGTTGTTCTACTCACTTCTGCTCCCGTTCCGCTTAATGTTGGAATTCCCGCTTTATAAACACCCGGCTCTTGTACCAAATCCCATCCTTGGTAATCAGCCGATGATCCTGGATTGGTCATCATTAACGCTACCGCTTTTGCCAAATCCAAAGTAGATCCCCCTCCAATTCCTATTACTCCACTAATGCTACCAAATTCTTCTTTTAATGATTTTGCCAATGAATCTACCTGTGTGGTTTTGGGCTCATAAGTTGTATCTGCAAATATCACTTTGTCCTTTCCTCTCACTGGTATGCTTGCAATAAGCGACTTCCCCTCAAAAAAATGATCTACCAAAAATACCATTGGCGCATCGCCTTTCCGTTGCGGTGCTAATATTTCATCTAACTGATTAAAACTTCCGCGACCATATACCACGTAGCTCACCATTTTAAAATTTCTAAAAGCCATAATGAAGAATTTTTGCGTTACAAAGATGCTGTTTATTTCCAAATAGTTTTCATGGGCCAGTACCAAATATTTTCGAATACGGCTATATTCCCATCGCTGAAAAATTCAATCCCTGTATCTCCAGGCTCTGGAAATATTTGTGAAGTAAATACCAACTCTCCTCCATTGGCATACACTTCAACTATGCTTTTATCAAAGAAAATTTGCAAATGAATGCGTTCATCCTGCTGTTTTAAATAAGCGTTTTTTCTACTAAAATATGGGTACTGTTTACTAAATGCTGATGGAGTATTCGTGCGGTCTACATACAATTGTTCCAGCGTTGCATCATAAGAAATACTAAAATAACGATTGCCTCCTACTGCAATTTTTACTCCGCTTATACTAGTGGTTGAAGGCTTAATATCTAATTCCATTTCAAAACACTGTCCCCGAAATGGTAATTTATAATTCGATTTCACGGGTATCTCTGTCTTCAATACCTCGGCCGTAGAACGCATACTGCGCAAAGATTTTATAGGTTCTTGTACCAGAATCCATTCACTGCCCATCTTCTTTACCGATAATTTCCTGGGTATTGACATTGCACCTCTCCACGGTGAAGTAGGTACTTGATCTGCATAATTCCAATTGTTTACCCAACCTATAGAGACTGGAGTTTTATCAGGCGTATTTTTATAGGTGATGGCCGCATAATAATCAGCCCCATAATCTGGTCGAAATATTTTATCGAATGGGTTTTCATTGTAAAATTTAACCCCATCAAATTCTCCTACAAAATATTGCATAGAAGCATTCTGTGAAACCAGTAATACCCATTTCTTTTTATTGGGCTCACCCACAATTGGCACTTGAACCAAATCAGGTGATTCCCAAACTCCAGAAGTGTCTGATTGAAAACCAAAATCGCTTTGAAATGTCCACTGTTTTAAACTAAACGAAGTATAAATTGAAATTAGTTTTTCATTCGGCATTGCCACTGCCATCACCCATTGTTTACTAGGCTCGTGCCAAAATACGCTGGGATCACGAAAATCTTTCGCTTTCAAATCCAATACAGGATTGGCCGAATACCTACTCCAAGATTTTCCATGATCTATACTATATGCCAAGTGTTGAAATTGAGATAAACTATCACCTGATGTAAAAACTGCAATCAATGGAACTTCTTCCTTCTGCTTGGTAAACCCACTCAAATTTTTACTGTCTACCACCACAGATCCCGAAAAAGCCATTTTGCCATTTTGCTGGCCAAGTGCCAATGGCATTGAGTTCCAGATAACCAGATCTTTACTTACTGCATGCCCCCAACTTATATTTGCCCAATTATTACCAAAGGGATTGTGTTGATAAAATAGATGATACTCGCCATTATGATATACCAATCCATTGGGATTATTGATCCAATTTTTTTGAGAACTGAAATGATATTGAGGCCTGAATCGCTCTTGGTAATAAGGTTGCTGTGCTTGTACAACCAATTGAAAAAATAGGGCTATTAAAAGAAATATTTTCCTCATATCATGCAATTTAATTCATTATTATTATTTTATTCTTTCCAGCTCTTTTTGCAGTCGGAACATTTCATCTCTTAATCTTGCAGCTTCAATAAAATCAAGGTCTCGGGCTGATTTTTCCATTTCCTTCTTTGTTTTACGAATGGCATTTTCTACTTGTGGAATGGTTTTATACTCCACCTGTTCTTCGGCTACTTTACTTGCCATCTCCGCATCTTGTTGCAGTGCATAAGGATTGGAAGGATCATATCCTTTAATATCCAACACCGAAGTTTGTGCAAATACTTGTTCCTTACTTTTAGAAATAGTGGTAGGCGTAATATGATGCTGAATATTATATGCTATTTGTTTTTCTCTGCGGCGACTGGTCTCGTCAATCGTTCTTTGCATACTTTCCGTGGTCTTATCTGCATAAAAAATAACCAGTCCATTTACATTTCTTGCCGCCCTTCCCGCTGTTTGTGTAAGCGATCTTTCATTGCGCAAAAACCCTTCTTTATCTGCGTCTAAAATTGCTACAAGCGACACTTCAGGTAAATCCAATCCCTCTCTTAATAAATTTACACCTACCAATACATCTATTACACCCAGCCGCAAATCACGCAATATTTCTACCCTTTCTAAAGTATCTACATCACTGTGTATATATTTTGATTTTATATTGATTCTGCCCAAATATTTATCCATTTCCTCCGCCATTCTTTTGGTGAGGGTTGTTACCAAAACTCGATCTCCTTTTTTTACTCGTTCATCAATTGCATCCAATAAATCATCTATCTGATTTACACTAGGTCTTATTTCGATGGGTGGATCTAGTAGTCCCGTTGGTCGAACTACTTGCTCTACCACTACACCTCCTGTTTTTTCTAATTCGTATTCACCAGGGGTGGCACTAACAAAAATAGTTTGTCCCGTTATACTTTCAAATTCATGAAAATTCAAGGGCCGATTATCCATAGCACTGGGTAGCCTAAAACCATAATCTACCAATACCAGTTTTCTACTTCTATCACCACCATACATCCCTGCTACTTGTGGAATGGTTTGGTGACTTTCATCTATCACACATAAAAAATCTTTGGGGAAATAATCGAGTAAACAGAAAGGCCTTGTACCCGGTTTTCTTCTATCAAAAAAACGCGAATAATTTTCTATGCCATTACAATATCCCAATTCACGAATCATTTCTAAATCATATTCAACCCTTTCTTTTAATCGAGATGCTTCAATAAATTTTCCCGATGCTTTAAAGTATTCTACCTGCTGCATCATTTCATCTTGAATATCGTGCATCACTTCTACAATCATGTCTTTGGGAGCCAAGTAAAGATTGGCCGGAAAAATAGCAGCGGTATCCATTAGCCCAATACGCTTATTGGTAGCGGTTTCTATACTTTCAATCTCTTCAATTTCGTCTCCGAAAAAACTTATCCGATACCCAAAATCTACATAGGGTAAGTTAATATCTACGGTATCTCCCTTCACCCTAAAAGTTCCACGCGTAAAATCGCCCTGTGAGCGGTTGTATAATGAATTTACCAAAGCGTGTAAAAATGCTTGGCGTGATATTACCTGTCCCTTTTCAATTCTTATAATTCCATTCTCATATTCGGTAGGATTTCCCATACCATAAATACAGCTCACACTGGCTACTACAATTATATCTCTTCTACCACTGAGCAATTGTGAAGTGGCTTGTAACCTAAGTTTATCTAGCTCTTCATTAATGCTTAAATCTTTTTCAATATAAACACCACTTACGGGCATATAGGCTTCGGGCTGATAATAATCGTAATAGCTTACAAAATAACCCACTGCATTTTCGGGAAAAAACTGTTTAAATTCCCCATACAATTGCGCCACCAATGTTTTGTTATGGGTAAGTACCAGCGTAGGTCGCTGTACTTGTTGTATCAGGTTGGCTATGGTAAAAGTTTTCCCGCTTCCGGTAACGCCCAATAACGTTTGGTACTGCTCGCCTGTATTTACACCATCCACCAACTCTTGAATGGCTTTTGGCTGGTCGCCGGCTGGCTGGTAAACAGTATGAAGTTTAAAAGGCATAAAGAATATAATGTACAAATATAAAACTCGATTTTTCAAGAATTTAATATTATTTAATTGGAATCAGTTTGTATCTTTCAATTAGGCTGTACTATGAGGCGAAGATTAAATATATTAGGATTGTTTGTTTGTGTAAACCTATGGGTGGCAAGTGCTCAAACCAGACAGTTGCTTGATTCAACTAATGTTGACTTTTATGGAGATACCATTCAAATTCCCCATTTTAGAAATTTGCAAGTCCCGCTTAATAAGCCACTATCGCTGGATGCGGTTAAACGGTTTTATACTACCTTAAAAAACACGGATATTGAATTTTTTCTAAATAAGTTAATTACTTATAAAAAAGAAAAGCAACTAGACGATTGGTTGTTTTATCAATTAATTAGAACTACTGCCGAAGCCATTAGTCCCAAAAAAACAGACTACCATCGCTATACTTTATACAAGTTGTTTCTGTTGAATAATACAGGATTTACTTCAGTAGCGAGAATAAAAAAAGATACCATTCTTCTCTATGTACAAAGCGATGAAGTAGTATACGATATTCCAAATTATATAGAAAACGGAAATCAACTTATCTGTTTAAATTATCACGACTATGGTTTCATAGATTTCAAAAAAGGTGGATTTGAAACCATTCAATTAGAAAGCCCTAAAAACAAGCATTCATTTTCTTACAAAATAAATCACTTACCAAATTTTAAACCAGAAAGTTATGAAGTAAAACAATTAAACTTTGAATACCAACATAGCAATTATGAAATAAAAATAATGGTGAATAACCAAGTAAAAAAAATATTTAGCAACTACCCTACTGTTGAATACGCGCTTCAATTTTCTGTTCCCTTGAGTACTATAACTTATCAATCTTTAATTCCGGTACTTAAAAAAACGGTAGCTCACATGAGCCAAAAAAAAGGAATTGACTATTTGATGCACTTAACACGTTCTTCTTTTGCATTTGAAAATGATTTTGTTTTATATGGGAAAGATAAACGACTTTCACCAGAACAAACACTACTGGCTGAATACAGCGATTGTGAAGACAGAGCCGCTTTTTTCTTTTACTTAGTTAAAGAAATTTACAATCTTCCTATGATTGTACTTTCTTATCCAGCTCATATCACGGTTGCGATTAAATTCAATGAAAAAATTGAAAGCTCTTCTAAACCGCTCCTTTATAAGGGCAGTAGGTATTGGATTTGCGAACCCACGCCACAATCTAAAAACTTAAAGATAGGACAGGGTTTATCTTCTCTTCAAAACGAAACCTTTGAAGTAGTATATGAATACCAACCAAATTTTTAATGCTGTGCTTATTTAAGTTTTATTTCTAGTAAAACCAATTGTGATTTTTGAAAAGATTTAAAATTATTATCCGCAATCATTAATAAACTTCTATTGCCATTTGCTAATTTAGGTCCCCAACATATTCCTTCAATATTATCAGTAAAAACACCCAATGAATCCATATTCAGCAGCAATTGTTTTTTTACTGGTATAAATGCCTTATTATTCTTTAGGGAATTGATGGAAGCAATATTTGTTGCATTACTAAAATCTGCTAGAAAAATTTTGATGCTACATGGAAGTCTACCAGTTGAAAATGATCGCTCTAATACCAACCATTTTTTATTGCCCAAATAAAGCATATCGGGAATGCCATTCACCCTAAAACCATTGATGGGATTGGGTTGGTGAGCTACCGGATCCAATTCATAAGCATACTGAACTGTATTTTTTTTGCTTTGCACATTAAATTCAAAAAATCGGATGAATGCGTTGTTAGTAGTCAAGTCAGCTTTCGGGCCATCCTCATACAATGGCTCTTCTACATTCACCATTAGTTTTTTATACCCATCAAAAAAAGACATTCCTTCTAACACCCCATTTTGTCGAGGCCCTTTTTCAGCAGCTTGCATATATAAGTTAGGAGGCAGCCGAAAACTATCTTTCCAATTACCTTGTTGATCCATTATAAAAATAGATGGGTTGGTTAGTATGGTATCTTTTTCATTTACTATTCTTTCACCTTCACTGCTCCAAACCAATTGATTTTTATTGGGATAAAA
Source organism: Sphingobacteriia bacterium (assembly GCA_031369485.1). Lineage (GTDB taxonomy): Bacteria > Bacteroidota > Bacteroidia > Chitinophagales > Chitinophagaceae > Sediminibacterium. The sequence continues at coordinate 42,334 of JANMOT010000066.1, forward strand.
ACGCATTGCTTCGGGGTCTACCGTATGTGTAGGGTTTTCTTTAAAAGATGGATAAGGTTGATTTTTTTCGTCTTTTAAAACCACCATATCTTTGAATACAATAGTATCAATTTTTTGGTTATTGATGCTTATAGTAGCAGTATAAAATCTTGCTGAATTAATAGAAGAACGATCATCACAAATAAAATAATATTGATTGTTTTTTTCATCTACGTCAATACCAGATAAGCCTCCAACAATAGTTGATTTAAATAATAAGTTATAGGGTATCTCATAAATATCCAATAATTTAATTTCACCAATAGGCTCACTTAAAACTGTTTGCTGCTGTTTTATTGAAACACAGGCCGTAAAAAAAGTAAATATAAAGCCGAATAAAAATATTTTTGACACAACAACTATTTAATTATTAAGTAAGCAGCTAAATTTTTAATTACAGTGGTAGCTGAATGAATTTGCTCTTCCGCTTCTTTCCAATTTCTTTGTTCAATTGCCTCTCTAATACCCGGCATGGTTTTAACACCATATCCTGTATAAAATCCCGGGGCGTATAAACTATGTTTGTACCAGCTTCTTCTCGGTAATCCTTTTTCAAGCAGTAATTGTTGTTCTGCCTTATACAATAGTGTATTTAATTTTTGCAATTGGCTTTCAGATACCATTTCAATATTCAATTGTTTATTTAATTGGTCTACAGATTGTCCCAATTGAATTAACGCCTTTTGCAAATCAGAGAAATCAATAATAGGAACCGCCGTAGGTACTTTTGTAATAACAGTATTATACTTAGGATTTCCTGCTAATTTTATACTGCCCGCTTTTTCAATCTCTTGATCTATTAGTGTTGCTTCTCGCATTTGTTCTATCTTACTAATAAGTTCTTTTACATAACCATTCACTGTAATGTGGAGACTACTAAAATTGAATGGAAGCAAAGATGCATTTGCCATACGTAATACCGTTCTTCCCGTTGTTTTGGCCAGCGCTATACCGTATTCAAAACTAGGATCTTTGAATTGTTTATAATGATTGTATGAATCGTAAATTGAGTGGTATTCTCCGCCAGCATCTTCTCCGCCAAATTCAATATTTAAAGCAGGAATTCCCAAGTGTTGAATGAAAGAAGAGTAATCAGAACCAGAACCCATTGCGCCAATTTCAAAGTCTTTTTTAGTAAGTGCTTCTTTTTTATCTTTCGTTCCAATTGCATTCAATATAAGTCTTGCCTTTACTCTTTCAAATACCGGTACATTGGTCTGAGGGTCTTTTACCTCTTTACTGATTTCGGTAATCATTTCTTGCAAAGCATGCGAGCCTTCCACATCTAAAAAGCCTTTTCCATTGCTGTCAGAATTAATATAGAGCACACATTTTTGTTGCAGTTCTGCGGCATGGTCTTCTACCCATTCTGTAGAACCCATTAAACCTGGTTCTTCCGCATCCCAAGCACAATATACCAAAGTTCTTTTTGGCCTCCATCCTGATTTCAATAGTACACCTATTGCTTGTGCTTCTTCTAATTCCGCTGCCATTCCACTAATGGGATCATTGGCACCATTTACCCAAGCATCGTGGTGATTACCCCTTACAATCCACTCATCTGGATAGTCAGAACCTTTAATAGTTGCAATCACATTTTTTGCAGGATGCAGATTCCAATCGAACAATAATTTTAAATGCACTTTGGTAGTTGGTGTTCCACCTATATGATAAGTTATTGGCAATGCACCTGCCCAAGAAGGTGGAGCAACAACTCCGTCAAGTGCCGCTAATAAAGGTTTTGCATCGTGGTAACTGATGGGTAGCACTGGAATTTTTAATAGGTTGGGGGCTTCCAATCTATTTATTCGTAGGGCATTTTCAGTAGCACCTATATTGGGTGTTAATGGATCACCTGGATAAATAACCATATCCATCACCGATCCCCTTTGAACGCCATATTCATTTTTAAACGCCCCTTTAGGATAAACTTCTCCTTGAATATATCCATCGTCTTTAGGATCAGAATAAATAATGCATCCAATTGCTCCATGTTCTTGTGCCACTTTAGGTTTAATTCCTCTCCAACTTCTTCCGTATTTTGCTATGGCAATTTTTCCTTTTACGCTGATGCCCATTTTCTCCAATTGATCATAATCATCTGGCAGCCCATAATTCACAAAAACCAATTCGCCCGTAACATCCCCATCTGCACTCCACGCATTATAAGTGGGTAACTGTCCCTCTTGGGCAGATGTAGCATCTTCTTTTAAGGCAGGTTCTTTCAACAACGCTTTATAAACTTTAGGTTGTATCATTTCTAGCAACCGCATTTTGGGAGTAGGAAAAAGAACTTGATAGGTTTCTATTTTGGCATCCCATCCCCAAGCAATAAATTTTTTAAGTATTTTTTGCGCCACTTCATTTCCTCCCGCAGAACCAATATGGTGTGGTTTTGCAGAAAGTTCTTTAATGGACTCACCAATTCTTTTAGCACTTAAAAGTTCATCAAATTGCGACTCTAATTTTTTTTGTTGAATCACCGTTTTTTCTGAAAATCCACTAATTGAATTGTCTTGAGCCATTCCCATGGAACTGGCAAATACACAAATACTGGTAATTAATTTTTTCATCTTTTTTATTTAAAGCTTTGGGAATAATTGTCTGCTATTACTTATTCTACTCCTGATCCTTCAAAAGTATTTCCTTGTTTTATATCACCTGTTTCAAACCCTTTTTTAAACCAATACATTCTTTGTTTAGATGTTCCATGCGTAAATGCATCGGGCACTATATTACCACCGCTTTGTTGCTGTAATCTATCGTCTCCTATTGCATTTGCTGCTGTTAAAGCAGCTTCAATATCGCCCGGTTCTATTATTTGTTTCAGTTTATTGGCATGATGCGCCCAAACTCCTGCTAAAAAATCTGCTTGTAATTCTAATTTTACCGAAAGCTTATTGTACTCTTTTTCTGATAAACTGCTTCTAAGATTTTGTACTTTAGTAGAAGTGCCTGTTAAATGTTGAATATGGTGACCCACTTCATGGGCAATTACATAAGCCATTGCCAATTCACCAGGAGCATTGAATTTTTCAGATAGCTCTTTAAAAAAAGAAAGATCTATATATACTTGTTCATCTGCGGGACAATAAAATGGCCCCGAAGCAGCACTCGCAAAGCCACATCCAGATTGGGTTTGTTCTGTAAATAAAACCAGTGTAGGTGCTTGGTATTTATTTCCTTCTGTTTGGTAAATAGAATCCCAAACCTGTTCCGTTAATCCCAATACCACTTTGGTAAAAGAAGCCAGCTTTTCTTCTGCTGCGCTGCGTGGTTGGGTTAATTCTGTGCTTGGTTGTTGAATTACTTGATTCACCACATCGGATGGATTTCCCCCCAGTAGCAAGTATATCACAGCAATTACAATAGTTCCAATTCCACCCCCTACTGCCAGCCCACCAGCACCCTTACCCCTTCTATCGTCTATATTACTACTTTCTCTGTTACCCTGCCAACGCATATTTTATAATTTTATACCAACAAGTTAGTAATTCGTTTGGATCTTTCTTTCTTCAATATTTTCTTTCAATTGCAATGCTATTACAAGGGTTAAATAAATGAGTTAGACATAAATTATGAAAATAGTTAAAGTGTTATATATGATCCGATAAAATAGTTTTTTATTAGTTATTTTCTATTTAATATTTAAAAAATACTATTTTTTATGGCAATCGTGTTATTAATGATATTCCAGCGCCAAATCCTCCCCCTGCATTTTTTCCATACATCACCGTCGAAATATGTACCATTGGCATGATTGTTCGGGTTATTCTTCTTCCATAAGAAATAGAAAATCGTCCGTTTATAAAACTCTTATTAGCCGATAAATTGGGATTAAAAGATTTATCCGCACTATATGAAATCTGGTGCATAAAACTAAATGTCATCATAGAGAACGCATTTAATTTTCTTCCATAAGTTCCTGTATAAGTATATTGTTGGGGGCCTTCTGCCTCGTCCAAATAATGGGTATACGCTGCTTGTACAATTGCAAATGCTTTTGAACTTGCAGAAAATGAATAGTTCACTTCTAAACCCAACGCCCTAGATGCATAGCCCAATGAAGTAATACTGTCTTTTTGATACATCGGTAATATAAAGCTTGCTTTGGCGGTGAAATGACGATGCTGATCCTTTGATGAAAAATGTTGGGCTATACCAATGGTTAAATCGCCCACTCCAGCCGCCGTTCTTAAACTGTCTTTATTCAAAGAACGTTGAGCCAAATAAGGTATATTCATAAATATATCTGTAGATCTACCTATTCCATGCTGCAATGAAAAATTATAAACGTGGGTTACAAAACTGTTTCCCTTTGGAAACTTCGTTCTATTCCATTTTCTATCATAATTGGCATCGGAATAAAAAAAACTATATCCTGGTAATAGGGTAGTTCTTCTTTTACCCACTGGCCAATCGGCCTTTAGGGATGGTGCGGTCAACAATAATATTATTATAATACAGATTGATTTTCTCATTTTCCTATATTACGACGTTTACGCACCAGTTTCTCACTCATCCAAATCAATTGATAATATCGGTGATCCATGGTTACTTCGTGACCCAAATTGGGTGCCACATATATTTCGCTTTTTTCTCTAGTTGATGGTTTTAATTTGTTATAGGCCGAAAATACAGTTGCCGCTGGTGCCAATGGATCTAATAAGCTCACTGCATACAATACAGAACAATTAATCATGGGCATGAAATTCTGCACTTCATAATAACTCATATTATCCAATAAATTTTTTATGGTTAACGGTGGATTTTCATTTGCATAATCTACCAAATGTTTTATCGGAAAATTATTATACAATTCATTGCTTAATAAATTATAACTCTCATGAAAGTCACAAAAAATAGCATTGTCCACTATCAATGTATTGATCCTATTACCAGTTAGGGCTGCGGTTACCAGTGACAGTGCTGCACCTTGACTTCCTCCAAATACCAGTATCCGATCCAAATCAAAACCCATATCTGCGTGCGAATAAAGAAAATCAATAGCCCTTACACAGTCCATATAAATACCCCTATAAACAAATTTCTCTGGATCTTCTACATTAATCAACAAAGGCTGTATATTTTCTGGATTAAACGATTTCCAGTTTTTTTCTATCCCGCGCGTATTTAAGTTAAACCCCACATAACTATCATATACCAAGGGGTCCAACTCTACCCTATAACCTTGTAAACCCACAATTACAGGAAATTTTTTGGGTAACCTTGGTATGGTAAGCCAACCAAATATTTTCACTCCTTCAAGGGATGTCATTTCTACCTTGTATATTTTATGAAATTTGGTGGTTTTTTGTTCATCCAATATTATTTTATAATCGGGCGGAATAGCCGCCAAATCTGCTCTTGCCCGTTCCCAGAAATTTTCGAAATCAGAAGGAATATGAGACTCCGCTTTTATTTTATCAATATTATAGGCAAATGCATATTTAGTTGTATCGTCGTACGACGATAAGTTTAACGCTACTGTTAGCCCATAAACACCTGCTTCGGTAACCGTAGGTATTTTTATTTTCAAGGCCAATTTACCCAACTTAGAAATTTTTACGGCCACAGATTTTTCTGCAATTATTTCCCCTTTATCTGTCTTTAAAAAATAATTAAGTGTTCCCTCCTGTTTGGTCTTGTATTTATTATGTAACTCTACAAAATAATTTATATTATTTCCATCAGTAAACACACCATCAGGGTTCTTAGGTTTTACTACTACTATAATTTCTCCTTCTTCTTCGTGTACCTCTTCCTCTTCAGTGGCTGGCTCCGCTTTGTCCATATTCTGTGGAATGTCTTCCGCAGATGAAATAGCATTTAAATTTTCTACTGTACTTGCAAACTCATAAGGATTTGTTTTCGCTGTCTTGTTTTTCTGTTCATCATCTCTATAACTGAATATGCTGGCTAATTCTCCATTAAAATCATTCAAATTAACCACAAACTCCACTGTATAAATTCCATCTTTTTTAAATGGAATTTCAAAAGTTGACTCTAAGGTTTTACCTGCCGCAACTTTTAAGTCGAGCATATTTTTCATTACAATAGACTTAGCTTCATTGCGTATAATATATTGCAAACTCCCCTCTTGTTCAACCTTGTATCTATTGCGAATGGTTGCCCTATATTTTACTGGAGATTTTTTACCAAAAGCTGCATCTTTTCTGACTGGCAAAATGCGAATCTCTAAAGAATCTTTTGCAGAAAACTGCTTTACAAGTATTGGAATATCCAAAGCAGTCACTTCAAATACCAGAATCCAGCTACTTAAAAAAAGAATACTTGTTTTAATCATCCAGTTTATCTTCAACATTATATGGTGGCTCTTTTCTTAAGGAATTTTTACAATAAAAAAGAAACTTGCTCCCATACCCAATCCCACATTACTTCCATATAATGTATAGAATGTTTGAATATATGGGGTAATGGTTCTAGTTATTTTTCTTCCGTATGTGGCAGTAAGTGTACCAGAAAAAAAGTTTTTTGTGGCAGAAGGATTTATATTGAAACCAGTATTGCTACTCTTTGAATCCAAATGCGCAAAGTTGAAAGTAACGAGACTGTATTTATTAAGCGACTTACCAAAAGTAATGGCGCCCCTGTACTGAATAGGGCCATCTTGGGTGTCTAAAAAATGAGTATAAGCCCCTTCTATAACACAAAATGAATGTTTAACGGGACTAAAACTATAATTCATTGCCCCTTGTATTCCTTTTGAAGCATATCCAATATATGGTGTTTTGGTATTTTCATAAGCGGGTACTATCATATTTGCTTTGATGGTAAAATGTTTCTGAAAATTTTCAGAAGGAAAGTGATAGGCTAATCCAACAGAAATATCGCCTAATCCAGAATTCGTTTTAGCAATACCCCCACTTACCAAATCTTGTATAATAAAGGGGACATTTACAGATAAGTCTAGCCTTCTACTTATGCCATGCAACATAGTTAATCCAAAAAAATGTGATTGAAATTGATCACCTTGACCAAAAGTTGCAAGCTTTCCTTTTGAATCAAAATATTTAGTAGAATAAAAATAGTTGTATGCTCCAATTAGCGATGACCTTCCCTTACCAATTGGCCAATCTGCATAGCTGGCAAATGACAACGCCAACAACAGCTGTAACAATAATATTCTTTGTAATAATTTTTTCATTCCATTATCGTTTTCTGGCATGTACTACTTTTTCTAAGAACCATGTACTAACAAAGGCATCGTGACTCCGTGGTACTTCATGCCCTAAATTTGGAAAAACATATAATTCACTTTTCTCTACCGTTTCTATAGGCATTTTATTAAACGCTGCTAAAGCAGTACTTGCAGGAGCAAAATTATCGAGCAAACTCACTGCATATAAAACTGAACAAACCACATTAGGAATAAAATTCTGTACCTCAAAATACTGCAAAGTCTGAATCATATTATCCATGGTAAAACCAGGATTCTTTGCCTCAAAATCAAGCATATCTTTAACCGGAAACGATATCTCTTTTTGAACCTTACCTATCTCAACCGATCGAATCCAATCAAAAAAAATTGGGTTATTAGCAACCACCGTATTAATTTTTCTAGGCATTAATGAGGCGGTAACCAATGCTAATGAAGCACCTTGACTACCTCCAAATGCTACTACTCTTTTTAAATCCATTCCAAATTTAGCACCCTGAGAATGAACAAATTCTACAGCCCGAACACAATCCATATATATTCCACGATATATATATTCATTTTTATCTTCAATATTTACCAATAATTGCTCTCTATTCATGGGATTGATCTGCTCTTTCACTTTTCTATCTATCCCTCTTACATTAATGGTAAAACTAATGAAGTCATCAAAATACAAAGGATTCAATTCAATTTTATATCCGCCAAATCCTACCAGCACAGGATACTTTCCCTTTGGTTTTGGAATAGATAACCATCCATAAAAAGGAATATTTCCGAGCGACTGTATTTCTACTTTGTATACCGTATGAAAATAAGTGCTTCGACCTTCATCTAGTGTTACTTTATACTGTGGATCTATTTTAGCCAATTCATCTTTTGTGATCTGCCAGAACTCATCAAAATCTGGTGGCCTATGATAAGGCGTTTTTATTTCATTTATTTTAAAGCCAAAAGAATGTCGAGTAGTATCATCATAGGTACTCACATTTAAAGCTGCTTGAAAATCATACACACCTGGATTGCTAATTTGAGGCATTGTTATCGTAAATTTTTTTACGCTTTTTTTATGCAGACTAATCTTTACTTCCTTTTCTCCTACCAGTTTTCCATCGTCGGTCTTTACTATTATTTTAAAAGTGCCTTCTTGCTTTATCTTATATTTATTGGTGAGGATAACATTGTACTTAATATTTTTACCATCATAATAAATACCATCTCTATTGTAAGGCTTAAGCTGAACAAGTATTTCTCCTTCCGCCTCTTCTCCTTCTGCTTCACTAGCTATTTCTTCTTCTGGAATGGCTTTATCGGTTTCTGGTACCAATGATTCTTTTGTAGATACTTGTTCATTGCCTACATTGGCTCGAGACCAATTTTGATCATAAGGATTGGGGATTTTTTTTCTGTCATTTGGTTTTCTGGTCGGCCCACTATAATTAAATGAACGAGAAATTACTTCTGCATGATCTGTTAGTTCAATATTTGCAAACAAAGTATACTCTCCCTCCTGATCTAACGGGATTTCAAAAACTGCTTCAATTTTTTTTCTTGCATTTACTTTTACATCAAGAGAGTTGGTGAGTATGGTCTCCCCAGCTTTATTATTAATTTTATATAACAATATCCCTTCTTGATCATTACTAAAATTATTCTTAAGCGTAATTTTATAACGAACAGGATTACGAGCATTAAATTCTGATCTTTTATTGGGTGTCTCCAATATAATTTCAACACCAGTGGGGGCTTCTTTCTTTTGAAATGCAAAAGCTGGTGATACACAAAATAAAAAACAGACTAAACCCAATATGCGCGGTATGATTATCTGTATTTTTTTCATAATCAATTAATTGCTTTTGCTGGATTTACCAGTGAGTAATGCCGATTTTCTGATATAAAGATTCAGTGGATCTTCTATACATTTATAAAGTATAATTGAAACAATATTAAGTATGATAAAAACCATGCCCAATAATACCACTGTATAATTAATATGCTCAGAAAGCCACCAATACTCTTTCGCTTCTAGCCAGGCATAAAAAGCATCGGTGGTTTTTTCACTAAAACTTGTCGTCAATTTTGCTATAAATCCAATATGTATTAAATAGAAGATATAAGAACTCTTACCCAATAATTGCATCCATGAAGTTGACAACCAATATCTAATGAACGATTTTTCTTTAATCAATCCATAAAAAAATAGTGCTACTCCTATTGGTAGTATTATATTATTTGAGAAAATACCAAGTGGTTGGTACAATCCAAATGGGTGTTTTTCATCTAATGGTTGAACACACATAATATATACTGCGCCTATCATTCCAGCCAAACCTAAATAGGTGAACAACGGTTTTGAGCTGATTGTATCGTCTTTTTTTAATACAATCAATGCCAATCCCATTCCTATAAAAAATTCTATACACCTACCTAAAAAAGTATAGAGAAACATAAACTTAAAATTCCCAAAAAATCCATAAAATGAAATATTTCCAAATACCATTACCAATACCATACCCAAACTCAATAATAAAAAAGGAAGATAAAAAATGGCCTTACTATTCTTTTTTATTCTCAGAAAAAAGAAGGGTGCTAAGAAATAAAATGTTTCTTCTATGGTTAGTGTCCATCCTTGACTGATACCCGTAAACTTTAGATCATCAAAAAATCCCCTTATAAAAAATACATTTAAAAAAAGCAATATGATCGGTGAAGTGAAATTATTATAAATGCCCGTATCGTTTGTTATCCAAGCAAATAGAAAGGTTGCCAATGTAAGAATCAAGTACATTGGATAAATTCTAGCGATCCTGTTTTTAATATATTTACGAAACCACTTTCCACTTATTTCATAATTATCATAGTAGCGTAAACAAATTAAAAAACCACTGAGTACAAAAAATAAAGTAACGCCCATATGAAATTCATTCAGTATCCTAAACAATGGATATGGAAATGCTGCCTGATTAAAATGATGAAAGAAAACAAGAAAAGCTGCAATTGCCCTAACGCCTGTAAGTGCTGGTATATAGAGGTTTGACTTCATATTTATTTTATATTTTATAATTCTCCTACAAGTGAAATGGATCCGCCACCGCCCTTACCTGTATTTCTTCCACTTACATCTGTAAACATCGAAACAAATATCTGATAGTGCTGACTTACTTTTCTTCCATATCCCACTGTTAATCTAAAATAAGAAAAAGCCCTGTTTAAAAAAAGATTATTCGGATTGAATGCATTTTGTGTACTGGTAGATTTGTTACCCGACATAGAAAAAGTAAACTTATTATCCTCATCTAAGGGCACCCCAAACAGCGCATCTGCAAAAAGTTGTGTTGGGCCATCGGGACTAAAATATTGTCTTAATCCAGCATTCACATCAAAATAAGTATTTGACAATCGCTCTCTATTGGTTCCAGAAAAACCAAATTTAATTTCACCACCCACTTGCTGAAACCCCGTATAAGGTGTTTTAGCCGCATTGTTTTGGTACAACGGAATAATTAAAGAACCCGTAACTGTTAAAAACCTATAATAATCAAAGCTGTTTAATAAATAAGATAATCCCAGTGTTGCATCTCCGAGACTCGCATTTTGTTCTATTAAGTTGGGTTCTTGTTTGCGTTGAATTATATATGAGATATTACCTACAAAATCTAGTTTTTCTCCAATACCCAATCCACCATACAATCCAAAATAATGCGATGCAAACCTACCGTTATTAGCAAAATTTGTATAGTTGCCATCCTTATCCCAATAACCTTTGGCAGTGTACAAATTGTAAGAAGGTACCACTAAGTATTTACCCTTACCAATTGGAAATCCGGCCATTGCTGCATCCGTAAGCAATGCCATTACCACGAACAAAATCAATTTTTTCATCAGCTTTTATTTATTTTTTATCAGAGTACTCTTTTAATCCAAAAATTTTCAAATCCATAATATACATAATCCATTCCTTTATCATCACCACTCATATACAATTCGCGATTGTCTATTCTTAATTGATTGTACAATGCAATAGCAGCTTGTGGCGGACAAGCTGTATTTTTTTGATTGTGACCAAATAGTACCCTGCAACGAATTCCAGATGCAAAATTTACAGGATCAAAAAAATCCCAATTTCTAAACAACCCCTCTTTATTTAACCTATTGCGTGGATTGCTTATATATGCCTGAAAATTTGATACTGGCCAAGGACTAATTTTTTGTGATTCTGCCATCATGAAAAGTGTTCGCATATCAACATAAACCGGTCGCTCCATGATGCATCCTTGCGGTCGCGCATCCATTGAAGCCACAACTGCTGCTAATACAGCTCCTTGACCCGCTCCTTTTACAATCACTTTTTTGGTATCGAGCTTTAAATAATCATGTCGATAAATAAAATCTAGCCCCCGCAATGCATCCATATACGCAGCTCGATATATATATTTATTTCTATCGTTTAGGTTGATGATATTGTAGGTATTGAAATCTGCATTGGTATTGTCTTTGCTATTTCCATGCCCCCTTACATTTATCCGTAATACCGCCATATCGGTTCTAAGTGAATCAGGGCGCATATCTTGTAAGTATCCCGGTAACTCATACAATACATTAAACTTGCCTTTTCTCTTGGGAACAGACAACCAGCCCCTAATGGTTTGGTATTCCAGTGATTGAAACTCTACCAGAAATACATCTACTTCTCTTGTACTTTGATCACCTCGTCGCGTTACTCTAAATTTCGGATCAATATTAATCAACTCTTTCCGAGCATCATCCCAAAACTGGTCAAAATCTGCTGGTCTAGTTACGTTAGAATAAATTTTTTCTGGATCAATGCCATAGCCAAAATTCAATGTATCTATATAATTATTGGCAGAAACTACTATCTGCATAAAATAAAACCCAGCTACTGTTTTGTCGTTCTCCAATTTAAGGTCTGTGGCAAAACCTCTTTTAGCATCCATGGTAAAACCCATCTCTTGGTTAAAAGTCTCTTCCCCTTTATAATTTTTTACCTTGACTTTAATACTTCCCCTAATTTTTTCTTTGGTATTATTTTTTAACCTAACGTCATACCCCACTTTGTCGTCGTTCCGAAAAATCGATTCTTTTTTGAATGGCCGAATATCATAAGCAATGCCTTGTGCATAAGCATTCATGCCCACACTCAATACCAAAAAGAGTAGGCAACAGCTTATAACTTGGCTGTTCAGGTAGGAAATGGTGGGTACCCTTGGCTTCATTTGCATGAATGAATTAATCATTTCTAGGCTGTTCTACTGTATTAACAAGCTGAAAATGACAGGAAAACACCCAGAAACTCCCTGTAAAACGTAATAAATAGGTGTAATAGTATATAGATTCTTAATAATTTAATACAAAAGCCCCAGCCTAGAAAGGCCGGGGCGATTTACTAACCCATCTAAAAGAGATTTTTATTTTGTGGTTTCTGCTGGCGGATCTGTGACGATCACCAGTTTTGCCCTAATTTTTGCTTCAATTTCATTGGCGAGATCCGGATTGTCATGCAGCAATGTTTTTACAGAATCCCTACCTTGACCCAATTTATTGGTATCATAACTGAACCAGCTACCGCTTTTCTGTACTATTCCCAATTCAACTCCCATATCTATGATTTCCCCCACTTTGCTGATGCCTTCACCAAATACAAGGTCAAATTCAGCAGCCCTGAAAGGAGGTGCTACTTTATTTTTCACCACTTTTACTTTAACACGATTTCCTACTGCAGCATCACCATCTTTTATCTGCGTCATTCTTCTAATATCCAGCCGCACAGAAGCATAAAACTTCAAAGCATTACCACCAGTGGTGGTCTCGGGATTACCAAACATTACACCGATCTTTTCACGCAATTGGTTGATGAATATACAGATGGTATTGGTTTTATTAATGGTAGCAGTAAGTTTCCGCAAAGCTTGACTCATTAAGCGAGCATGAAGCCCCATTTTACTATCGCCCATTTCACCTTCCAATTCGCTTTTAGGTACCAATGCAGCTACAGAATCAATTACAACTACATCAATTGCACCAGAGAGTATTAAGCGGTCTGCAATTTCTAATGCCTGCTCGCCATAATCAGGTTGAGAAATAAGCAGATTATCTACATCTACCCCTAATTTTTTGGCATAAGCACTATCAAAAGCGTGTTCTGCATCTATTATAGCACACATACCACCTTTTTTCTGGGCTTCCGCTATTACATGAATAGCAATGGTTGTTTTACCAGAAGATTCTGGCCCATATATTTCTACAATTCTTCCCTTAGGCAAACCACCCACTCCCAATGCGGTATCTAAACCTATTGATCCGGTAGAAATTACTTCCATCGGGGCAGTAGATTTTTCATTCATCATCATTACACTGCCTTTTCCATAATCTTTGTCAATTTTATCAATCGTAAGCTTCAGGGCTTTCAATTTTTCTGCGTTACTCATGGTGCTTTATTTAGTGGGTCAAAATTAATTGAGTGGTAAAACTAATCATTTTTAATTATCAACACTAATTTTTTTAGTATTTTTTACTAACTCATTTAGTTTGTGCTTCCTACTCCAAAAATAATATACTCCCAGTTTAGTCCAATCACGTATTTATACTCAATTGCAATGTTTTTTAACGGGGGTGTTTTACCACCCAATGCCATAATCTTCTCCATTATTAGACGATCCACCCCAAATACTATGGTGTTTGCGATCGAGGAAGATCGCATTTATGGGGCCGCTTGTTCGATCTCCAAAACTCAACTTATAACCCATTTTCCGCAATGCTTCCCGAGTCGTTTCTGGCGTCTTATTCGACAATAATAGGTCGCCCAATCTCGGTTTTCTATCACTTAATTTAGTGCCGCCCAACGATAACCACAGTTGATTGGTATTTATATTCGCCGCTTCTGTGGCTTGCTGCACCGTCATTCCAAACTCTACCATATTCAAAAAGAATTGTAATAAATTTTGATCCTGTGTATCACCCCCTTGTACCGCAAACGACAAATAGGGCTTTCCATCTTTCAAAGCCATTGAAGGTGTAAGGGTCACCCTTGGTCGCTTTCCAGGTGCTACAATATTAAAAGGGTTGATGGTTGAATCTAACACAAAACTTTGCATTCGCTGGCTCATTCCTATACCCGTATTACCCGCAATAGTGGCGGGCAACCATCCACCACTGGGCGTAATAGATACTACCCAACCTTCTTTATCAGCCGCTTCTACACTGGTAGTGCCCCGCCAGAGCCGATCCAAATAATCCTGTTGAACTAAAGCTGCACTAGCCGTACTATCATGTGCTGGAACAAAGTTTCTATTTTCGAGACTATCTCCATTCGTATTCCATTTTTTTAAAAGATCAGTATATGGATTTGTTTTTCCTTCAAAAAAATAAGGGTCGCCCGGAAAAATAACGGTATTGTTTTTTTCTGGATTGATGAGACTCGCGCGTTGCTTGGCATATTCTTTACTTAATATTCCTTTCATCGGTTGAAGGGTAGGTGCAAAAGCAGGATCTCCATAATAAAAATCACGATCAGCAAATGCGAGACTCATGCTTTGGTAAACCGTATTAATATATTGCGGTGAATTGTAACCCATTTTTTTCAGATCGTACTGCTCCAATATATTCAATGCTTGTAACATAGAAGGGCCTTGTGTCCACTGCGATAATTTATACACATCTATACCCTTGTAATTTATTTTCATGGGCTCTTCTTCTTTTACCTTCCAATTGGCTAAATCTGTTTTGGTAATTAATCCACCTTGTTCTTTGCTTCCTCTCACAAATTCGTCTGCTATATCACCCTTGTAAAAACGATCGCATGCTGCCTGTATAGCTTGTTTCCGCGTTTTTTTGTTTTTCAATGCTTGCTGTTCTGCTTCTACTAATTTGTTTAATGTATTCAGCAGATCTTGTTGCACAAAAATTTCACCCACTTCAGGTGCTTCTCTTTTTTCTCCTAAATGAGTTAGAAAAACTTTTTTACTATAGGGCCATTCTTTAATCCTTTCTTTGCCCCGCTCCATACTATTAGCCGTTTGTGCATCAATAGGATAGCCTGCTGCCAATTGCATGGCAGGTGCCAGTACTTGTTTAAGCGACAGCGTTCCATACTCAGCAATCATATGGCATATTCCGCCAACAGTTCCGGGAGTAATAGCCGCAAGTGGTCCATATTCGGGTGGGAAATGATACCCCTTAGTTTTGAAGAATTCAGGAGTTGCTCCTGTAGGTGCCATGCCCAATGCATTGATGCCAATTACTTTGCCGGTTTTAGGATTGTATATAATGGCTTGCGTTTCTCCACCCCAACTAAGTACATCCCACATTGTACAGGTGGCGGCCAGCATAGCACAAGCGGCATCTACTGCATTACCACCTTGCTGAAATACAATCGCACCAGCTGTTGCAGCCAAGGGCTTGCCCGTAATTGCCATCCAATTTTTACCGTGTAAAGGTGGTTTCTGAGTAGGCTGGGCGGTTGCTAATACCATATTGGTAATGGCTAAAATATAAAGTATTGCCTTCTTCATAAGAATAAAAATATTCTTCAAGATAAAGAAGCTATACTAAAGAAAATAATTCTTTTGAATTAGTTGTTTAGAATAGCTTATTGTACTTCAAATGCACCAATATCTACATTGCCCTTTCTTGGCTTACCTCTTTGATCAGTTGTTGGAACGCCTATTGCTGTTCCTTGATCTTTAGCGGGACTATTTCCTGGCAAAGCCATTGTTTTTGTAGGCCCCTCATTGTTTAACAATGTTTGTAGCAATGCATCTGTGGTTAACACTGCTGATGTAATCCAATGCTCATCGGCCGTACCAAACTGACTGGTATATTGTTTGGGAAATTGCATATTGCCCGCATTTATAATTAAATTAGACTGTTTATTAATTACTGCACCAGCATCCGCATTACTTTGATTGCCTATACCTACTTTGTTTTTATAAAAGAGATTATTCGTGATCGTTAATTCGCCTCCATTAAAAATAGCACTGGCAAAATTTCCTGCCCTGTTTTCTGCGAAAGTACAATTGGTAATTGTTGCGGTTTTATTATTGCCACTACCATCAAATGCAATTGCACCACCTAATCCATCATTGCCTTTTACTGCACTATTGCCATTAAACGTACAGTTGCTGATATTTGCGTTGTAATTATTAGCCCATAATGCGCCGCCAATACTGGAGCTTGTATTATTGGCAAATGTAGAATTCGTTAGTTTCAAACTGCCATTCATAAAATAGCATGCACCGCCCTTATCTGGTTCACATATATTTCCTTCAAATGAACATTTATCAATACTAAGGGAACTGTTTTTTCCTGCATAAAAAATCACATTCAATGCACCTGCTTGGTATTTTGCTTTGTTGTTAATAAACTCGCATCCACATAGGCTTAAAGTATTATTTACTCCATTCTGATCAACACCATCTACATATATGGCTCCGCCAGACCCGCCTTTATCAAAAGTACCGCCTGTGCCGGTGGCTTCATTGTTTTCAAATTTGCAGTTGATAAATATTTGTGAGCTTCCAATAGTGCCTACCGCTGCTCCATTTGCAGCTTTATTATTGGCAAATACACAATTGGCAAATATGGCTTCTTTATATCCACCCGTCTGCACGGCACCACATGCATCTGGGTTTGAAAGTTGACTGCGATTGTTATCAAACACAACATTTATTACTTTTAAACTACCAAAGTACCTGCCCAAAATAGCCGCACCACCTAATTCATTGTTTGCATTTCCATTTATAAGTTTCATGTTTTGAACCGCAAATAAACTGCCTTGATTTTGATTGGCAGGCGCCTGCTTGTCAAATATTCTAACCAAGTTATTGCCACTAATAGTGAGTAAATTGCCTCCATCAATCATCACTTCTTTATTAGAAGGAACAATTAATGTTGAAGTAAGTATTAGAGTAAAAGGTGAAGTTCCTCCATTGAATTTTATTTTTCCGCCAGCATCAATCAGCAATTGTAAACTTGCTTGCGTACAACTAGCGGCAGTACCATTACCCCAATTTGAAGCACCAGTCATATTTATTAATTCTGGGGCTGTACAAATTTGCGAAGCTGATCCAGGATCTACTGGAGGATTTATTATAGGATTTTCTGGCGCAATAACCGTACTTTTTTTGCAACCAATAAAGATGGCCATTAACAGTATTACAGTTAGTATTTTTTTCATAAATGCTTGGGTTTAGTTGAACTATGCATTTTTTATGCCAGAAATAATAGATAGCTTTTCCGTTTTGCGTAATTGTATTTCCCGATTGCTACTGTTTTACCGAAGCTTCTGTAGTTCTTTTGTCATCTAAATGTAAAAAATGATGATTATGAAAAAAATGGTACTTGCAGTCGTTCTATTATTGATTTCTTTCAATGGCTTCTCACAATTAAAAGTAGGTAAAGATAATATTGCCAAATTATGTGGCTGTTTTGAGGTAGATTTTAAATATGTTGAAACCTTTTCGCCCGACACGGCTTACCCTTTTCACAAACGAGAACACAGCAAGGGTACCGAACTGGTTTTGCCAGTTGCCAACAGCAATAATAAAATTGTTCTTCAACACTTGCTTATTGTAAATGATAGTTTTATAGTAAAACATTGGCGCGAAGATTGGGAATACCAAGCCACTGATTGGTTGGTTTATCAAGGAAATAAACAGTGGACTAAACAACCTATTGCTGCGTCTGATTCAAAAAATAAGTGGACTCAAACCGTTTGGGAAGTAGATGACGCTCCTCGTTACCAAGGTACCAGTGCATGGATCAACACCAAAGAAACAAATTATTGGGAAAATACTACCAATGCTCCCTTACCAAGAAGAGAATACACCACCCGCAGCGATTATCAAATTTTAAAAAGAGGCAACCATATTGCAGTTTCCGATAATGGTTGGATGCACGAACAGGATAATGATAAGATAGCTATAGTAAATGGTAAGGAAAAAACTATTGCGCAAGAAAAAGGAATGAATGCCTATACTAAAACAAATGATAATAACTGTTTAGCCGCCAAAATATGGTGGGAAAAAAATGGTGCTTTCTGGAATAATATCAGAATTCGTTGGGAAGAAGTAATTAAAGCACAATCTACCATTATTTTAAAAAGCAAGTTCGAGAACAAAAGATTGGACGAATATTTTACCAATATATTTAACCAATGGAATAGCAAATCCATCTCTTTGGAAGAAGCTGGAATACAAGCTAAGATAATCATTGAAAAATTTGTATCTGTAAATGAAAATACAGCTTTAAAATAATAGGATATCTAAACTAAATGGTATTGTAATTAATTTAAAAGAGGCTGTCACACTTTAGGTGGACAGCCTCTTTATTTTTTATTGAATCAGTTTGTACTCAATTACAGGTTTACCTCTATCACCACCATCATTTACCCCCATTGAAATAAATTTAATTTTATAGTAATTATCTGCCTTGTCTTTAATAATATAAAACCGATCGGTTTTTACACCAGTAGGAGGCATAGTACTTCTCCAGTTACTGCCTATTACCCATTTATCATCGCTGAATAATTTAGCCGATGTGGTTACACTATCCTTATTATAAGCTGTATATGCTTGATTTCGCTCATCTTCTGTTGTATATATTTTTTCATATGCTTCAACACCACCGAGACTATTTATTGAGATCATATCTAAAAAACCATACGGTATCATACCTGATCCAACTTTAGCTTGGTACATGGCATAGCCCCAATTCAAATCCCATTCAGCAGTTTTCGGTTCTCCTTTTACAATTGCACAATCTTCTAATGATACCAATATAAAATTGTACGCAGGATCTTTAGGAATATTCAGTTTCTTAAATGCAGTAGTCTGTTCAATACCACCATATTCTAATAAATAACCACCGTTTTGATTTCTAATAACCCTTCCCTTAACCAAGGGTCGCTTATCTGCTCCACCTCCTCTTTTAATAATAAAAACATAGTTATCGAACTCTATACTTGAAACGCCTTTTATAACAGTTCTATCAATACTGCCGTTTATGTCATCAATATACTTAAATTCATTTGCCGAATAAGAAAATCCTGTCAAGCCCTTTTCTATATCTACAATATCAGCCGATGTAACGGAAGCCAAATCTGTTGTATTTAACATTACCGCTTTTGATTGATTGGTATTGTTAATAATAACCCTGAAAAAGCCTCCAGCATAAAAACCAAGATCCCAAGACGATCTGTTTAAGCTAGAAGTTGATCCAGCACTTAAATCCATATATACAATATTGTCCTGCCCATTTCCAATAAATCCTTTATTTAACACTAAAGTTTCTGCCGTTTTTGAGGCAATTAAGGGGGTTATTTCATTCTTTTTACACGACGCTAGTATAGTTGCAGCTATTGCAATCAGTACTACATAAGTTAATGTTCTTTTCATCTGTTTCTGTTTTATTGATTAAACTATTATTGACAATTATGATCGGCTCCATTCAAACTGAAGCCCAATAAAAAACGATCTCCCAAATCCTGTTAATATAGGACCACCTGTACTGTGCGCGCGCCCCGTTGAAGTGGTATTATTTACACGCATCACATCAAAAATATTCTTAACACCCGCTTGTATTGTAAAGTATTTGGGAATTGTTTTAGATAAATTAATATCTGCCCAATGATAGCCACTCATTTTAGTAAGGTTGACTTCTGTTTGTGCCGTCATTAGGTTTAAACTTGTTTGATAAGCTGGCATGGCTCCAGTGTATTTATAAAATATTCCGACTTGTGCTTTTATTACTGGAATTCGATAAATAATATTACTGTTGATTTCAGTCGACCATACAAATGCTGGTAGCTCTAATGCCTTATAATTTGCATCATCGGAATAATAATTATATCGTCCTATATATGAAAGACCCAATGAGGCTGTAAGATTTTTATTTATAAAACTATTTTCAAGTGTTGCACCTGTTGTTTTATATTGATCTATATTAATATAAGTATAAATATTTTCTGTGCCCATTGCCAATGCAATTCGGTTGTTGAATTTATTGTAAAAAAAAGAGAATGAGCTACTCATTTTCTGTTGATCGGTATTTTTTATCTGCCAGTTTACCGTACCAATATAACTATCAGATAATTCTGCTTTTAAATTCGGATTTCCCATGATGCTGTGGTTGGCATCAAAAAAATAAAAATATAGTTCTCGTAAAATAGGAGCCCTATATCCACGAGCATAAGATATTCTAATGTCTAATTTTTTATGAACAGAAAATTTAGTATTAAGAGAATATACGGCAGGCGGGTTAGAATATATATTGTTTTTACTTACTCGAATGCCCGGTCTAATCTGTATTGCCTTTACTGGCTTTATTTCTGCAGAAGCAAAGAGTGAATAATCATTCATTATTGGTGAACCAGAAAGCCTTTGTCCACTTGTTTTATCCGATTTTATCTCAAAACCAGGTTGTAACTTAAACTTTTCTGTAATAAACCATTGCAAAGTATTTCTAAAAAAAATTGTTTTAAAAGTCGTAATATCCCATTCACCAGTTCCACTACTTGGTATTTTTAATCCATTGGTGAAATCTCTTATAAAAGTTTCCGTTTTACGCGCGTAATCTTGAAAAGATGCCGATGCATTTAAATGCAATTTTTTATGAATGATCCAATCGCTTTGCAACTGGTGCGTGAATCGGTTGGTAATATAATATTGGTCTTTTGCACGATTATTATTCGAGTTGACTCTACCTGCTGCGAAAATTTGCTCTTGCAATGCATCTAATCTGTACCAAGTATTTATTTTTTCGGTTTTAAACCCTGTTGTACCAGAAAATAAATATTGCGCTTTGGGTTTAGACACTTCTACTCGACTGGCTATTGGGTTTTCAGAAAATCCTCCAAAAAAATTTCTTGTAATAGACGCATCTGCATTCCATTTATTTTGCTTCCAGTTAACACCAATATTTTCATTGTGAATACCGGCATTGGCGAATGGGCTATATCTTTTTCCCATTGATTCCTCTTGAATTCGTGCATGAATACTTAGTATATTATTAACAGTTGTATTTTTTTTGGTGATGATATTAATCACACCTGCTAAAGCATCCGTTCCGTATATAACACTCATGGGACCTTCTACTATTTCTATTCGTTCTATATTATTTATATCAATTTGGGTAAGGCTTTGTTTGGTACTACCCCTATCTATCAATGGAATTCCATCTAGTAATATTTTTACATTCTGACCATTCATGCCCATGATACTAATATCAGTTTCACCCAATGTATAATCTGTTGAAAATCTTATACCCAGTTGATTATTCAGTACACCAACTAAATCATTCGCGCCACGCATTAGTATTTGTTGGCGATTAATGGTGCGTACATTGTAGACAGATTTTTTTAGCGACTGTGGTGAATACTGGCCTGTTACTACTACTTCATCTAGTATTTTTACGCTGTCTTTTTCTTGAGCGTGTAAATAAATTACAAACCCCATAAAATATATTGCAAGCATTATTTTCTTCATGCTGCAAATATTTCCATTTGAACTTTAAAAAAAAGTCACAAAAATGTAAAAGGATAAACTATGATAATTCTGTGACTGTATTTTATCGGATCGCGATACTTCGATTCCAAAATAAGTAAATTATTAAACTAAACTTTAGCATTTAATTATACTTAAATATTTTATTTCAGTCATTTTAGAAATCTTCTCTATTTATTATTACCGAATATAGATTCGAATTGTATAATTTGCTGATTGAGATTTTTTAAAAGTGTGGCTTTTAAGAAAGGCTCTTCAATAAAACTGTATTCAATACTATTAAATATAATTTTTTTAATGTCAGCATAAGAGAATGTTTTATACCGTTTTGCAAGAAGCACATATTGTTCAATCATATTTGTTCTCAACACACCTGGATCATCTGAACTAATCACTATTGGAACGCCAAATTCTTTGTAAAGTAAAATGGGATGTCTATTCTCTTTTATTTTTAAAATGAATTCATTGCTGGCTAAATTTATCTCTACAGGAATTTTATTTTTAGCCATATATCGGAGTAACTTATAACTACTGTCTTCATAAGCAATATCAACACCGTGACCAATACGATTGGCTTTTGCAGTATAAATAGCTGAGTTAATATGCCAACTTAATTCCTCAGGCCGAACCAGCCCCAACGTTAATTCTCCTGCGTGTAATGAATATTTAACATTTGGAAATTTATTGTTACAATACTTGAACATCAGCATGTGAAGCCAATAATCTTGTAAGGAAATTTCCCCGTCTTCAGGTGATACAATATTAACACCAACAATAAATGGACTAGTATCTGCTGAGATAAATGAGAGTACTAGACTTTGAAAAAGATCTACTGGTTCCATGAATCTCAGTACAAAATTTTGATATCTCATGGTGAAGCTGGAATCATCTATTACCAGCTCGGTGTGAAGTTTTTCAACAAAGTTGATATTGAAAGATTTAGCGAATGTTGAGATTTTCTTTTTAATCAAATGATTGTAAATAGTATCCAAAAAAGTGAATATTGCTTTTTCATCCTTAAGCGTATTAGCATTCCTAAGCAATGAATTATATTTTTTCAGTTCTTGCAACTTTAGGTCGCAAGGAATGGTAGTAAGCTGTGTTTCTATATAGCTAATATTTTCTTTTAAAGCTCTATTCTTTAATTCAACCAACCCTTGTGGGAAATTATTTTTTGCAGCAGGCCAAAATTTATCGAAGCTTTCAAAGAATAGTTTATCAGACGGGTAGTCCACATTATTATAGTCTTTCACAGACCATTTTTGTAGAATCTTTTGTTTAATGCTACCAAAATCACTGGTATTTTTAATAGAAGAAAAGCGTTGCCATTTCCCGATTGAAGGTTTTTCTTTAACAACCTTCATGGTTTCGATGTTGATGTAAAAGTTTTTCTCAATAGCCTCTTGTAATAAAGGCTCTGCGTAAATTGCGCCACCATAATGATGGTGGAGGTCACCACCTTTGGGCATTTGAGAAAAAAAGGCAGTTAAAGCAGCTTCATTGTTTCTAATCGACTCAAAATATTGTTCAACCGATTGCGATAAGCTGAATTTTGAAAAGAAGCATAAGAAAATTACTAAATAGGGTTTCATTCTTTGGTTTTTATTGGATGCTTTAACTTTCTAATTGTATGTCTGTATTGTGTATTCCTCAATTATATTCAGCATTCTTGACGAGCTTGCACAACCATATAAGTTTTTTAGTAAATCTATTGGTTTTCTTTTATCAACCGTATCCAAACTTTTTATTTTGTACAAATGGGTATAACTTAAATCTATAAAATAAAAACTATCAGCTACCGTTAAACTTTCAATTAATGCTGATACTTCAGTCTTATCAAAAGGATCTATCATTGGGTTTGCGCCCTGCTCTAATAATGTGATCATTATTTTTTCATTTCGGCTCATTCCTGCATTAATCAGTTCTAAATCAATTCTTCTATAGCCTTCCAATTCGTATTCCCGCATTGTTTCATCATTAATCCAATGATTTAATTCATCCAATTCATAAATCAGTTGAATGTATTTTTGATATTCTATAGTTGTAATTTTATAATTAGGAAAGCGTTTTGCTAAAATAATAACACAATCAAGTGTTTTTTCATAAAAGGCTTTGGGATTAATATTTTTTTCGTTTTTAAGTTCCGTTAAATTTTTTATATTCAGCCAAGCTTGCAGGTTCATTTCAAGAATATGAAAGACAGAAAGCTTCATTATATTACCTTTTTGATAGGGATATCTATCTCCAAGGTCCAATTCAAAATCAAGATCATCTGTTGACATAATTAGCGTATTAAGTGTATCTATTTCTGCATAATATGCAGCGAGTATTATATCTGGATTTCCTTTTTTCATTTACTATTGAGTGGAATTCAATTATTCAAAATAATTACTTGAACAATGATTCATACTTATTTTATGTTTAGACTTAATACAATTTCTCTAAAATTTGCCAATCCTGCTTCTAAGTTTTCAATAATATTTTCAGCCAATACATCGGGATCTGTAAATTATCATTTTAAATCAGATTTAATTCAAAAGCATATTCATAACTGATTATGCTTCTATCTTTTTCGTTTTTCTTCCAAGCTTTTTTTAAATGACTTAAGGCTATTATATTATTTGTGCTTGTTGGTTTGAATACGGTTGCTACTTTTTCTAAAACGCTTAATTCATTTTCTGAAAATAATTCAGCGTTAAATGGTCTGTCTTTTCTTGCTTTTAATTGTTCGCCTGTATAGCCTTGTGGAAATTCTGTTGTGAAAATATCTATTTCATCTTTGTTGGCTAAATATTCAAATATGCTTTGAAAATTATTTGGTACAGGTCCCATATCAATTGCTTTGTAACGAACACCGCTTATTGAAAAACAACTTTGTTTGAACATTAAAAAATCGGCATAAAATAACAGCTTATTCATTTTGGTTTTAAACGGTTGAATCTGTTCCGAAAAATATACCACCATTTCAGTAAACTTTTCAAAATTGGGATTTCGGTAACCTGAGTATATATCAGCCAAGTGATTGCCTAATAAATATTCCTTGAAATTAAGATTGAAAATATTTCGCTTTCTTTCCTCCACCAATAATTGAGCTTTCTGAATGTATTTTGTTTTCACTTTTTCATCCAATGTTCCGCACAATTCCACCATATCAATAAATTTTTTTGGGTCTTCTACCATTTGTATCAATTTAGCATTGGCAATGCTGGGCATTTCACCTGCTTCGTATTGACGGTAACTGTTTATACCAAACCCAAAAATCTCCGACATCTTTGCTGCTGGCAATCCGTACTTTTCTCTAATTCTAATGATTTCATCAGGAAAAGGAATATTGAATCTATCACGGTATTGGTTATATACCTGATTCATATTCACTTCATCCATTGATGTGGTGGTAAATTGTTCTTCGCTATCCTCGCATTTGTAATAATGAAAAACAATTTCAAATGTTTCCTTTCTAAAATCCATTGACCTGCGTTCTTTGCTCAATTTCATTGCTGCACCTGTGATTGGACTTTTCATATTCAATTATTTTAAAGGGTAGTTCATTTTGTGTTGTGCCAAATGTAAGGAAATACAAATTACACCACTATTCATTGCACCCATTGTAATTTTAATGTACACTTCCTTTTTCTTAATGGTTTTACCAAATACCCACATATCAGTACCTCCGTATAATATTTCTTCAAGTGGACCTTCGCTATAGTCTTTAGTTTCGAGTGCTTCTAGTATGGTTTTTCGTTCAATGGGGCGAAGTTCTAAATCTATTAGGGTTTGTGCGTTTTTGCCTCTCTCATCCCTAAAAAGCACATCCCAAAACCTCATCTTTTCCTTAAAGTCTTTTAAAATAGCTGCTACTGCTGATTTTGTGGTCATACATTAGTTTGGAGCTGCAAAGGTAAATTTATTTATGTAAAAACAACTATAAAGTTGTTAAAATTAATATTTTAATCAAAAAAAATAATTATAAAGTGATTTTAGACTGGCTTCCCCTCAAAGGCTTTTTTTAGTATACTCTGCCACAACGTTTCTGCCTGTTGCAAACTTTAGCTAATGGTTTATTCTATTTTATCGCAAACGGTGAGCTTGCTTTCTAATTCAGACACTTTACTCACTTACCTATTAAAAGCAAATAAAAATACACTACCCCCCTATCAATCCCGCTGCTCTGCTGATATCCATCATGCGTTGCATGGGGATCAATGCTTTTAATCGCAATGCTTCGTCCATCTTTATTTCTGGCATTTCATACTTCATGCACAAGTATATCTTTTCTAGGGTATTCAGCTTCATATGGGGGCAGTCGTTGCAAGCACAGTTATTATCTGGTGGGGCTGGTATAAAGGTCTTTTGTGGGGCTGTAAGCTGCATCTGGTGCAATATGCCTGTTTCAGTTGCTACTATATATTGTTGTGCTGAATCTGTTTGTGTGTACTTTAATAATTGCATGGTACTGCCAATATAATCTGCTCTATTCAATATAGCTTCCTCACATTCAGGATGTGCTATCAGTTTGGCTTGTGGATGCCTTATCTTTAATTTGGTTATTTTTTCGAGACTGAATATTTCATGTACCATACAGGCACCATTCCACAATAACATTTCTCTACCCGTTTTTTTATTTAAAAATGCGCCCAAATTTTTATCTGGCGCAAATATGATGGGCTGATCTTTAGGTACACTTTCAATAATTTTTTCTGCATTTCCACTGGTACAAATAATATCGCTTAAGGCTTTTATTTCTGCCGTACAGTTGATATACGAAATAACAATATGATCGGAATGTTTTTCTTTAAATGCTTTAAAAAGTGGCGCTGGTGCACTGTCTGCCAACGAACATCCTGCTTTTAAATCGGGTAATATTACTTTTTTTGATGGGTTTAAAATTTTAGCAGTTTCTGCCATAAAATGTACTCCAGCAAATACAATCATGTCTGCATCCGTCTGTCTTGCCTTCTCTGCCAATCCCAAACTATCGCCAATATAATCGGCCACATCCTGTATATCATTTTCTTGGTAGTAGTGTGCAAGCAGTATGGCATTTTTTTCTTTCTTTAATTTTTCTATCTCTGCAAAGAGATCCAATTCCGGATCAATCTCCAAATCTAAAAATCCTTTTTCCGCTAACTGCGTTTCTGTAATGTGCATATCCTCGGTAATAATATTTAATAATACATTTTAATAAAATCAACTACTACTATTACGGGTGTGTATATCGGGAAAACTTACTTACCCACAATATGCAAAGTTAACGACTGTTGGTTTATCCACCATTATCCACTTTTATATTCACACCTATTTATCGTATAAAGCTTTCTTCTTAGTAGTTAATCCACATTACTGTATACAATTTTGCTTTTACCATTTCATGCAGTATCCACTTTTATTCCACTGTTAACAAACACAGGGGAGTTTGTGCCTTTTTTACACCCCATACCCATTTTAGGCATTTTAGGCCCTTTTTATTCTTTTGTTTCCCACGTTTTTCTTCACCAAAAGCCTTTTTCTCCACCGTTTTCTGCCTTTACCAACAGTAAGATGTGGATATTTAAATCAGCCTTTTTTCCCTTATTTTTGCTCCCCGTTCAATACACGGGTTCATTTAACCATATATATTATGTCTGTTATTCAAAGTATTCGCGACAAAGGCACTTGGATCATCTTCGTTATTATTTGTATCGCCTTAATTGCTTTTATTCTTCAAGATGGTGCTGGCCGTCGTGGTTCTGTGTTTTCAAACTCTTCTGTAATTACCAAAGTTAATGGTGTTGCCATTGAAAGAGGTGAGTTTGAAGATAAACTTAAAATGCAAGAAAATATGTACCGCGGTCAAGGTGCCAACCGCGAACAGTTAATTGGCTCCGTTTGGAACCAAGAAGTGGAAGCCGCTGTTCTTAACCAAGAGTTTAAAAAATTAGGTCTAGTAGTTTCTGATAAAGAACTAAACGATATTCTATTCGGTCAGAATTCTCCGCTTCGCCAAGAATTTACCGATCCTAAAACTGGTGAGTTTAAAGTGGATGATGCCAAAAGAGCTTTTGCCCAGATCAAAAAAAGTAAAAATGCTGAACAGATTAAAATGATTAAATCTGGTTATATTGAACCAACTATTCAAAACAGCCTGCGTAATAAATACCAGAATATGCTGATTCAATCCGTTTATATTCCAAAATGGATGGTTGATAAACAAATGGCCGATAATAATGCCATTGCCTCTATATCCTATATTTATCATCCTTATATGTCTATTACCGACTCTCTAACCAAGGTTTCTGATGATGATATTAATAAGTATGTTAACAAACACGCTGGTGAATTTGAGAAGACAGATGAAACTCGCGCTATTGGTTATATTTCCTTTAGTGCTTCTCCAAGTAAAGGAGATTCCAGCGCTACTTTTGACCAAGTTAATAATCTTCGTGCTGATTTTGCCGCTGCTCCTGATGCCGCAGCTTTTATTGGTAAAGTAGGTAGTGAGTTACCTTTTTACAACAGCTATTTCGGGTCTTCAAGAATTCAAATGACTTTTAAAGATTCGTTAACTCGACTCCCAGTTGGCGGCCTATATGGTCCTTATATTGATGGTAATAGTTATGTTATTGCCAAAATGGTGGGTATCAAAAACTGGCCCGATAGTGTTACTGTCCGTCACATTTTAATTGCTACCTCTAACCCGCAAAATGGCCAGCAAATTCGTTTAGACTCTACTGGTAAAAATCTTGCTGATAGTATTGCTTCTGCCATTAAATTAGGTGCTGATTTTGCCGCTCTTGCTGCTAAATATTCTGATGATCCTGGTAGCAAAGACAAAGGTGGTGTTTACGATTATTTCCCCCAAGGTCAGATGGTAATCCCTTTCAACGATTTTGTTTTTGATAATTCTGTTGGTAGTAAAACTGTAGTCAAAACTGACTATGGTTATCATTATGTTGAAATTCTAGGTCAGAAAAAATCTGCACCTGCTTACAAGTTGGCTTATCTTGCTAAGCCCATTATTTCTAGCAATGAAACCATCAACGAAGCTAGTACTGCGGCTGCTCAGTTTGTTGCGGTTGCTAAAAACCTAAAATCATTCAATGAAAATGCCTTGAAAGTAAGCAAGCCCATTTTAACTGCTTCTGAAATTAAAGAGAATGATTTCACCATTGGAACCCTTGCTGCTACCCGTAGCCTTGTTAAATGGGTTTATGAAAAGAATGCAGGTGATGTTTCTGATCCTACCGAAGTGGGCGATCAATACATTGTAGCAGTAATTACCGCCGTTAATAAACCTGGTTTAATGAGCGCTAATGAAGCTAGACCGATAGTTGAAGGTATTATTAGAAATGAGAAAAAAGCAAAAATCATTATCGACACCAAACTAAAAGGTTCTTCCTTAGAAGAAATGGCTAAGTTAACCAGTACCCCTATTATGCGTGCTGATAGCCTTGCTTTCGCCGCCTCTTTTATTGCTGGAATTGGCAATGAACCCAAAGTTGTTGGGGCTGCTTTTAATAAAGTTTTACAGGGCAAAACAAGTGCGCCTATTGCTGGTAATACAGGAGTTTTTGCTATCAAAGGTGAATCAATTGCAGCCAAACAAAGCGATGCTATGGCGGAAACCATTAAACAAGGACTGATTCAAACCCGTAAAATGGGGACTTACAGAAGTATTGAAGCACTTAGAAAAGCAGCGATTATCAAAGATTTGCGCGCTAGTTTTTATTAATAATAACACTTTCACCTTTCTGAACCCGTTCTTTAAAATAAGGACGGGTTTTTTTTGCGCCTCTCGAAAACCTAGTCTTACTTACTTCATTTAACTTTACATCCTATTATGGAACCCTTAATAAATAAAGTAGCAGAAAGTGGCATTATTAGCCTAGACCTTGAAACCTTTTTCCCCACTGATACCATCCTACAATTCGATCTTAAGTCTTATTTGTTCATGGAACTTATTTTAAAGGAGAAAGATTTTAGGACTGCTTTATTAGCTACTGATTGGGAACAATACAAAAATTCTCATGTTGCCATTACTTGTTCTGTTGATGCTATTATTCCCATGTGGGCCAATATGTTGGTAGCTGTCTACCTTACTCCCATTGCAAAGTCCGTTTTTTTCGGCACTGAAAAACAATTACTTGAACAGCTTTTACTACAAAATATTGCTTCCATTCAAGGTGCCAATTATACCGATAAGCGTGTTGTGGTTAAGGGTTGTGGCGAACGCCCCGTTCCAGAATCAGCTTATATTAAAATAACCAGCATCTTACACCCTTTTGCCAAAAGTATTATGTACGGAGAACCATGCAGTACTGTCCCGATTTTTAAACGGAAATAATTCGTTCTTCCCTCTTTTAATTTCTGGTATTAGATTTGTATAGGTTTACTAGGAATCTTTTATAAAATGAGCCATAAAAGAATTTGTTAATTACCATTTGTTGATTTCTGAATTCTATGGCTTAACACAATAAAATAAATCATATGAAACCTTACCTCTTCTTCCTGCTCTCTGCCCTGATTACTTTCAGTGGCCGCGCTCAATCTAATGGCCTTTTACCTGATCAGAATCCTGATTATAAAATGAGCCAAGATAAGTACACCCGTTTTAGAGACAGCCTTCTCTTGAACAGCAATATTACCGTTCAAGATACTTATAAAGCTTACGATTGGTATGCCGATAAGTTAGAAAACAGAAACAATCGCAGGCAGGCGCGTCGCGCTAATTGGGGCTTTAATAATAATTGGGGCTTCAACAATGGAATAGGTTTCAATAATGGATGGGGACATAATAGTGATTTTAGTTTCAATAATGGCTGGGGGCCTAATAATGGATTCGGCTTTAACAACCGTTGGGGTTTTAATAACGGATGGAATTCCTATAATAATTTTAATCGTAGAAATCGTTTCAATCCTTTCTTTCCAAGTATTGGCTTTAGAACGGGTAACTGGTTTTTTTCTTTCTAATTATAAACACACTAAATACTTATTATGCATTTTACTTTACGCTTATCACTTATTGCTTTTATTTTATTTTCTGTTTCCTGCGCTCAACGCAAAGTAACTCGAATTGACCCTTCTGAAGAGATTGATATCAGCGGTAGTTGGAATGCCACCGATAGTAGAATCACCGCCCAAGAACTCAGAGACCAGATTCTTGGTGAGAAATGGCTCTCTAATCACCTCAGTTCTAAAACAAAAAAACCAGTGGTTATTGTCGGTATGATTACCAACAAAAGTCACGAACATATTGAAGCAGAAACTTTCATGAATGATCTGGAACGTTCTTTTGTTCAAACCGATAAAGTTGGCTTGGTACAAAGCGGTAAAAAAAGAGAAGAAATGCGCGCAGAAAAAGCCGATCAGCAAACCAATGCTTCCCAGAGTTCTATTAAAAAGTTTGGATTAGAAAAGGGTGCTGACTATATTTTACAAGGCTCTATTAATTCAATTGTAGACGCATTTAAACGCAAGAAAACAGTTACTTATCTTGTAAATTTAGAACTCACCAATATAGAAACCAATGAAGTAGTTTGGATTGGCGATAAAAAAATTGCTAAATACGTTAAGAATTAAGTTATTTATTTCAATTATTGCATGCAGTATTTTCTAA
The DNA here is from genome assembly GCA_031369485.1 of Sphingobacteriia bacterium. Taxonomy (GTDB): domain Bacteria; phylum Bacteroidota; class Bacteroidia; order Chitinophagales; family Chitinophagaceae; genus Sediminibacterium. The sequence goes on from JANMOT010000066.1 coordinate 73,661, forward strand.
GTAATAAAAAATTTTCTTCAAAGGCAAGGATAGTTTTACTGTCCCTGCCTTTTTTGTTGAGTTGTGCCTCCTATAATAATAAGTTGAGCAGATACTATGGTTTTTTAAAACACAATAATTATAGCGAAGCAGAAAATGCGTTAAACAATAATCGCTTCCTAAAACAAAACCGAAATGAATTGCTTCGGTTGATGGAACTGGGTAAGCTGCATCATTTACAAGGATCTTATGATAGCAGTAATATTTATCTTAACCAAGCAGATGCGTTTATTGAATCGCAACGAAAATCTATGGGCGACTTTATTAAATCTGGATTGATTAGTCCTATGGCTAAAAATTATTTGGGAGAAGATTTTGAGCGTTTCATGATTCACTATTACAAAGCACTTAATTATTTAAACCTTAACCAACCCGATGGTGCTCGTGTAGAAGCTAGGAGAATTACACTTAGTAACAATACTTTGGAGGATCAATTTAAACCGACATCTGATAAGTACAAAGAAGATGCTTTCTCGCTTATTGTACAAGGATTAATTTATGAATCTAATGGAGAATTTAACAACGCCTTTATTTCTTATCGTAATGCGGTTGACTTATTCTTAAAGTCGTCTGATAGAATTTATTATGGTGTTGCCATGCCCCCTACTTTATTACAAGACCTATACAGGTCTGCTTCCCGTTCTGGGTTGAATGATCAAATACAATTGTATGAAAAGAAAACAAGTATTGAATTCAATAGAACAGAAACCAATGATGCTGGTGAGTTAGTGGTTTTTATTGAAAAAGGAATGGCACCTATTAAAGCTGATCAAAGATTTACGTTGACCAATATTGGAAATGGATCTTTCTTTTTTAACGGCCCTTTTGGTGGCATGAATATTCCCTTCGATTATGGTTATGCTGGATGGAATAATTCTAGATCTATCAGCAATTTTAATATTATTTCTGTCGCTATTCCCGTGTACTTACCCACTGAGGTAAGTTATGAAGCTGCTAAGGTTACTATAAATGGACAAGTGTATAAATCCCAGCTTGTTCATAATATCTCCGTTTTAGCACCTGAAATTTTAAGAGAGCGAATGATTAAAGAAGTTTCTGCCGCACTGGTAAGAGCGGTTGTAAAAAAAGCAGCTCAAGCAGTAGCATCAGCTGCGGCAAAAACAGTAGCGGAAAATTCAAAAAGCGATTCTAAAGATAAAAAAGCCAATGCAGAAAATGCCGCTGCTGCCGCTGGATTAATCGTAGGTCTATTCAACACAGCAACAGAGAAAGCTGATACACGCAATTGGCAATCCCTTCCAGGCATTATCCAATACATTCGAATTCCCTTACAAAAAGGGCTGAATGAAATAACTCTCCAAAGTTTTGGTAATGAAAAAAAGATTACAGTAAACAGCAACGGTGGCTTACAACTGCGCAACTGGTGTTTACTCCAATAATATTTTCTCAGCCATTCATCCAATATTGTTTAATGCGCTTCCAGCCAATTCTTACCTCTTCCTACTTCTGCTTCTACTGGTACATTATTAGGCAATGGCAATGCGTTTACCATACAGCGAATTATTAATTCTTGCAATGCATCTGCTTCTGATTCTACTGCATCAAATACCAATTCATCGTGTACCTGCAAAATCATTTTTGAATCCCAACTTCCTTTGCCCATTTCTTGTTGTATACCAATCATAGCCATCTTAATCATATCTGCTGCTGTTCCTTGTATCGGCGAATTGATGGCATTTCGTTCTGCATAACCACGCACTGTAAAATTGCTGCTGTTAATGTCTTTTAACCATCGCTTTCTACCCATTAATGTTTCTACAAAGCTGTTTTCTTTGGCGAAACTTATCTGCTCATCCATATACTGCTGTATATTCGGAAATTCTTTTTTATAGTTGTCAATAATTTCTTTAGCTTCTGTTCTGCTGATACCTAAATTGTCTGCGAGACCAAAAGCCCCCTGTCCATAAATAATTCCAAAATTTACACTCTTTGCTTTGTAACGCATCTCCTTTGTTACATCTGCTTCTGCAATGCTGTAAACTTTTGCAGCTGTAGCTGTGTGAATGTCTTTTCTTAATCTAAATGCCTCACACATATTTGGATCTCCACTAATAGCAGCTACTATTCTCAATTCTATTTGTGAATAATCTGCACTCATCAATATTCGTCCCGGCTCTCTGGGTATAAATGCTTTCCTAATTTCCCTTCCCCTTTCTGTTCTAATTGGAATATTCTGCAAGTTGGGATTATTGCTGCTTAATCTTCCAGTAACGGCAACTGCCTGCGCATAACTGGTATGTACCCTTCCTGTTTTTTTATTGATCATTTCGGGTAGCGCATCTACATAAGTGGACTTTAACTTTGTGAGCTCCCTGAATCCTAAAATATCATCTACAATTTTATGTTGACTAGCCAGTTTCAACAATACATCCTCACCAGTTGCATACTGACCTGTTTTTGTTTTTTTTGCTTTGGCGTCTATCTTTAATTTATCAAACAATACTTCTCCCAACTGTTTGGGTGATGCCAAATTAAATCTTACGCCCGCCTGCTCATATACACTTTCTTCACATTTCTTTGCTTCTCGCTCCAGCTCTCTGCTATATTCATTCAAGAAAGCCTCATCTATTTTTATGCCTTCAAATTCCATATTTGTCAGCACTCTAACCAAAGGATTTTCTACTTCGTTGAATATTTTTTCTACTTGCTTTTCTTTTAATAATGGAACAAATGCTTTTTTTAATTGAAGTGTTATATCCGCATCTTCTGCAGCGTATTCTTTTATTTTATCAATGGCAACATCTCGCATTGATCCCTGATTCTTTCCTTTTTTGCCAATTAAAGTCTCAATTGATACCGGTTGATATCCCAAGTATTGAGCACTCAGCAAATCCATACTGCGCCTGCCTTCTGGCTCTATTACATAATGAGCTAACATGGTATCAAATAGTTTTCCTTCTGGTTCTATGCCATACCATTTCAATACTAATAAATCGTACTTTATATTTTGTCCTACCCAAGTTTTATCGGTTTGATCAAACAAGCTTTTTAATTGATTGAGTATGGTTTGTGTTTCTTGTTGGTTGGGAGGACAAGGAATATAATATCCCTTACCTTTTTCAAAAGAAAAACTAAGACCCACTATCTCTACATTATTGGCATCTGTTCCTGTTGTTTCCGTGTCGAAACATATTTCTGCCTCTGCCGATAATATTTTTATTAATTCAGCAATGGCTGTTGATCCTTCTATTGTTTGATAATCGTGTTGGGTATTTTCAATATTTCTTTCAGCTATTAATCCTGTCGATTCTGCAACGGCTTCCTCTGCTAAAATGGTTTTATTTATTTTGGTTGCTGATGTTTTTGTTTCTACTGCATTTCCAAATAAATCAGTTTGTACACCTACTGGTGCCGATTGAAAAGCATTGAAATCATCTCCCAATATTCTTTTTCCTAGTGTTTTAAATTCTAGTTCTGTAAACACTTCATTCAGCTCATCTCTGTTCCATTCTTTTAACCTATAATTTTCTTCTTGAAATGTTACTGGTACATCGGTAATAATAGTGGCTAGTTTTTTACTTAGAATAGCCAGTTCTTTACCTGCCCTCACTTTTTCTCCCAACGCTCCTTTTAGTAAATGAGCATTTGCTATAACTCCCTCCAAGGTATCGTATTCTTTCAATAATTTGGCGGCCGTTTTTTCACCCACACCCGGTATACCTGGAATATTATCTACCGCATCTCCCATAAGCCCCAGCATATCAATTACTTGGTCAACTCGACTGATATCCCATTTTGCACAAATTTTTTCAGCGGTCAATATTTCTTCAGGATTGCCCATTGTTGCTGGCTTATATATGTACACGTTTGGCTTTACCAATAGTTGACCATAATCTTTATCTGGTGTTACCATAAATACTTCATAACCTACAGCCGAAGCCTGCCACGCAATGGTACCAATTACATCATCAGCTTCATAGCCGTCTAGTTCAACTACTGGAATATTGAAGCCCCTGATGATTTTTTGAATATCTGGAATAGCAGCTAGCAAGTCCTCTGGTGCTTCTTGTCGGTTGGCCTTATAATCGGTAAAATCGATATGTCTTTCTGTGGGTGCGTGTGTATCAAAGCAGACTGCTAGGTGTGTAGGTTTTTCTTTATTGATTAAATCGTAGAGTGTGCTGGTGAATCCAAACTGTGCGTTGGTATTTATTCCTTTGGTAGTAATTCTAGGGCTACGAATAAGCGCATAATAAGCCCGATATATTAAAGCAAGCGCATCTAATAGAAAAAGTTTCTTTTGCATCGGGCTAAGGTAGTAAATAAAAATCCCTTCCTCATTTACTGGGAAGGGATTTTAGATTAGTTTATTTTAAACCATACTTTTCTTTATATCGTTCGAACAGTTGTTTGTGTTTATCATCTAACTTAATTTTTCTTCCTTGAATAAAAGCGTGTACAATTATACTGGTATGCATATCTAATACATCACCCTCACTTACAATTATATTGGCGTCTTTACCTACTTCTATTGAACCCGTGCGATCTGCTATTCCCAATACTTTTGCTGTATTTAAGGTGATTGCACTAAGCGCTTCCTCTTTAGTTAAACCATAAGCTGCTGCAGTACCTGCATTAAAAGCAAGATTACGTCCCCTATTTTGTGGATCATCGTCGTTGATACAATACAAAACACCCGCTTTTTGTAAGGCAGCTGGTGTTTTATAGGGCTGGTCAATATCATCATCGTCTAGCGTGGGTAAGTCGTGCATTTGACTAATGATAACGGCTATATTATTTTGCTTGAGCAGGTCAGCAATCTTCCAACTATCTCCGGCTCCTACTAGTACAACCTCAAATCCAAATTCTTTCACAAAGTCAATCGCCAATAGCATTTGTTTTACTTGGGTGCAATGAATAAACAGTTTTTGTTTTTTTGTGAAAAGACCTTTTGTTGCTTCTAGTTTTAGGTTGATTTCTTTTTGATCTCCTGCTAGATATGCTTTTGCTTCACGAAAAAACTGTTTTACACCTTCAATTTTTTCCAAAGCAGCTTTTACAGGATCTGTTGTTGGCTGGGGAAAGAAAGTGGCAAATAAGGCAGCGAATCTACCGCCTGGTCTAGCGAGCAAACTGGGCATATAAAATTGCATTCCCATATCAGTTTGGTAAGCCGCATCTTCTCCATTCCAAGCGTCTAGTTGCACCACAGAAGATTGTCCCCCAACTAAGGATCCTGCGGGAGCAATATGTGCCAGCAAAATTCCATTAGAGCGCAATGTGTTGGTGATTTTAGAGTCGGCATTATAGGCAGCAATAGATCTTATACTTGCATTGGTTTCTCCAATTTCATTGAAGTCGTTCATAGATCTTATACCCGATATTTCTTGTAAACCTAAGTTAGAAGCTGGTAAAATTAATCCCGGATAAATATGTTTTCCTTTTAGGTCGTACACTGTAATATCACCAGAAGGAATACTTATTTGTGTTCCTACTTCTTCTATTTTACCGTTGTTTATTTTAATGATAGCGTTTTCCATCACGGTTCCGTTTCCGACATGAATGGTTCCGTTTTTTATAAAGAATATTCCTTTTTGTTCTTTGGCAGGATAAACGGTTTCTTGTGCTGTTGCCATTACTGATAGTAGCAGTACTGTACTGAATATAAATATAATTTTTTTCATGTAATTAGTTTTTATTAGTTCCCAATAATGATTCCATATCGGCTTCTTCTTCTATCTCTAGCATTCCCAGTTTGTGACCGTGGTCTAAACAAGTATGAATGAATTTATAGCTTGGCGTAAATGGAGCAACGGAACCACCGTTTCTTTTTTCACCCACCATTTTATTAATCAACCTAGTGCGTTCTGCTTTTACTTCCCTTCTCATTGCCAAATCTTTTTCCCTATCAAAATATACAATACCATCAACAATTGTATAAATTGATTTAGCATAAATACTTAATGGGTGGGCACTCCATAAAACCAAATCAGCATCTTTTCCTTCTTTAATGCTTCCTACTTTATCATCTACGTGCAGCATTTTAGCTGGGTTGATGGTTACCATATTAAGCGCATCTATTTCACTCATGCCGCCATATTTTACACTTTTCGCTGCTTCCTGATTTAACCTGCGAGCCATTTCAGCATCATCAGAATTGATGGCAACGTTTAGGCCAACATTGTGCATAATAGTTGCATTATATGGAATGGCATCTTGTACTTCATTTTTATACGCCCACCAATCGGAGAAGGTAGAAGCCGCAGCTCCATGTGCTTTCATTTTGTCGGCTACTTTATATCCTTCCAAAATATGCGTAAAAGTATTGATCCTAAATCCGAATCTTTCCGCAACCCGCATGGTCGCAATTATTTCACTTGCTACATAACTGTGACAAGTAATAAATCTTTTACCGTTCATGATTTCTACCAATGCATCCAATTCAAGGTCTCTTCTAAAAACAATGGTAGTGGCTCCCTTTTTCTTGTTGTTGGCGTTTGCTTCTTTCATTGCCACTTCATAAGCTTTGGCTCTAGTGAATGCATCTATCAATACTTGTTCTACGCCCATTCTGGTATCGGGGAATCGGTTGTTTCCTTGCGACGAGGATGAACGTTTTACGTTTTCACCCAATGCAAATTTTATGAATGGATCAGCACCTTTAAATAGTAGTCCATTGTCATCAGTGCCCCAACGAAGTTTAATTAATTGTGTTTGTCCCCCAATGGTATTGGCTGATCCATGTAGTATATGCGAACTGGTTACACCACCGCTTAATTGCCTGTAAATATTAATATCATCAGGATCTAAGTTATCTTGCATACGTACTTCGGAAGTAACGGATTGACCGCCTTCATTGGTAGAAGCAGAAGCTATATGCGAATGTTCATCTATAATGCCTGCAGTTAAATGTTTACCAGTAGCATCAATTATTTTAGCAGCCGCATCGGATAAATCCTTTCCTATTTTTATAATTTTTCCGTTCTTAATTAATACATCAGCCCCCTCTATTTTTCCTTGTTTATCACTGGTCCAAACGGTAGCATTTTTAAATAGGACGGTCTCTTGTTTTGGCATACTGCTATCGTTGTTGCCAAATGCGGTGAATGGATAAAATGAAGGCCCTGTTTTAGGAATCGATTTCAGTTTTACTGAATCTGTTTTAGGCGTGGTTAAATTTACTAAAGTGGCTGTCCAGCTTAAGGCATTACCGCTTGAATCTACTCCTGTTCCATTCCAAGTATTGCCATTGCTATAACCAGTAAGGCGAGTTGAATTTGTTGGTGTATTATTTCCAGCTATTATTTTATTGTTTCCTTTTTTCTGTGCCGGTGCAATGCCAATTTTTATATTTTTTCCCTCAAAGCTAAAACGTGTTGTCATGGTATCTTTACCAATTACCGTAGCTGAACTATTTGTTTTTACATCTAGTGTATATGCTTCTGCGCCTGTTTCTGTATTTATCACTAAATTATAAGTACCTGCAATGCTGAACCATGCTTCTTCTTTTACTGCATATTTTTTACCCTGCACCCAGTTCTGTAAGAGGGTAGTTTTGTCACCAAATACTGGACCATTGGTAATTATAAAATTAGCTATTTTACCTGCTTCAATGCTTCCAACTTTATCATAAACACCCAACCATGTTGCAGGGTTTTTAGTGAGCGCATCCATAGCTGCATTTTCTGATAAGCCATATTCAATAGCTTTTTTAAGGTTGGTTATAAAAGTTTTGCTGTCGCGAAGGTCAGCAGTAGTTAAGCAAAAAGGAATACCTGATTTTTCAATCACTGCTGGATTGGTAGGTGCTAATTCCCAGTTTTTCATATCGGCCAAAGAGACCAGTCTCGCATCGTTCGGATCTTCTACATCCAATGCTTGCGCAAAATTTAGGTTCACAATTAATGGAGCTTTTGTAGCAGCCACTTCTTTTATACGCTGGTATTCTTTTCCCGTTGCTTTAATAATATATTGTACACTAAACTCATCACCAATTCTATCGGCTCGCATAAGATTCCATAAGTCCACTACCCGATCTTGCGCGTCAAAAATTTGTGGAAGATTTTGGTTCTCATTCCAATTTTTTAAGGTTAGGTTGAATCCTTCTTTGCTTGCCGCTTCTGGGTTTGACTTGTACCAAGCAGCGTCTAAATAGGTTTGACGTAATAAGGCAATGCTACCCATCAAAGAGGATGGATAGGTTTGAGCAGATATTCCTTTTCCAAAAGAATAGTGTGCACTTGCTTTATCTTTAATTACTACAAAATTATCTGGTTCGTTACCCAATGTTACCACAGTTCCTGTTCCTCTTGCTATACCATCTTTCTGGTGCGTAAGAACGGTACCAAATCCTATTTCTCTCAATGGCTTTGCTTTAGCGTCGTCTACACTAAAAACGTTTATCGCATTTAAGTCTGGTTTTAGTGCTTGGTTCCATCCATACGCACCTTTTTGATTAGAAGTTAATTGTCCAGATCCACCAAATCCAGTCGCGGCGGCTCTTTGCGCTTGAGGAACTCCATAATCGCTGTAGATATCAATGAAGGAAGGATAAATAAATTTGTCTTTGCAATCTATTACAATGGCATTTTTTGGAATATTGACTCCATTTCCAACTGCTACAATTTTCCCTTGCTTGATAATCAGGGTTCCATTGGTAACTTTATTTTGTGCATCTTTTACAATGGTAGCATTGATAAATGCATAGCAGTCGTCTCTTTTGTCTGCTACTCCATTTACTGGGAATGTTTCCTGAGCTTGTAGCATGCTTGTTAGCAATAAGCAGGAAAACAATAGTTTAAGTTTTCTCATATTAGTAGTTTTAGAAGAATTCTAAAGCTACTTAATAACTTAATTATTTCTACTTTTGGCCATAGGAATATGATGAACGGAGGTCTTATCTTCCCATATATACCATCAATATTTGTATATCACTCGGATTCACGCCGCTAACCCTACTTGCTTGCCCAAGCGTAGTTGGTTTAATTTTCTTCAGTTTTTGCATTGCTTCATTCGACAATGCGTTCAGTTTTGTATAATCGAAACTATCTGGTATTCGCATATTTTCTAGCTCACTCATTTTATCTACCAACTGCTGTTCCTTCTCTATATAGCGTTCATATTTTATTTGTATTTCTGCTTGTTCAACGGCTTCTTTGGAAATTCCTTCTAATTTTTCTTTCAATGCAGGCACTACTTTAGAGAGAGACTCTAGTGATACGTTGGGACGTAGAATTATTTTTGCGGCTTTTTGTTTTTCAGTTACTGATGCCGATTGTATTTCTTCAAAGTAAGTATTTAAGTCCTCCGGATCAATACTCAGATCTTTCAGCATATTTTTTACCGTTCCTACTTCTGCGAGTTTAATTTCTACAGCTTGCATTCTCTCTGCCGATGCCAATCCAAGTTGGTGACTTCGTTCTGTTAATCTTAAATCTGCATTGTCTTGTCGCAATAGGGTTCTGTATTCGGCGCGACTGGTAAACATTCTATATGGTTCATCCGTTCCTTTATTAATTAGATCATCTACCAGCACACCAATATATGCATCACTTCTTTTTAAAATAAAGGGTTCTAGGTGTTTTGCTTTTTGATGGGCGTTGATGCCGGCCATTAAACCCTGGCATGCAGCTTCTTCGTAACCTGTGGTACCATTAATTTGTCCCGCAAAAAATAAATTACTCACCAATTTGGTTTCGAGTGCGTGGTTGAGTTGCGTAGGCATAAAATAATCGTATTCAATGGCGTAGCCGGGACGAAATATTTTACAGTTTTCAAAACCAGGAACTTGTCTTAGGGCTTGATTTTGTACTTCTTCAGGTAAGGAAGTAGAAAATCCGTTTACATATATCTCTACTGTATTCCATCCTTCGGGTTCTACAAATAGTTGGTGCCGATCACGGTCAGCAAATCGACCGATTTTATCTTCAATGCTGGGGCAATAGCGAGGGCCTACACCTTCAATCCTACCTTGGTACATGGGGCTTCTATCGAAACCTGTCTTTAATATATCGTGAACGGTTTGGTTGGTATAAGTAATAAAACAACTGCGTTGATCTTCGGGTTTTACTTTAGCTGTGTTCGTATAAGAAAAACCTACTATATGTTTATCGCCTTTTTGTTCTTCCATTTTGGTATAGTCGAGACTTCTTCCATCCACTCTTGGCGGAGTTCCAGTTTTAAGTCGATCACTTTCAAAACCAAAATCAACCAATTGTTCTGTAATGCCGGTTGCTGCTTTTTCTGCAACTCGTCCGCCGCCAAATTGTTTTTCACCAATATGAATGATACCATTTAAGAAAGTGCCGCTGGTTACTACAACTGATTCGGAAGCAATTTCGTGACCAAGTCCAGTAATTACTCCACAGGCTTTGTTGTTTTTTATGATGATCGATTTTACCATGTCTTGGTAAAAATCTACGTTGGGCGTATTCTCCAACATTTCTCTCCACTTAGTGGCAAAGAGCATTCTATCGTTTTGAGCGCGGGGGCTCCACATGGCAGGGCCTTTACTTAGGTTTAACATTCTAAATTGAATGGTGCTGAGGTCGGTAACGATTCCACTGTACCCACCCAAGGCATCAATCTCTCTCACAATCTGACCTTTAGCAATTCCCCCCATAGCAGGGTTGCAACTCATTTGAGCAATGGTTTGCATATTCATGGTAATGAGTAAAACCTTGCTGCCTAAGTTGGCGGCAGCCGCTGCCGCTTCACAACCAGCGTGACCGGCTCCCACTACAATTACATCGTATTTTAAAAACATAGTACAAAGATACTTAGAAGCGGTTTAGACTAAAGCTAGAAAAAGTCCCAACAACTAAATCAACCTAATAACTCAATCTACTCAATCAACTCAATAACTCAATCAACTCAATAACTTCTTCAAAATAGCTCTTTCCATCATTATGTCTTCCACCGAAACCCCACTGTTAAAACGAGTGCATTCTTCTTTGTTTAAAAGGCTAATATTTTCGAGCCATTCTTTTTTCTGTTGAATGAATAAGAGTTGCCCCGGGTTTATACCTGCCATGCCGGTTTCAATTGACTCAATTTTCTGAACCATTTTTTGAGCGATCGAATAGTCCGTCTTTTTATAAAGCGTTTGAAAATAAAGTTTAGCACCGAGTAAATCCACTGCTTGTTCGGGCTGGGTATTGCTGGTTGTTGTTTTACTTTCGACCCTTATATTTATAAAATTCCAACAAAGAGAAAGGTCGGATTCATTGGTGAAGTCAAAATACGCCAAGGGTAAAATATGTTCAAACTGCCATTCCCCTCCAAAATTCTCCCAATTCAATCCATTGATGAATTGCAATTCGAACCATTCTCTGAGCGAAGCCCTGTTCAACCCAAAATAAGGAGCATACTTTTCACTGGGCACACCTTCTATTACAAACCTGCGATAAGCCAATTGCCATTTACGTTTTTCCCTAAAACGATTTTCATGTTGATTGAGTGGGCTATTTGAGACCAGCTCCCCTGCTGAAACTTCATTTTGGTTTTGCTCCTTGCTGATATCCATACTGTAAAACTATTAAATGTTCCGCTAAGAAACAGTGATTCGTGGAACATCTTTAGCATGAGTTAAACTTAGAGCCGTGTAAATGTCTATGCCTGCAAACTAATATTGGTGCATTCCACCAACTACTTCAACTTCAAGTGCCCGTAAATAGCTCTAGACTAGTATTAGTGTGTTCTAGCATCTACTTCAACTTCAAATGCTTTTCAATACCGGTAGACCGATATTAGTACTCGACCAATCCGCATAAAGTATAACAAGCCTATTAATGAGTTCTGTATAATTTGGATGGGTCATTTTCTCAATTTATATGGTAGTTTAGCGCAACCCAAATACTACTTATCTCAGGTAATAACCCATAGATAAGCCATATATAAGCTATAGATAACCCTTATATAACTCATATCTATAAGGTATGGCTTATCCCAGACTATACTCTTGGTTAACTATATTTTATAGTAGGGTTGGCCTTGAAGAATGTCTTCATTTGTTATTGATTAGGTATCTGGCTTGTTCAAATTTATTTCCATAATCATAGTACAATAGCTATGGGATGGCTAATACTTGTGAATCGGATCTGATTCTGATAAAATTAAAGTAGAATGTTTCTCTGGGGAACTGTGATTCGTGGAACCTTACTTCATACTTGGTCTACAGCCAAAATCTTGCACAATAAGGTAATGCTTATTGGGTAAAATGCCTAGACCGAGTCCCATTTGGGTATAGCTTGCATTCAGTAGGTTTTTTCTATGACCCAAATTGGGTAAGCCAATATCTAAATATAAAAGAATGAGGGCTACCAGTGCATCATTTTTGGCTCCTGTGCAAATATTTTCTGCGGCACAGAATTTAATTCCTTCAAGCTTTATTCGATCTGAAAAACTGGTTCCATTGGTAGATTGGTGGCTAATTCTTCCCCCATTCTTAATAATATCAACTGCGTGTTTAGAAGCAGCATTGGTCAATAATTGGTTGGGTATTAAAAAAGGAAGTGAATCTAACCAAGCTAACTCGTCTAAAAGACTATTGCTATAACTACCATTTACGGCGGGCTGTTCGTTTATAAAAGGGATAAGGATACTGTCTCTAAATTTTTTGGGGTAAAGCCGCGAGAAATTGGTCCAGTAAATAAAGGATTGGGTACTAATATCTGAAGATAGGAAGAGGGTGTTTTGCTCAAGTAGGGTGAGTAATTCAATGCTTTCGGCAATATTAGGTTTAAAGGGTTTGCTTATTAAGGTAACCGACCCATGCGTTTGGCTGATTGCCATTATTGAAGTCAATAAAAACAAGGAGCCGAAAAAAACTCGAAACAGGTGGGGCATAAATAGAAGTTTAGAATTTGCTGAACTGATTTTGAATGGTAAAGCCCCATTAAATGGCTTTATTATACAATTGCAAATACCGATCCTCTTTGGCCCTCATGGTTAAGATTTCCTTTTTTGTTTTGTCTTTATACCCACATAAATGCAGTGCCCCATGAAAAATAACGCGACGCATTTCTTCAGTATAAGCGGTGCCCAATTTTTTGGCATTTTCTTTCACTCTATCAATACTGATATAGATTTCGGCTTCAATGGGCTGGTTTTTTTCGGAGAGGCCAAAACTGATGATATCGGTATAGAAGTCGTGCTGTAAAAAATCTTGGTTAATCTGGAGCAGCATATCATCTGAACAAAAGATATAGGAGATGGATAAAAGATCCTTTTTTTCTTTATTAAAAATGGTTTGAATAAACTGTTTTAGGATGGTTTTTTGGGGAAATGAAAAGGGTAGATCGCCGGTACAAAATTGAATCATAGCCACAATAGTTTGATAACTCCAAAATTCGTAACAAAACCAATACGGGCTGGTATACCTTTGCATAATAATTGAGTTAAATGAAAAGATTGTCGCAATTAACGGCAGGAGAAAAAGGAATCATTGATTCTTTTGAAAAAGATGATATTTTTATAAAGCTCATGGAAATGGGATGTGTTCCCGGTGAAAAAGTAAAAGTGGAGCAAATAGCTCCGTTGGGAGATCCCATATCAATATCGGTATCGGGTTATATGCTCAGTCTAAGACTTTGTGAAGCCAATAGTATTTTTGTAGCAGAAGATAATTCATAATGTATTGATAATCAATAATATTATACTAATTGTTTCTAAATTTAGAAACAATTAGTATCTTTATGATGTTAAAAAAACTTCTTATTAAATGAGGTATTTTGAAACAAAATTTATGGATGAGGCCAATGAGTTTATAGCTAAGCTTGACCAAAAAATGATCAAAAAGATATTTTATAATATAGAGCTTGCTGAACATACAAATGACCTAAGAGTATTTAAGAAGTTGCAAAATGATATTTGGGAATTTCGGACAAAATTTTCTGGACTCCAAATTCGATTGCTAGCATTTTGGGACAAATCAAATCATTTAGAAACCTTGGTAATTGCAACTCATGGTTTTATTAAAAAGGTAGATAAAGTACCCGCAAATGAAATAAAGCGAGCAGAAAGATTAAAAATTAAATATTTCCAAAACTTACCCCAAAAATAATGATATGGCAATTAAAGAAATTAAGACCTATTCGCTTGCAGAAATGAAGGATAAGTATATCGGCAAAATTGGTACACTAGATCGCGATGATTATGAACATGAACTTCGTATGGATCTGTTGGGAAAAATGATTAAATCTGCAAGACGAGAACGTCAATTAACACAAGAAGAACTAGGTAAACTAGTTGGGGTGCAGAAAGCGCAAATTTCTAAGCTTGAGAGTGGTGCTAACAGTGCAACAATAGATTCTGTTTTAAAAGTATTCAGAGCATTAAAAGCTGAGATTAATTTTAATGTAAAACTTGAAGATAACTTTCTTAAACTTATCTGATAATACTAAAAGCAAGCATCTATTGCTTTTAGTATGGCCTTTAAATATAATATCAATGCAAATAGGTTTGTATTTCGGTTCCTTTAATCCTATTCATACGGGTCATTTAATTATAGCCAGTCACGTGGTGAATGAAACCCCAATACAGCAGGTATGGATGGTAGTATCTCCACAAAATCCATTCAAACAAACACAGTCTTTGTTAAATGAATACCACCGGTTGCATTTGGTGCAATTGGCGGTAGAAGATGATAGCCGATTGAAGGCATCAGATATTGAATTTAAACTGCCAAAGCCTTCTTATACCATAGATACCTTGGTGTACTTGCAAGAGAAATATCCGCAGCATGAATTTACCATTATTATGGGAAGTGATGGGTTTCAGAATTTGGTCAAGTGGAAGAATATGGAATTGCTGGTTAAGAACTATCCCTTTATGGTGTATAGCCGCCCAGGCTTTCCCATTACTCAAAACTACGGCGCCCAGCTTACTATTTTAGAAGCACCCTTGCTGAGCATTTCAGCCACGCATATCCGCAATAATATTCAGGCAGGAAAATCTATCCTTTATTTGGTACCAGAGAAAGTAAGGGAATATATAGAGGGGAATAATTATTATAGGTAGAAGAAGGGGGAGTTTATTTTTCATACCCAAAACTTAGCATAGGCTAATAATTCAAAACAGGGCTTGCTTTAAAAGGTTTAGTAGATCATCAATGAAAAATAGTAATACCTTTAAATTACAACAGTAATTGCTGCATAAAAGCCAATCGGTTAAGACTGGCTTATTCAATTTATGAATAAAAAATTGCTTACAAAATTCTAGATAAGGATTATGCAAGTAAAGTTTTGAATGCAGGAGAGAGACCATAAAGTAAAATATTTGAAGAACAATCTTGTAAAAATTAACTATGCACACAGGAACAATAGCAGCAGAAACTAGCGTAGTAGAAGAACCACAGTTAGACATTTTATTCAACCCACAAAAGGCTATAAAAACATCTAAAGATATTAAGAAAGAAAAATTAAATGTACTTTCTCTTTTTTCGGGATGTGGTGGAATGGATTTAGGTTTTGAAGGGGGCTTTTCAGTTTTAGAATCATCAGTAAATGAAATATTAACTCCACACTTTATTGATAAGAAACTCAAAAATGGATTTGTTCAACTTAAGAAAACAAAATTTCAAACTGTTTTTGCAAATGATATATTTACAGATGCGAGAAATGCTTGGGTAAATTATTTTTCAAAAAGAGGGCAGAATGCAGAATATTTTTACAGAGATAGTATTGTAGACCTTGTGAAAATGTATCGTAATGGAGTAAATGTTTTTCCAGAAGATATTGACGTGGTAACAGGTGGCTTCCCTTGTCAAGACTTTAGTGTTGCAGGAAAACGAAACGGATTTAATTCACATAAAAATCATAAAGGGGAATTAATTGAAAATAAAACAGCTTCAATTGAAACTCGCGGACAACTTTATATGTGGATGAAAGAAGTTATTGAAATAACTCAACCAAAGATTTTCATAGCAGAAAACGTGAAAGGTCTCGTAAACCTTGGGGACGTAAAATCAATTATTCAAAATGACTTTTCTTCCGCAAATGGAAACGGATATATTGTACTTGACCCGCAAGTGCTACACTCCGCAGACTTTGGTGTGCCCCAATCTAGAGAAAGAGTAATTTTTATTGGTATAAAAAAATCTGCTTTGAAAAAATCTGCTTTGGCAGAATTAGAAAAAGAAACTATTTCAGCGCTACACAACCCTTATCCAAATCCGACACATTCTTATACAGTAGAAGGTGAGAATTTAAAGCATTTTGTTCAACTAAAAGATTTATTCAATCATTTAGTTGAGCCCGAAAACACACAAGATTTATCTCATAAATTTTACTCAAAAGCAAAATTTATGTGCGTGTCCCCTCTGGTCGGTCTATCCGTTCCAAGTCCTCGCTCGTTCCTCGCTGTGGGCTTTCCACTTCTATCCCTTAAGCAATTAAAACTCAATCAATTAAACTAATGGACTCTGAAAAAGTTGAAACCGCTTTGTTATCAGCCCTTTCATTGTTAAATAATGAAGTTGACAATATTCAATTTGATGAGCTTAAAAACGAATACTTATTGGTAATTGAACAATTGGAAACAGCTTTAAACGAAATTGCAAAAGATGAGTAAGTGGTCAAGAGACGAATTTATGCTGGTAATGTTATAAACGAGAGGAGTGGAGTCCGAAGAGAGACTATCAAAGAGAATGCCTTGAGAATATAAGGGTGAAAATTCGATGCGTTACTCGAAAAAGTCTAATATAAAAAATATGAATTGGGAGACATTATTAAGTGTAGGTGACAGTATTACAATAGGATCAAGATCTTATTTAGGTTATCCAGAATATTGTGGGTGGTTTTTATCAGGAGAAACCAAGAAAAAATGGAATGTTATAAATCACGCTGTTGCTGGCTATACAAACATTGATTTAGTTAGAAGCATAGATAAAAATTATCAGAATTTAAAAAGCGCCAAACCAGACATTGCAACTATCCTAATTGGAACCAATGATTTAAAATCAAATACATCTTTAAAACCATTTAAATTAACCTACGAGCAATTGGTAATAAAAATCCAATTGATTGTTGGTAACAATAATATCGTTGTTATTGAAATACCAAAGCTGATGAATGATGTTATGCTTCCGTATAATATTGAAATGAATAGTTTGATAGTTGAGTATAATAAAATTATCAATTCTATTGCACGTGAAAATGGACTAAAGCACATTGAACTATCTTATTCTGAGTCTTTATTTTATGATGGTGTTCACCTAAATGAGCTTGGCAGTGAAAATATCGGAATGCAATTATCAAACTACATTTTAAAATTAAGAAGAAGTTGATACCCAAAAAAATTCTAATTGTTTTTGGCACACGACCAGAAATAATTAAACTCGCTCCGCTTATCATTGCGTTAAAAGATTCAAATTTAAAAAATCAATTCATTGTTGTTTCTAGGTTGCCTAATGATAGAGCAATCATTCACCACCAATATTTCCGTTTTCATAGGAATTTGGCTACATAAATGGCGTAAAGATTCTAGCAAAAGCGGCAATGCTTTTTCTTCATTAAAGCAGGGCAATATGAATAAAATTGATTTCAACAAATCTATCTATTCATGCTGGCCAAAAACTCTTCATTGTTTTTAGTACCACGCATGCGTTTGAGTAGTTCGTTCA
The DNA here is from genome assembly GCA_031369485.1 of Sphingobacteriia bacterium. Classification (GTDB taxonomy): domain Bacteria; phylum Bacteroidota; class Bacteroidia; order Chitinophagales; family Chitinophagaceae; genus Sediminibacterium. The sequence goes on from JANMOT010000066.1 coordinate 91,281, forward strand.
TAGCTTCTTCCGGATTCATATCATTCAAGAAAAGGCGTAGGATATTCATTCTACCCAATACTTCCTTATCTAATAAAAGATCATCTCTTCTGGTAGAAGAACCCACCAAATCAATGGCTGGGAAAATACGTTTATTGGCCAACTTCCTTTCTAGTTGAAGCTCCATATTACCAGTACCCTTGAATTCTTCAAAAATAACTTCGTCCATTTTACTACCCGTATCAATTAAGGCAGTAGCAAGTATGGTAAGTGATCCACCATTTTCAATTTTACGAGCCGCACCAAAAAACTGTTTGGGTTTTAGTAGGGCATTGGCTTCTACCCCACCACTCAACACTTTACCGCTAGAAGGCGCAACAGTATTGTGGGCTCGTGCTAATCGGGTAATAGAATCTAATAAGATCACTACATCGTGACCACATTCTACCAGCCTTTTTGCTTTTTGTAGTGCAATAGAAGATACTTTAACGTGCTTCTCTGCTGGCTCGTCAAAAGTAGAAGCAATTACTTCTGCATTCACACTGCGCTCCATATCTGTTACTTCTTCGGGGCGCTCATCTATCAATACCACCATTAGGTAACACTCAGGATGATTGGCAGCAATGGCATTGGCCACTTCTTTCAATAACATGGTTTTACCCGTCTTTGGTTGAGCTACTATCAATCCACGCTGACCCTTACCAATGGGTGTGAAAAGATCGATAATTCTTGTGCTATAATTGGTAGGTGAAGTAAAAAGATTGAGCTTTTCATTCGGGAAAAGCGGGGTTAAATAATCGAAAGGAACACGGTCGCGCACTTCGTCGGGCCGTTTTCCATTAATGGCATCTACCTTAAGTAATGCAAAATATTTTTCTCCTTCCTTAGGTGGGCGAACAGTACCGGTTACGGTATCACCCGTTTTTAGTCCAAATAATTTTATCTGTGAAGGAGAAACATACACATCATCTGGAGAAGAAAGGTAGTTATAATCGGAAGAGCGAAGAAAACCATAACCATCAGGCATCATTTCTAAAACCCCTTCACCAGGAATAACCCCTTCAAATTCAATATTAAAAATGGGTTCTTTTTTCTGAGGCTGGTGTCGAGGCCTATCTGGTAAAACGGTTTCAGGGGCTTGACTGGCTTCTGCGTTGCTTTCGCTGGCTTCGAGCGACTGTATAATGGCCGCTGCAATATGTTGGGTAATATCTGGTTCTTCTGTACTGTTTGCATTTTCGCTGGAAGGAGCTTGTTCTGCCCTTATTTTGGGAGCTGGTACTTTTTTAGGCACTGCTTTTTTAATGGGACGGCTCTCTCTATTTTCAGTATTTACTGGAGCTTGAGGAGCAGGAACTGGCGCAGGTGCTGCAACAGGAGCAGGAGCTTCCTGCATCACTTCCGCTTCTTCGGTAGCAATAGAAGTTTTGATATTGACCGCTTTTTTTGGTCTACCAGCTTTTTTCTTGGGGTCTTCACCTGCAGCACTAGCGGTAATGGCTTGTGAATCGAGGATTTTATAAATCAATCCTTGTTTATCGAGTTTCTTAGCACCAGCAATTTTTTGTTGCTCAGCAATATCAAGGAGTTCGGGCAATAACAAGTCGTTTAATTGCAAAATGTCATACATAAAGGGAACAGTTAGGGAAAAAATACGATTTCAATAATGTGGGTTAAATCCAGTCTAAGGAACTAGGAACTCAGAAAGGCTTATTTAGTTTGATTTTGGAAACAGAGAAACTGATATCTCGGGGTAAAAAAAGTTGAGCCGATCAGTTGATTTCCAATGCAATGTTAGCGTATTTTCTGAAAACAAGCATAAAAAAGGGAGATTTTATTTTAATATCTGGGTTTATATCAAGGGCAATAAAGGGTAGGAATGCTTTATAAGTGGGGCGTTTGGTTATATTTGCGATCCGAAATAATTCAACTGGAAAATTATGTTTAACCAAAGAACAAAGATTAAGGGCTTGCTGGCAAGCGGAAAATCTGGAGAAAAAGTAACGGTGATGGGGTGGGTGCGTACATTTCGCAACAACCAGTTTGTAGCATTGAATGATGGTAGCACCAATAATAACTTGCAGGTAGTAGTTGCATTGGGATTATTGGATGATGAAACCTTAAAACGGATCACCACAGGTGCTTCTTTAAAAGTGATTGGAGAAGTAGTAGATTCTGTAGGTAAGGGACAAACCATTGAAGTGAAAGCGGCAAGCGTAGAAATATTAGGAGATAGTGATGCAGAGAAATACCCGCTTCAACCCAAAAAACACAGTCTCGAATTTTTAAGGGAGAAAGCGCATTTGCGATTTCGTACCAATACATTTGGGGCAATATTCCGCATCAGGCATTCTTTGGCATTTGCGGTGCACCAGTTTTTTAATGAAAAGGGATTTGTGTATTTGCATACCCCCATCATTACCGCCAGTGATGCTGAAGGAGCGGGAGAAATGTTTAGGGTAACCACATTGCCAATGGATGGAACTGCACCCAAAGATGCGGCTGGTAATATAGATTATACCGAAGATTTTTTTGGAAAGGGTACCAATTTAACGGTGAGCGGACAATTAGAGGGTGAGTTGGGTGCGATGGCTTTCTCGGAAATTTATACATTTGGCCCTACGTTTAGGGCAGAGAATTCCAATACTACGCGTCACTTAGCAGAGTTTTGGATGATAGAGCCTGAGATGGCTTTTCATGATATAGAGGATAATATGAATTTGGCGGAAGCTTTTATTCAATATTTAATTCGTTATGCCATGGAGCATAATAAAGAAGATTTGGAATTTTTAGACCAGCGATTGGCGGAAGAAGAAAAGCAGAAGCCACAACTGGAGCGGGCAGAAATGGGATTGTTGGAGAAGTTAAGTTTTGTGTTAAACAACCAGTTCGAACGCATTACTTATACGGAAGCCATTGCTATATTATTGGATAGCCCTGCATACAAAAAGAAAAAATTCAAGTATGATGTAAGTTGGGGTATAGATATGCAGAGTGAGCATGAAAGGTATTTAGTAGAAAAGCATTTTAAAAAGCCTGTGATAGTAACTGGTTATCCCGCAAAAATTAAAGCGTTTTACATGCGACTGAATGATGGCTGTGAGCCAGGCAGGGAAACGGTGGCGGCCATGGATATATTGGCACCGGGTATTGGGGAGATGGTTGGGGGAAGTCAGCGTGAAGAGCGTTTAGAGAAGTTAGAAGCGCGAATGAAAGAAATGCATATACCATTGGAGGAAATGAGTTGGTATTTAGATACCCGTCGCTTTGGAACGGTGCCACATGCGGGCTTTGGATTAGGTTTTGAGCGGATGGTGCAGTTTGTAACGGGTATGACCAATATTAGAGATGTGATAGCATTTGCTAGGACGCCTAAGAATTGTGAGTTTTAGTAAAATCTACAAAAAAAACGTGGATAATGCGTGAATAAGCAAACAGCTCCTTATATTTGCAGCCCCGAATGAGGAGTTGGTTGAATAGGCAACTCTTTCATAAAGACTGAAAAGGTGCGGTAGCTCAGTCGGTAGAGCAAAGGACTGAAAATCCTTGTGTCGCCGGTTCGATCCCGGCCCACACCACAAAAACCTCAACATTTATGTTGGGGTTTTTTGTTAATAACCAATGTAAAAATTTCTTTTACAATCGATAATCTTAATTATCTAATAAATTTTTATTTTATCGAGAATTCTGTTTTATTAGAAAACACACCAAAAGAGTTGATAGCAGAATTTAGTGAAGAAGACCAATCCTAACAAAAAAAATAACTTAATTTAATGCAAAATCAGTCTCGCATTTTTTGAGATGATCATATGCAGATTGTACATATTCTGGTTTAAAAAGTCTGGCTTTCCTATCACTCCATTTGATAATGGTTGTTAAAACTTCATTGTAAGTAAATGAAGGATTTTGCTCAAGTATATATGCAGTTGTAGATAATATTTCCAATGAAAGTTCAGACGTAAACCCATTAATCAGTCTCTTTAAGTTGTTCAATCTTTTAACGTCTTCCTCACTTAATTCTTTATTTATAAAATCTTTTACTTCCTGCCATTTTTGATAATTCAAATTCAACGGATCAAATGGTCTTATTTCTTGTTGTTCTAAACCCTTTAAGAAAACACCGTTCATAGCATATAAAACTTTTTCAACACCCAGTGCGTAAGGTCCATAGTGATGTGGTTGAAAATTAAGTCTTAATGGCTGTCCCATTCTTTGAAGAAAATATGCTAATTTATTAGCAGCAAAGAGACTACTATACTCACCCATACCTTCATAAAGAAACAGAGCTGACATTAATTGTGCTCTAGCGGCTGTAAGATTTACCAGTTTTTTTGATTCTTGTTTTTGAAGTAAAATTTTAATTTCAGCATTAGGTTCGTAAACAAAAATCTCAATTTGTAAATCTCGTAAATGATTAACAATCATTTCTTTTACAATATTCCAATTGAGACCACCGTTCCCACATCCTAATGGCGGGATTGCAATGGATTTTATTCTTTCTGATTTAAGTAATTCTACTAATGCAATTAGGCCTTGTTCTATGTATTCATACTTAGACGGCTGTCTCCAATGCTTTTTTGTAGGGAAATTGATTATTAACTTTCTCCCAAAAATTAAGTTGTTATCCCACACAGGTAAAACTTCACCAATATTAAGTTTATTATTTTTACAAGCATCAATATATGCTTTGTTATTAATTGGAAAAGATTCTTTGAATTGTAATGCGATACCTTTACCCATAACACCCACTGTGTTAACGGTATTTACTAAAGCCTCGGCCTCAGATTTAAGCATGTCTCCTGTAATGAAATTCAGCATCGTTTATTTAGTCAAAAAAATAATTAGTATTTATATTAACTGGTTTAATTATGTCTGTTTTAGCTATTTCTTGTTTTACAAAAGTAACAGCTTTGTTATTATAAACGTTAATAGACTCAATATAGTGTATATCAACGTAATTGTGTATTAGAAATTCAGCCTGATAACGCCTTTGTTTGTCAGTATCTGAAGCCTCTTTCTTAAAATCTCCATTTTGAATTATTTCCCAATCAATCTTTTTCAAATCATCTAAATCGTTGTAATGATTTGTGATTGAAGTTGTATTAGCCTGACCATCAGTGAAAAAAACTGACCTGCTTTTGCTAAATCTTTTATAATACACCTTAAAACCATTATTTCTTCTTTTCTCCTTTTAAGTACTATCGGAGCTTGATATCCAGTAAAAATATTATAGAGCATCATAGATCTAGGTGTGAAATAAAATGGAACATACTCACCAATATTTCCATAACCATTTATTTTAACAGGTGTTTGATCCCTAACACAGATAATCTCAGGATGCCCGATTGAAACAAAGTTTTCGTCCGAATTAGGATGATGTTTGGTACATAGGCCACTTGAAAGGATAGTCTTTAGGTTATCTAAATGACATATTCTATAACAAGAATTTTTGCTCTTATTTAACACCAAATAAAGTTACGATCCAAAAACTAATCATTTAACACGGACATATCAAAAAACTAGGAAATATCTAAACATCCTCCTCTTCTTTCCGCTTTTTATCCTCCTCTTCTTTCTTTTGCTTTTGGGCATCCTTATCTGCGTAGCAATCATTTAAGGCATATTTTAACTCATTGTATTCTACTTCTTTTGTATTTGCTTGCTGATACAGAGCTTGTAATCTTTGCTTAACGTTAATGTCATTAGGATTCGATGAAAGCAATTCTTTATTAATCGTTATTTTGTTTTTAAGTTCATCAAGCTCCCTTTTGCAACTATTTACTTTCATTTCGAGCGATCCACAACCTGGCATATATGTGATTTTATAAGAGTTAATAAATTTTTGTAGAACAAGCTAGTTGAATATTATTTTTTGTACTTAAATTTCACAATGAATTGTAACAAAGCTGCGCTTTTGGATACTGTTTTTTAGCCATAAGAATTATTTATCGCTCATAAAATTATTGTTTATCACTTAGCAATACAAGAATATTGAGCGATATTTAAACATTTATAGTCTATTTCAGTGTGAAACCTATCAATACCATTATAAATCAGTCAACTTAGTATGCTTAATCGCTCTCCTTTGCTGTATCATACTCACCTTGAAGCGCGTATTTGCCAAATACCAATAATCCCCCAACCACTATGGGCAGCAGTATAAAGCAGATGATTGCACCAAATACAAAGTCGTCCTGTTTGCCACTACTAAGTTTTGGAATACCCAATATGGTGATGCCAAAATAGCCCACCGCTACACCCAATGCAAGCCATACAATTCCAAGTAATTTTTTAATTAAGTTCATAATATTCTTTTAATCGGTTATCTCTTTATCACGCCCATTAATATAAATTACGCCAATCAATAAACAGACTGCTCCCACTGCAATCGGATACCATAATCCTTCTAAATACCATTGCGCATCACCATTGCTTTTTGCATTACTGGCAAGGTAGGTAGCTACCGCAGGCAATAATCCCCCAAAAACACCATTCCCAATATGATAGGGTAAACTCATAGAGGTATAGCGGATTTTAGTAGGGAACATTTCTACTAAAAATGCGGCTATAGGCCCATATACCATGGTAACAAATAAAACCTGTACAAATACCAGCCAAATCAATATGTTCCGATCGCTTTTATTGATATCAATCGTAATTTTTGTGGTGGTTAAATGGGTGTTGAGATCCACCTTTTTTACTTCAGTATATTGGGTGCCATCTGTATAATTTTTGGTGGTAGTGATAATAGAATCAGCTTGCTGGTCTTTTCCTTTTTTCAATATTGCCAGGGTATTACTACTGCCCAATATTTCGGTCTTATTGCCTACAAGTGTGGTTTGGTACATTTTTTCATAAATGGGTCGGTAGGAAATAATAGCAATCAACATTCCTGCCATCATAATCCATTTGCGCCCTATTTTATCACTGAGCCAACCGAATACCAGAAAAAAAGGAGTACCCAATATAAGGGCAATAAACATCAGGCTATCCACCTGCTCTTTATTAATATTCATGGTTTTTTCAAGGAAACTCATGGCATAAAACTGACCAGTATACCAGATCACACCCTGACCCATTACTGCCCCAAATAAAGCCAATAACACAAATTTAAAATTCAGCTTATTGCCAAAACTTTCTTTAAGGGGATTGGTAGAAGTCTTTCCTTCGGCTTTTGCTTTAGCGAAGACGGGCGACTCGTGCATATTCTTACGAATTAAGTAAGAAACCAATACCATTAAAATAGATACCCAAAAAGGAACCCGCCATCCCCATTGCTCAAAATCTTCTACTGACAGCGCAGCCCTTGTTCCCATAATTACCAATAAAGACACAAAGAGACCAACGGTAGCTGTGGTTTGTATCCAAGAAGTCATAAACCCCCGCTGGTTATTTGGAGCGTGTTCTGCAACGTAAGTCGCGGCTCCTCCGTATTCACCACCTAGCGCAAGACCCTGTAATAAACGAAGCAACAAAACCAGTACAGGTGCCATAAAACCAATGGTTTCATAAGAAGGAATACAGCCTATTAAAAAAGTAGCTCCACCCATCAGTACAAGGGTAACCATGAATGTGTATTTACGACCTATTAAATCGCCCAACCTGCCAAAGAACAAAGCTCCAAAAGGCCTTACCACAAAGCCTGCTGCAAAAGTGGCCAAGGTGCTTAGGAATGCAGCGGTAGGATTTTCTTGAGGAAAAAATTTGGTGGATATAATGGTGGCTAGACTTCCAAAAATGTAGAAATCATACCACTCAATCATGGTTCCAACCGACGATGCGCCAATAATAGATACTAGGGACGTCTTTTTATCTGTAGGCATAAGCAGCAGTCAAGATTAATAGTTTTACAATAATTGCCATCAATTTAGGAATAAATATCAGAATACTGATTTTATATACTTTATTTTAGTAGCCGTAAACAACGGCTATGGTATATCCCTATCAAATTCAATCTTTTGACGACTATAAAAAAGCGTATCAACAAAGTGTAGATGATCCTGAAAAATTCTGGGCTTCCGTTGCCGATCATTTTACCTGGCGTAAGAAATGGGATAAAGTGTTGGACTGGAATTTTACTGAACCTAAATCCGAGTGGTTTAAAGGGGCCAAGTTGAATATTACAGAAAATTGCCTCGATCGACATCTCGAAAAAAATGGCAATACCCCAGCTATTGTTTGGGAACCCAATGATCCGAATGAAAAGCAAAGAATACTTACATACAGCAAGCTGCACGAGAAAGTATGCCAATTTGCCCAAGTACTGCTGAATAATGGGGTGAAGAAAGGCGACCGAGTTTGTATTTATATGGGTATGATACCGGAGCTTGCCATAGCCGTATTGGGTTGTGCAAGAATAGGTGCCATACATTCTGTAATTTTTGGCGGCTTTAGCGCACAAAGCATAGCAGATCGGGTATTTGATGCGCAAAGTGAGTTTATCATTACTTGCGATGGTGCGTATCGTGGCGCAAAAGATATTCCTTTAAAAAGCGTAATTGACGATGCGCTGATTGGTAATAAAACCGTAAAAAAAGTAATTGTATACACTCGTACAAGAACACCAATATCTATGTTAAAAGGAAGAGATATTTGGTGGGAAGATGAGATGAGACATGTAGAAGAAATGGGTATTCACAGTTTACCAGCGGTTGAAATGGATGCGGCTGATCCCTTATTTATTTTATATACTTCTGGAAGTACAGGCAAGCCCAAGGGTGTAGTACATGCTTGTGCAGGGTATATGGTGTATACCAATTATACGTTTGTAAATGTTTTTAATTACCAGCCGGGACAAATACATTTTTGTACCGCAGATATTGGATGGATTACTGGTCACTCTTATATAGTGTACGGCCCATTAAGTGCAGGTGCAACTTCAGTAATGTTTGAAGGAATTCCTACCTGGCCCAATGCTGGAAGATTCTGGGAAATAGTAGATAAGTACAAAGTAAATATTTTGTACACAGCACCAACTGCTATTCGTTCATTAATGGGTTTTGGATTGTGGCCTTTACAAGGAAAAAATCTTACTTCTTTAAAAGTGCTTGGAACAGTGGGAGAACCCATTAATGAAGAGGCTTGGAACTGGTATAATGAACAGGTAGGTAAAAACAAATGTCCCATAGTAGATACTTGGTGGCAAACAGAAACAGGTGGTTGTTTAATTAGTAATATAGCAGGTATTACCCCATCAAAACCAGGCTGGGCAACACTTCCATTGCCTGGTGTGCAACCAGTTTTGGTAGATGACAAGGGAAATGAAATTACCGAAATGGAAGACGGCGTTTACAAAGGCAATCTCTGTATAAAATTCCCTTGGCCTTCTTTACTCACCACTACTTATGGAGATCATGAAAGATGCCGCACCAATTATTTTGCTACTTATCCCAATTTATATTTTACTGGTGATGGAGCATTAAGAGATGAACAAGGCTTTTATCGTATTACAGGAAGGGTAGATGATGTATTAAATGTGAGTGGCCATAGAATTGGTACTGCAGAAGTAGAAAATGCAATAAATATGCACGCAGGAGTTATTGAAAGTGCTGTAGTAGGATATCCGCACGATGTGAAAGGGCAGGGCATTTATGCATTTGTAATTTATAACAATAAAGAAGGAGATGAAGCCCTGATTAGAAAAGATATAGTACAAACAGTTAGTCGCGTAATTGGCCCAATTGCGAAGCCCGATAAAATTCAGTTTGTAAATGGCTTACCTAAAACACGCAGTGGAAAAATCATGCGTCGTATTCTGCGAAAAATTGCAGAAGGTGAAACTGAAAATTTGGGTGATATCACTACCCTATTAGATCCGGGTGTGGTAGAAGAAATTAAGAGGGGATATCTTTAGTCTGGAACGCTCAAGCATTTATTAATAGTGTAATATGGTTTTATTCAGTATAGGGATGGAATACCAAGGAGGAATTATTTTTCATATAGACGAGAGTGGAGCACATGGATTAATTGCATCTACTCATGATCTTAGTGGAGAAGCAGATTGGAATGAGGCAGTAGAAGAAGCCGCCGCATACCAAGGTGGGGGATTTGCCGATTGGCGTTTACCCGATGAATCAGAATTAAACCTACTTTATCTAGCCAAAGACCAAGTGGGTAAAATGGTTCGTTTTAGTTATTGGAGTGCCACAGAATACGCCACACATTTTGCTTGGTTTCAGCATTTTGGAAGTGGGGAGAGAGAGAATGATTTTAAAGACAATACCTGTTATATAAGGGCAATCCGCTCGTTCTAATCAAACTTATTTTATCTGATTTTCTTAAGATAATGGGTAATAAATAGTCACCCGATCTAATAATTCTTGTTGTGTTAAATGGGTAATGATAGCGCCATTTACTTGTAGAATTTCTGCTGATAAAGTATGTGCTAATTTCATGCACGCTTCATCATTCATCCCCAAGCTTTTGCCCAGTAAGAATCCTGATAAAGATCCATCACCTGCTCCGGTACAATCCACAACTTCAATATCTGGAGCGTGAAGGGTAATGGATTGATGCTTATTAAATAATGCAGAACCTTGTTTGCCATTGTGCATCCAAATATATTGTACGCCTTGGTTTAATAGCTCGTTCACTTGTAGCTGGGTTAAAAAAGCCTTATCGCTGCAAAGAACGGGCAGCTCATCTTCGTTTGGAGTGATAAGGTAAAGTCCGTTCAAATCCAACTCTTTCAGCTTCATAGTAGGTGGCACAGAAACGGGTTCAATAATAAAGGGAATACCTGTTTGCTTACTAAAATGGAGTAACCATTGTAAACTTTCTGAGCTGGTATTGGCATCGGCTAGTAAATAGGATGCAGTTTTTAAAAGCGCTGTTTGCTTTTCTAGGTAAAGCGGTGTGATCAGCTCTACGGCTGAGTTGGAGAGGAAGGCAGTGAAAAGTGAACCGTCATCATTTAGGATACCTGAATACCTTCCAGAGATTCCTTCTCGAGTAATAGATGCATCCAATAAAACACCTGCTTTGGTGCAGACTTGTTTCAGCCAATCCCCATCACTATCATTTCCGAAAACACTAATCAGTTGAACGGGAATATCCAATAAAGCCAATTGGTGTGCTATATTATGGGCTACACCACCAGCCGTTTTTGTAATGGAGGCGTCAACAGCAGTAGCTAAAATAATAGGATTAGTGGCATGAATTAGTTCATCAACCAAAATAGCTCCAATGCAAATAATGGGTTTTAACATGGCGCAAATGTAAGGAGGTGTTTGCTAATGGTAATTAGAATATCTGATATGCTTTTCTTTCTATTAGCTTTGTATAAAAATATTTTGAACATAAAGTCGCTGTATTTTATACCACTTTTTTTAACGTGGATAACCATTACCGCACAATCAACAATTCAAGCAGAGGTGCTGGTGGTTGGTGGAAGTGCAAGTGGTATAGCGGCTGGTATACAAAGTGCAAGAATGGGCGTTAGAACCATTATTGCTGAACCTACTACTTGGGTAGGTGGAATGATTACTGCTGCTGGTGTATCGGCATTCGATGGCAATCACAATATGCCTGCTGGAATATTTGGTGAATTTAGAACTAACCTTTATAAAGTTTACGGTGGCGCCAATAAAGTAGCTACAGGATGGGTAAGTAATACCCTTTTTGAACCGCATATTGGGGATAGTATCTTTAAAAGCATGGCTGCTGCCGAAACGCAATTAAAGATTTTGTATCAACTGCAGTTTCAGCAAGTAATACAAAAAAATGGGGTGATTATAGGCGCTCGATTTATAAATAAAATGGATGGTAAAATCATTACCATTAAAGCAAAACAAGTAATTGATGCTACTGAACTTGGAGACCTATTGGCGAATGCTGGTGTTGGGTATGATTTGGGAATGGAAGCCAGTGCTGTAACGGGAGAAGATGTACTGGTTTCAGAGAGCAATAATATAGTACAAGATATTACTTATATAGCCATTTTAAAAGATTATGGCTTGGGTAAGGATTGTACTATTGTAAAACCTGTAGGTTATGATCCTGCTGAATTTGATGGTGCGTGTACCGATTATTATTTTAATAAGCAGCTACCAAAACCCAATGTTGATGCCATAAAAATGTTGAATTATGGAAAGCTTCCCAATAAAAAATACATGATTAATTGGCCGGGAAATGGCAATGATATTTATTTGAATATAGTGGAAATGGGTGAGGCCGAACGGGAAAAAGAATTGCTCAAAGCCAAGCAGCAATCGCTTCGCTTTGTCTACTTTATACAACACCAACTAGGGTTTAAAAATCTGGGATTTGCGAACGATGAATATCCTACTAAAGACCGTTTTCCTTTGATACCTTATCATAGAGAAAGCAGGCGGGCAAAAGGGTTGGTGCGTTTTAATATAAAGCATATATCAACGCCATTTAACACAGATCAGCCGCTGTACAGAACAGGCATTGCAGTAGGGGATTATCCAGTAGATCATCATCACAAAAAAAATATATTGGCGCCACAACAGTTGCAATTTTATTCCATACCCTCTTTTAATATACCATTGGGGGCATTGATTCCGAAACATACTAAGGGGTTGATTCTCGCAGAAAAAAACATCAGCGTATCAAATATAGTAAATGGTACAACCCGCTTACAAGCCATTGCTTTATTAATTGGTCAAGCAGCAGGAACCCTAGCAGCAATATCGGTTCAGCAAAAAACCGATGCAGCTTCAGTGCCAGTGAGAAAAGTACAGTCAGCATTACTAAAAAGCAATGCATATATAATGCCTTATTTTGATGCACCACTTACCCATCCGCATTTTGCTGCTGTACAAAGAATTGGGGCTACTGGTATATTAAAGGGACAAGGTATTCCTCATCACTGGGCCAATAAAACAATGTTTAATCCAGATTCACTGGTGCTAACTGAATCGCTGGTAGAGAGTGTATTTCCATTCATTGGCAATTATATAAAGCATGATGAAAAATATTTTTATATGCGGGATGCAGTTGTTCTTCTGCAACAATTTATTATTGCCCACCCATCTATTTTATTGGGTTTAAAGTGGAAAAGTAAAGATGAAAATTCATTAATGGAACAATTACAAATTTTGTGGCCTCAATGGAAAATAGGTGAGTACGATGCATTAAAACCATTGACGAGGCTGCAATTGGCAGTAATTTTAGATTCAGTTGTGAATCCATTTTCTTTAATGGATGTGGATCATAGTGGTAATTTTATTTCTCTTATTTTAAAATAGTGGCATCTGAATTATTTGATAGATTTATAGCTCATAAATCGACTAAAATGAGCTATATTTCAATTTTACATGAGCTATATTTTTTCAATTAGTATTTGCTGTTGTGCTATCAATTCGTTTATTTGTTTCAGTAGCTGATTAATTTGATTATCCTTTTCTTTAAGTTGTAGCGTAAGTTGTTCAAGAATATATTCACTGGTATAATTAATTTCTCCTTTATTATAGCTGCTACTTTGGGGGCTATTGTGAAAGTTAATAATTACGGGTTCGGGGTTTTTAAAATCTTCAACTGAAACGCCAAATATATTGGCTAATTTATTAAACAGCTCCTCCGATATTTTAACGTGCCTGTTTCAATCTTAGAATAGGCATTTTGTGTAGTACCCATTTTTTGGGCAACTATTTCTTGGGTCATTCCTCTTCCCAATCTGACCATTCTAATTTTATTACCGTGCATATTTTATACTAATTGAGGTATAATTTAGTGTGATATAGGAATAATTTATATGTGGTAAAAAATTAATGATACCAGTAATACGTATTATTTTCACTACTGTTAAGTTCTTAGATGATACTTTACTAAAACCAATAAACATTTAAATATGAAAACCTCCAGAAATCCACTATCACACTATACCAATGCCTTAGGTAAGGCAGAAATGAAATCTTATTTGGCAGGGAATAGTTATGTTCCTGGGTTTGCCTATTTTATACCTACATTGCCAGAAGTAACTGTATACTCAACCCGTCCAACGATTTCTAGTGAAATAGATAAGTATTTTAGATATATGATGTTTTCCTCTAATAGTAATAATTTTTCAGGAGTAAATGGTTGGTCAGGCGGCGGATCAGTAGGTTCTGGAACACATGGATTTACTTTTGATACAATTCACCATCTCTTAAATCAAGGAGATAATCTTGCTATTCTAAAAAGATTGGGCAAGCAGGTTTCAATTATTGGTATTGTCCTAGGTTTAACAGAGATACTAGATCATTATTCAGCAAACAATGGAAATTTGAGCACAAATGATTGTGTAACGCTAGCACTTACCTTTACGACTATCGCAATTTTATTGGCAAATACAGCATCAGCACTTTGGGGACTAGGTACAGGATTAGTTGGACTTGGTTTTGACATTTATAAGGCAAGTAAATAAAAAATTATTTTGCTGAATCATTTTAGGAGTATATTTTCATTAATTTTCCAATGAGTAAACCAAAATTTAATCTATAAAATGAAATTCAATTGCGTATTGTTTAATCAAGAAAAATTCTTATTTCTTGTTTTTTCAACAATTACTATAATGTTCTCTATTATATTATTGGCTAATTATTTCCACGTTCCAATGTTTATATTTTTAACACTATTAATAGGGACTATACTATTAATTATATTTTTTAAAGTATATGTAGAAAAAAAATTTAAAAAAGAGGCCCGTTTTGAAGTCAACGAAAACTCATTTATAATTAAGGATGAAAAATTAATTAATGATACTATTACTAACAATAATTTTATATACTCAAGTTTAAGTGGATATAAGATTAGTATCGCAGGAAATTCAATGTATTATTATTTGAAAATTTATTTTAAAGATGGCAGAAAAAAATTGAGTTTTTTACTTATAAAAACTAATGAATGTAGTGAAGCATTAGAGAGTTTAAACTTAAAAATTCTTGAATATAACAAAGCAGATTCGAATATTGAAAAAATTAAATTGATCCCTGATTTTTATACCACTGAAAAAGGTTTATGGTTAATTAGAATTTGCGTTGCAATTTTAATTTTTGCTGTTATCAGGCTATTTATTTATCAATCAAAGTCAAGTTTAATGTCGATTCTTATTCTATTCGCAAGCGTTGCACAAATCTATGGTACTCGAAGATCTCAATTTTTTTTATATAGTAAATTAATAAATGGAGAACCACTTACTTAAATCCAGTATAGCAAATATTAATATTCAATAGTTCAGTTTACCAATAGTGTAATTTTAAAATGTTCCAATTCCCACACTACTTTCAACTTGATATAAAAGACTGCGAGCCTGCTTGTGTTAAAATAATAGCTAAATTTTATAAAAAATTCTACTCTCTACAATACCTAAGAGAATTATGCGGTAAAATATGTGTCTAGTCCTGAAATAGCTTGTCAAAAAACTATTCAGAATGGCCACTAATGTGAAAAAAAAGTCAAGACCAAGCCCCAAGAGCAGCCAGCCCTATAAACGAAGGAGCGAAGCTGCGATGTTAGAAATTGTTAAAGAGATACATGAAAATGGTCTTCCCAAAAAAACCGCTTGTAAAAAGTATGGTGTCAATCGGAACACTTTAAAGCTTTTTACACTTAAGCAATCTACAAAGGAATTACTTGTCAATCATTCATTAGATTTATTGTCAAGTATGAATGAAAATCAACAGCATTTGGCTTTGACCAAAAAGATTAAAGAGCTATCATCGGCACTCGAAGAATCTGAGTTAAAAGTTATTACACTAGAGACAATGATAAAGGTTGCAGAAGAAGACCTTCAAATTAAAATAAGAAAAAAGTCTGGTACCAAACAGTCAAAAGAGTAAGGCAAAAAAATCCAAAAGCTACTTTGGAAAATATTTGTGTACTGTTTGGTGTGTCAAGACAAGCGTTTTATGATGCAAAGAAAATAGAAAACTCGGTAACAATTGCTCAAATGATTGTGCTGAGTCTAGTAAGAGAAACGAGGCAAATCATGCCGTTAATTGGAACAAGAAAGCTAATCCAACAATTAGCAATTCCATTAAAAGAACATGGTATTAAAATGGGTCGAGATCAGTTATTTGAATTACTTCGTTTCCATGGACTATTAGTCCGTAGAAGACGAAGAATGGTAAAAACTACTGACTCACATCATTGGCTTAAAAAATACCCTAATTTAATAATAGGCATCATTTTGAACCAGTCAGAACAGCTGTGGGTAAGCGATATCACCTACATAAGGACATTGCAAGGGTTTAGTTATTTAAGTCTTATAACAGATGCTTTTTCAAGGAAAATTGTAGGCTATTGTGTCTACCCTACATTGGAAGCAATTGGCTGTATAAACGCGTTGGAAATGGCAATTGAAACTCGAAAGAAGGATTGTAAACTAATACATCATTCTGATAGAGGCATACAATACTGTTCAGCAGATTATGTTGCTATGTTGACAAATGGCGAAATTAATATTAGCATGACCCAAAGCGGAAGTCCATATGAAAATGCGTTGGCAGAAAGAATGGGATCCTTAAGAATGAATTTTATCCAAAGCGTATTTATCAAAATCACAAAGAAGCAGTTAAAGTGCTTAGTAGTGGGAAGAATGGTGGTAATATTGAAACAGTAAGCGCATCTACATGAGGTAATTGCGCATGGTTTGTTTACTGTAATTACCTACCTGTAATGCTCGATACATTTCTTCTTACCAAAACAATTGGTTCTCGCCTAAAGCGTTTTTGGATAACTCATTTTTTGTCATTTTATGGTATATTTGATGAACAACAAAGATCACGCATTCATGAATACTACAACCTTCACGGAATCTGAGCTTGAACAAGTGGACAGATGATAATTTGAGCGCAATTTTTGACAGAAACAGGCTTTTAAAATTTATCTTTACGACCCAAAAAATAGAAAATAAAATATGTTTGAACAGACCTTTAAAAATATAGACGACATACTCCACAAGGACGCAGGTTGTGGCAGTGAACTGGATTATGTAGAGCAGACTTCATGGATTCTATTTCTCAAATACTTGGACGATTTAGAAAAGGACAAAGCCACAGCAGCAGAACTTTCGGGCAAGACCTACACCAACATTATTGCAAAAGAATTTCAGTGGACTGTTTGGGCAACGCCAAAGGACAAAGACGGCAAACTTGACCACCACAAAGCGTTGACAGGTGACGACCTAAAAGATTTTGTTGACTTTAAACTATTCCCCTATCTCAAAAAATTTAAAGCAGATGCCGAAAGTGCCGACACCATTGAATATAAAATTGGTGAGATTTTTAGTGAACTAAAAAACCGCATACAAAGCGGTTACAATTTGCGTGAAGTAATAAACCGCATTGACGAGTTGCGTTTTAGAACACACGCTGAAAAGCACGAAATGAGCCACTTGTATGAGGATAAGATTAAAAATATGGGCAACGCAGGGCGTAATGGTGGAGAATACTATACGCCACGAGCCTTGATTAAAACCATTGTAAAAATTGTTGCCCCCGAAATAGGACAAAAGATTTATGACGGTGCAGTAGGTTCAGCGGGTTTCTTGGTAGAAGCGTTTGAATATTTAAAAAACAGCAAAAAACTAACTACTGCCGATGTAGCCACTTTACAGAAAAAAACATTTTACGGAAAAGAGAAAAAAACGTTGGCTTACATCATTGGCACAATGAATATGATTTTACACGGTGTGGAAGCACCAAACATAGTGCATACCAACACACTTGCTGAAAACATTGCCGACATACAAGAGAAAGACCGTTACGATATTGTGTTGGCTAATCCACCATTTGGTGGAAAAGAAAGAGCCGAAGTGCAACAAAACTTCCCAATAAAAACTGGCGAAACCGCCTCTTTATTTTTGCAGCACTTTATTAAGATTTTGAAAGCAGGCGGCAAAGCTGGTGTAGTAATTAAAAATACATTTTTGAGCAATACCGATAATGCCTCTGTAAGTTTGCGTAAATTACTTTTAGAAAACTGTAACCTACATACCGTGTTAGATTTGCCGGGTGGCACATTTACAGGTGCAGGAGTTAAAACAGTTGTATTGTTTTTTGAAAAAGGTGCTTCAACTAAAAAGGTTTGGTTTTATCAACTGAATTTGGATAGAAATTTGGGAAAGGGAAATCCGCTTAACGAAAAGGATTTAGCTGAATTTATTGAACTGCAAAAACTTGCCCTGAGCGGAGCCGAAGGGACTGCTGAAAGCGAAAACTTTTGGAGCATTGATGCAAAAAGCATTAACCAAACTACCTTTGACCTCTCTGCCAAAAATCCAAATAAAAAAGAAGAAGTTGCTTTACGCCAACCGCAGGAAATTTTAGAAGAGATGAAAGCCCTTGACGAAGAAAGTGCTGATATTTTAAACTCAATTTTAGAATTGATATGAAAAATATAGATAAAAAAAGTTTAGAAAACGCTTATCGCCTATTTGAAACTGGCGATATAGACAAAATAGAAATTGGCACAACCAAAGGCTTACAGCATTTACACAAATACTTGTTTGATGGACTTTTTGATTTTGCAGGTAAAATACGAACCAACAACATTTCAAAAGGCGGTTTCCGTTTTGCAACGGCTTTGTATTTGGAAGATATTTTGGCAAAAGTGGAATTGATGCCTGAAAATACATTTGAAGAAATTATTACCAAATATGTAGAAATGAATATTGCCCATCCTTTTATGGAAGGCAACGGCAGAACGATGAGAATATGGCTGGATATGATTTTGAAACACCGCTTGCAAAAATTGGTAAACTGGCAGTTTGTAAGCAAAGAACTTTACCTGCAAGCAATGGAACGCAGCCCCATTAACGATTTGGAATTAAGAACCTTGCTTGTTGCTAATTTAACGGACGAAATAGACAACCGAGAAATTATTTTTAAGGGAATAGAACAATCCTACTATTATGAAGGATATGAAAATGGAAACGATGATGAATAAGAAAATATCTGAATTAGGATTTGGTGGATTAAATGATGAGCAGGATTTGAATGCCAAAAAAACCCTTAAATCCTCTCATCCTGAAAATCCTAATTCAGACAATAAACAAGGTTGGGAAATAAAACGACTTGGGGACATTTGTGATTTGCAAAATGGTTTTGCATTTAAATCGAATGATTATATCGATTTTTCAAATACAATGAATTTCCGAATGAGCCAAATTAGACCTGGAGGGGGAATTGATTTGGAAAACAATCCTAAATATTTACCTGATGACTATGCTGTAAAATACAAAGATTATCTTCTAAAAGAAGGTGATGTTGTTATTGCAATGACTGACTTGGCAACTGAAACAAAAATACTTGGCGTTCCAACTATCGTTCCCAAGGATGAAAGAAATTGGCTGCTAAATCAACGTGTTGGGAAACTATTTAAGATAGACTTTTCAAAAGTTTCTGTTCCTTACTTAAAATATATTTTAACTAGTGAAACTGTAAATGAATATTACAAAAGTTTAGGCAGAGGTGGACTACAAATAAATATTGGGAAGCAGGATATTTTAAATGCGAAAATCCCCATTCCACCTCTTCCCGAGCAACAACGCATAGTAGCCATATTAAATGAAGCCTTTGCCGCCATAGCCAAGGCAAAAGCCAATGCCGAACAAAACCTTAAAAACGCCAAAGAACTTTTTGAAAGTTATTTGCAAGAAACATTTAGTCAGAATCACAGATTAAAAGTATTAAAGGATTCCACCGATTTGAAATCAAAAAAATCTGTGCCATCTGAGCAATCCGATAAAATCTGTGATTCAGACAATGAGGAAGTATGGGAAGAGAAGACATTGGGGGAAGTTGCACAACATTCTCTTGGGAAAATGTTAGACAAAAACAAGAATAAGGGAATATTACAGAAGTATCTGAGAAATCAAAGTGTAAGATGGTTTGAATTTGATTTAAGTGATTTAACTGAAATGCCTTTTCTTGAAAGCGAAAAAGAAAAATTTACAGCTATTAAAGGCGATGTGTTGATTTGCGAGGGTGGTTACCCTGGCAGAGCCGCAATTTGGCAAGAAGATTATCCAATTTATTTTCAAAAGGCAATTCATAGAGTTCGTTTTCATAAAGCGGAATACAATGAATGGTTTCTTTATTATTTATTCCTTTTAGATAGTACAGATAAATTGAAAGCACATTTCACAGGAACTGGAATTCAACATTTAACAGGTCAGGCACTTAATAAATTGACTATGCCAATACCGCCTTTAGGTAAGGTTACAACCATCGTTCAAAAACTCGATGCCTTATCCATTGAAACCAAAAAATTAGAAGCCATTTATCTTCATAAGCTAAATGATTTAGAAGAACAAAAAAAATCCGTTTTGCAAAAAGCGTTTAGTGGAGCATTAAAAACAGCAAGTGGCATTTTGTCGTGAAAATGTGTATTTTTGCACAAGTTTTCACGGTAAATATTAGAGCGTAAAATGATAAATCAAACTACAAAAGATAAAATTGAGGCATTGCAGCAGCAATACAAAAGTTTGGCAAAGGGCAATGAGCCTTTGCTGAAAGAAATAGCCCTTGCCGAAATTCCCGAATTGGTTTACAACTCAAACGCAATCGAAAACTCAACACTTACCTTAGATGACACTGAAAAAATTCTTTCGGGTGGCAGTTTAGAGCGGAAAGTAAATGTACGGGAGGTTTACGAAACCAAAAACCTGGCAAAACTTACCGAAACCTTATTGCAAAAAAGCAAATTCAAACTCAACATCAAACTGATTTTAAGTTTGCACAAAACCCTGCTTACCCACATTAACGACAACATTGCAGGTAGGTTTAGAAGTGGCAAAGAATGGGTACGGGTTGGCAATCACTTGGGTGCAAATCCGCAGTTTGTAGTTACGCTTATGCAAGAATTGGTGGACAATTACAACCAAAATAAAACCAGCTATTTTTTAGATGCTATTGCACACTTTCATGCAGAGTTTGAAACCATTCACCCTTTTGTAGATGGCAACGGACGTATGGGCAGAGTGCTTATCAACTTGCAGTTAATGAACAAAGGCTTACCGCCTATTATCATTCAAAACAAAAGCAAGCACACCGAATACTATCCGCTATTTACCCAGTACCAGTCAACAATGAAATTTGGAGGTTTTACCGAGTTGTTTGCTTTGCTGTTGCAAGAAACTTTACACAAACGAATAACCATACTTACAGCAAAAAAAATAATTCCACTTTCAATATGGGCTTCGCAAAAAGCCATAAAACCAAATGTGGCTGCCAATAAAGCCAAAAGGCAAACCATTCCTGCCTTTCGCCTGCGTGAAAAATGGATGATTGCAGAAGCATTTAAACCAACCGAACAATGAACGAAGCAGAAACAAGAGCAGAATTGATAGACCCCAAGCTAAAGGCTTGTGGTTGGGGCGTTGTAGAAGGCTCAAAAATTCTTCGTGAATACAATATTACCGCAGGTAAAATACAAACAGGTGGCGTAAGGGCAAAAAAACTCACTGCCGATTATGTGTTGGTTTACAAAGGAATTAAACTGGCAGTAATAGAAGCCAAAAGCGATGATTTGGAAGTAGGCGAAGGTGTAGCACAAGCCAAGCAATATGCTGAAAAACTAAAATTAGAAAACACATACAGCACCAACGGAAAAGAGATTTACAGCATCTGTATGAAAACAGGTGCAGAAGGTTTGGTTGCAGATTACCTAACACCCGAACAACTTTGGAATAAAACCTATGCAGTTCAAAACGAATGGAGGGAGAAATTTTCTGCCATTCCGTTTGAAGATGTAGGCGGCACAAAAGGAGCTAGATATTATCAAGAAATTGCAGTAAACAATACTTTAGAAGCCATTGCCAATAATGCAGACCGCATTTTATTAACCCTTGCCACAGGAACAGGAAAAACATTTATTGCTTTTCAAATTGCGTGGAAATTATTTCAAACTCGTTGGAATTTAAAACGTGATGGAAGCCGCAGACCACGAATTTTATTTTTAGCCGACAGAAATATTTTGGCAGACCAAGCCTTCAATGCTTTCTCCGCATTTCCCGAAGATGCTTTGGTAAGAATTAGCCCGAAAGAAATTAGCAAAAAAGGAAGTGTGCCAACAAACGGCAGCATCTTCTTTACCATCTTTCAAACCTTTATGACCAATGCTAAAGTTGTAAAGAAGATAGAAACAAGGGAACCAATTTCTTTAGCAGCAGAACCAAGTGTAGAATATAAAACGGAACAATTTAATTTCGGGCAATACCCAAGTGATTATTTTGATTTTATCATTATTGACGAGTGCCACCGTGGCGGAGCTAACGATGAAGGAAATTGGAGAGGAATTTTAGAATATTTTTCGCCAGCCGTTCAGTTAGGTTTAACCGCCACACCCAAACGCAAAGACAATATTGATACTTACAAATATTTTGGCGAACCTGTTTATATCTATTCGCTGAAAGAGGGTATCAACGATGGTTTCCTTACGCCATTCAAAGTAAAACGCATCAAGACAACGCTTGACGATTACATCTACACAAGCGATGACCAAATTATCGAAGGAGAAATTGAAGAAGGCAGACTTTACACCGAACCCGACTTCAATAAAATAATTGAGATAAAGGCAAGAGAGGCAAAGCGTGTTCAGCTTTATATGGACGATGCCAACCAAAAAGAAAAAGCAATTATTTTTTGTGCCACACAAGACCACGCTGCGGCAGTTCGTGATTTGGTAAACCAATATAAGAAAAGCACCGACCCGAATTATTGTGTTCGTGTAACCGCAAACGATGGAGAAATAGGCGAACAGTTTTTAAGAGAGTTTCAAGACAACGAAAAAACAATCCCGACCATTTTAACTACATCGCAAAAACTATCAACAGGAGTTGATGCAAGAAATATCCGCAACATCGTTTTAATGCGACCAGTAAACTCAATGATAGAGTTTAAGCAAATTGTAGGGCGAGGCACACGATTGTTTGACGGCAAAGATTTCTTTACAATTTATGACTTTGTTGATGCTTACCACCACTTTGCAGACCCTGAATGGGACGGAGATCCATTAGACCCTGAACCAACAGACCCAAAGTCACCAACAAAGCCTAAAGAACCGACAGACGATGAAGGAGGTGAAAAAGAAAAACGCAAACGCATTAAAGTAAAACTCAAAGACGGAAAGGAACGTGAAATACAATCCATGATTTCTACTTCGTTTTGGAGTGCAGACGGCAAACCAATTTCAGCAGAAGAATTTTTGAATAATTTGTTTGGCGAATTGCCAAACCTTTTCAAAAGTGAAGATGAATTGCGGACACTTTGGAGCAATCCAATTACCAGACGAACACTATTAGAAAAATTAGATGCAGCAGGTTTCGGTAAAGAGGAACTGACCACTTTGCAAAAATTGATAGACGCTGAAAAAAGCGACTTGTTTGACGTATTGGAATATGTGTTTAACAGCGACATAAAACCAATGACAAGAGAAGCAAGAGTTGCGGCAGCACAAGCCACAATTTTCGCATTACTTGACAACAAACAAAAAGAGTTTATTGAATTTGTGTTGAGTAAATACGTTGAGACAGGCGTAGAAGAACTTGACCAAGAAAAACTACCAATCTTGCTTACAAACAAATATCAATCGTTAGAAGATGCCAAGGAAATTTTGGGAGACGTTGCCAACATCAGCAGACTGTTTATAGAATTTCAGCAACATTTATACAAACGCAAAGCAGCGTAATGACAGGACACAGCCGACAGTCTTGTCCTAAAATAGGTTGACGATTATCGTCACTTAAATTTGGACAAATTTGGAATTACCAAAGAGGCTATTATAGCCGAGTATTTAACAGGCGATAAGTATAGCTTGATAAATGAAAAAAGGGAATTGAAGTTGAGCTAAAAAAAATATTTATTCTGCGAGCTCTTTGGCTCTCAAGAAATTATTCGTGTGCTTAGATCCAGTCCACGCTGGATTCCCGCCGAAGTAAATGGAAGCTTTGTAGTCTTCAAAAATACACAGATGCTAAGGTTTAATGTTGGAGAATAAGAAAAAAGGGTAAAATTGTATTATTCAACCCTTCCGGGTTGTATTTTTGCCACTTATTCAATCGCATTGTATGTTAACTGAAACAATTGTAAAACCGGCACTCACCGCCAAAGACTTTGCTACCGACCAAGAAGTTCGTTGGTGTCCTGGTTGTGGCGACTATTCCATTCTTGCGCAGGTACAAAAAATCATGCCCGGTATTGGCGTTCCTAAAGAAAATATTGTAATCATCAGCGGCATCGGTTGTAGCAGTCGCTTCCCTTATTATATGAATACCTATGGGATGCACAGCATTCACGGCAGGGCTACAGCCGTTGCGAGCGGACTAAAAGCTACCCGACCCGAACTGAGTGTTTGGATTGTTACGGGTGATGGAGATGGATTGAGTATTGGTGGTAACCATACCATTCACTTGTTGCGCAGAAATTTTGATGTGAATATTCTGCTCTTCAATAACCAGATTTATGGATTAACAAAAGGCCAGTATTCCCCCACTTCTGAAAAACAAAAAATTACAAAGAGTACCCCCTTTGGCAGTATAGATCATCCTTTTAATCCCTTGGCATTGGCCATGGGCGCAGATGCCAGTTTTATTGGCCGCACCATAGATAGAGACCCTAAGCATTTGCAAACCATGCTTACCAGATCTCACCAACATAAAGGAGCTTCTTTCCTAGAAATTTACCAGAACTGTAATATTTTTAATGATGGTGCTTTTGAAATCTTTACAGAAAAATCTTCCAAAGCAGATCAGGTACTTTTTCTAGAACAAGGTAAGCCATTGATTTTTGGCGCCAACCAAGATAAAGGAATAAGATTGAATGGTTTAAAACCCGAAGTAGTAACCATTGGTGAAGCCGGTATTACAATTGATGATTTATGGGTGCACGACGAGACCGATTTTTATAAAGCCCAAATATTGATTCGTATGTTTGATAATCCCAATCAAACTGAGAACCATTTCCCGCGTCCTTTTGGTGTGTTTTATGAAACAGAACGAGCCTGTTATGAAGATATGATGGCCATGCAAATTGAGGAAACTATTGCCAGTAAAGGAAAAGGCGACCTTGATAAGTTGCTCCGTGGTAAAGAAGTATGGGAAATTAAATCATAATTTATTCAGGTCGTTTTTTATTGCAAATAATACCAGTCCAATCCTATTACACACATTTGCCTTTCTATAAAGATTGTCTCTATAACCGTCAACAGTGCGGGGACTAATATGCATCAGCCCAGCAATTTGTTTCAAACTTTTATCGGTACAGAGGTGACGAAGAAATTCTTTTTCACGTTCCGGTAAGTTTATAATAATACTGTATTCATCTGCCGCCTCTTCAACTCCGTTTTTAATGGTATAGATTAAATTATTATACAGCACCTGATTGAAATACATTCCCTTAGAAAATATGGCATCCAATCCTGTACTCAACTCCGATAAAATACTGTCCTTTGTTAAATAACCCCTGACGCCATATTTAAACATTTTAAGTACTGTTCTTTCGTCGCTTAAAGTACTAAGTACCATGATATTTATTTGAGGATAATGATTGCTGATCCATTTAGCAGTTTCAAAACCATTCATCTTTGGCATCATAATATCTAATAAAACAAGATGCGGTAGGTTTAGTGGATCTAATTTTTCTATAAAATGTTCACCATTATCGGCTTCAAATAAAACAGTATAATCACTCAAATGATGAATGATTTCTGATAGCCCATTTCGAACCATTATATGATCATCTACTATGGCAATTTTTTTCATATCAATGTTTTATTAATATGTAATGGTGAAGTACGGATATTTTTCTGAAATTATACCCGTATTTATACGCTATGATACCCCGTTAAAACACGGTAAAAAATAGGGTATTTCCTACCTTGTTTAAATTTTTAGCATTATTTAGTTTTATGCTGTGATAAAATAGAATGTGACTGTTTTGTTTTATTATCTATTAATTAACCAGGGGTTACAAACGAGGAAGGCAGTGCAAGGCTGCCTTCTTTTTTTAACTATCTTTAAATATGTTACTGCATATTCATCCAGATAACCCCAATGCCCGCCATATTAAAACAGTAGTGGATTGCCTATTATCGGGTGGGATTATTATTTATCCTACCGACACTATTTACGGATTAGGCTGTGATATTTTTCAACCTAAAGCCATTGAACGCATTGCACGAATTAAACAAATAGACCCCGCTAAAGCGCAATTGAGTTTTATTTGCAACGATTTAAGTGACCTAAGTAAATACTGTAAAGCAACCGATACCCCTTTATACAGATTGTTGAAGCATTATTTACCTGGCCCTTATACTTTTATTTTACCCGCCAGTAAACAAGTGCCCAAAATTTTACAAAATAAAAAAAGTACCATCGGCCTCAGAATTCCAGATAATAATATAGCCAGAACCATTGTGGCTGAATTGGGCCACCCCATTCTTTCTGCTTCCCTTCCTGGAGATATGGTTGAAGAATATACCGACCCTGATATTATGTATGAGAACTTTAAAAACCAAGTAGATATTGTAATTCACGGAGGCAATGGCGGTATGATTCCCTCTACTGTAGTTGATTGTACCAAAGAACCCTACGAACTAATTCGATTGGGTGCTGGTGAATGGGATGCTGTTTAAAATTGCATGCTTATTTGCTGGGGAACTATATTAAAACTTCGGCGGTGATGAATACAGAGTCCGTTCGTTTCAATAGCCATCCGATGTTCCAAAGTGCCATAACCTTTATTCCTATTCCAACCATATTGCGGAAATTGGGCGTGAATTTTTTCCATATAAGCATCCCGATAGGTTTTTGCCAAAATACTTGCTGCTGCAATGGAAGCGTATTTACCATCTCCTTTTACAATACATAAGTGTGGAATTTTTTTATACGCTGGAAACCGATTGCCATCAATTAATAAATAACCGGGCTTTGTTTTTAACTGGTCAATTGCCAAATGCATGGCTTTAAAACTGGCTTTTAGTATATTAATTCGGTCAATCTCTTCCGCTTCTACACTGGCCACAGACCAAGCAATGGATTGTGCTTCTATTATTTCACGAAGAATGATTCGCTGTTTTTCGCCAACCTGCTTACTGTCGTTAAGTAATGGATGTTTAAAATTTTTTGGCAGAATAACTGCTGCTGCAAAAACAGGCCCTGCATAACAACCCCTGCCCGCTTCGTCGGTTCCGGCTTCAATCCACTTTTCTTGATAAAAGGATGGTAACATTTGGTAAAAATCTGTTTTCTAAACAAAACCATCAAATTCATTTATCAAAATGGCTGTTTCGGTTGTTGTAACTTTGTACAATTAGCAAAATATATGGAGACTATTAATCGATCTGACAAAAAAGTAGCTATTTGGTTATTGATTGGTGTGGCAATGACCGTGATTCAATTTGCACTTGGGGGAATAACCCGATTAACAGGCAGCGGACTTTCTATAACCGAATGGGATATTATTACTGGCAGTTTGCCGCCTTTAAATGAAACCGATTGGCTGGCAGCTTTTAATAAATACAAATTAACCCCGCAGTTTCAGCTCCTTAACTTTGAATTTACACTATCAGATTTTAAATTTATATTTTTTTGGGAATGGTTTCACCGGTTATGGGCCAGGTTAATTGGCGTTGTATTTGCTTTTGGATTTTTATGGTTTTTATATAAAAAATCCTTTAAAAAAGAAATGATAAAACCATTGTTGGTATTGTTTTTACTAGGTGCTTTACAAGGGTTGGTGGGTTGGATTATGGTAGCCAGCGGCTTAACTGGAGATGCGGTTTATGTGAAACCAACGCGATTGGCCTTACACTTTATTTTAGCACTTGGCTTATTGAGTTATACGTTTTGGTTTGCCATGAAACTATTGGTTCCCCCAAAAGAAATTTTGGTTGATTCAACCATTCAAAAAGTTAATTTATGGCTGATTGGTTTACTCATTTTTCAATTGTTTTATGGGGCGCTAATGGCGGGACATAAAGCGGCAAATGCAGCAGCTACATGGCCTACCATCAATGGGGAGTGGGTTCCAACACATTTGTTTAGTCACCAACCCTTACTCCTCAATTTTATTGACAATACCATTCTCATTCACTTTATTCATCGTGGGTTGGCCTATCTTTTATTGATAGCCATTATTGGTTGGTCGGTTTTACTCTTTAAAAAAAATCATGCTTCTCTTTTTAATAAAATAAAAAAAATACCCTTTATCATCACTTTTTTACAAGTAATACTGGGCATTGCTAGTGTATTAACCAGCAGCGGAATAATTGCAGGTAAATGGGGCGTTTTTGAGTGGATGGCTCAATTGCACCAGCTTACGGGGATGCTTTTATTGCTATCATTACTGTCAATTTTATTTTTAGTACGGAGTAAAAATGCGTAAGTTTAATCTTACCTATGCAACAGGATGATGCATTAAACGGTCTTTAATTATATGAAGAAATATGCAATCGGAATTTGGTACTCACTACCTGTGCAACTATTTCTATTGCACTTTCGCAGGTACCAGATTTTTCTTTTATGTTGGTATATTCTTTTTTCCACGGTAGGCGGTGGTTTTATGAAAACTTTTGGGGCTTACTCCTTGTTTTTAGCACCCGAATATTTTGGGGAAGTAACTGCATTAAGTACTGCAATTGTTGGTTTTACAACGGGTGTATTCATTATGAGCTGGAATATTACTACTTTTATTTTATACAGTAAACACCTACAATTTTTGGCTACCACTGCCCAGCCTTTTTTAAAGTACTGTATTAATAATGCCATTATACCCATTCTATTTTTACTTTTTTATTTAATCAAAGGCTATGAATATGCTACCAGTCAAGAACTTTTTACCAGCACCGAAGTAATTTTTTTAGCATTGGGTTATACGGGTGGATTAATATTATCGCTTACCGTTGCGTTTCTTTATTTTTTTGGTGCTGATAAAACCATTTACTACACACTTTCTACTTCCATACAAAATGCAAATGCTACTTATGCTACACTAGCTTCAACAAATAATTTACCAGATCCTAGAAGGGAGTTTAGGGTAGATTGGTTTCTGAGTGCTTTTTTTCGTTTGCGTAAACCAAGAGATGTTCGCCATTACAATTCAGGGTTTTTAGAAGCGGTATTTCAACGTCACCATATTGCAGCGGTAATTGCCATTACCATTGCTTTTATTTTTTTAATATTGGTAGGTTATAGTTCAGATACCAGGCTTTTTCAACTTCCTGCGGCAGCCAGTATTGTTCTATTTTTTGCAATCGTAATTGCGGTAGCTGGTGCATTATCCATCCTCTTAAAATCTTGGAGTATTCCATTGCTAATTGGCGCATACTTACTGGCCAATTATTTGTACCAAAAAGAAATTATTGATCCTCGCAATAAAGCCTACGGATTAGATTATATGAATAAATTGGAGCGACCTATTTATGATAGAAATAATTTGCAAGCCTTGGCGAATGATTCTGCCATACAGCAGGATAAAAACGATTTTCTGGCCATTTTAAATAAATGGAAGTTGCGGCAGAAAGAAGAGCTGCCAATCATGTATATTATTAATACCAGCGGAGGTGGAACTAGAAGTGCAACCTTCACCATGCATACTTTGCAACAATTAGATAAGTTAATGGATGGTAAGTTGATGGAGAAAACCATGCTCATTAATGGCGCATCTGGTGGCATGCTTGGCGCTGCTTATTTTAGGGAACTTTACTTTGAAAAAATAAAAGGGAAACCAATTGATTTACAAAACCCTGAATACACCCAAAATATTTCTAAAGATTTATTAAGTCCTATATTTTCTTCTTTTTTAACAAGAGATATAGTGGGTCCTGCGCAAAAATTTAAAGCCAATGGGTTTGAATATATAAAAGATAGGGGTTATGCATTTGAACAAAAACTAGGAGAAAATACTGGAGGAATTTTGAATAAAAAATTAAGCGATTATGCCGAAGCAGAAGCCAATGCACAAATTCCATCTCTTTTCTTTAATTCAGTAATTACCCGTGATGCAAGAAAAATGATTATTGCCACACATCCGGTAAGATTTCTGATGCGCCCATTAACAGATGGCCTTAACTTGAAACCATTTGATCCAGATGCGATTGATTTTAACTCTTTTTTTAGGCTGCAAAAAAGCAATGAAATAAATATTTTGTCGGCTCTTAGAATGAATGCTACTTTTCCTTATGTATTGCCCAATGTATGGTTACCAAGTAATCCAATTATTGATGTGATGGATGCTGGTTTGAGGGATAATTATGGACAGGAATCTGCTCTTAGATTTATTGAAGTGTTTAAAGAATGGTTGCAGAAGAATACCAGCAAACTGGTATTGATTCAAATACGCGATAGAAGTTTAAGTGATTGGGATAAGCCCTTAGAAAGCAATTCACTAATTGGTTTTTTGACCAAACCATTTTTAATTCTTCAAAACAACTGGTTTAAAATGCAAGATTATTACCAGCACGATCAGTTAAATTATCTGTATAAAAACTATGGAACAAATTTTTATCGAATTGCTTTTCAATATATTCCATCTAAATCTGAGGCACCAGCCAGCTTAAGTTTTCACCTTACTGCCGCTGAGAAAAAAAGTATCGCAATGGCATTAAACGACCCTTTAAATCAGGCTGAATTTGAGCGATTGAAAGGTATAATAAAGCGATAAAAAAATTGATAGCAGTAAATTTTAAGGTCTGATTAAAAGAAATGCATCTTTAATAATATTTATATTCAGTTCCTCTGTTGTTTCTTTTGGTTCACCATCAATATGTAAAGGGGCTAATTTTGGATTCTTAATGGTGAGTGATGGCGTTTGAAAATAGAGAATATTTTTATTGCTCATATCTTCTACCAACTGTTGTAGTTTATTATTTCCTCGCATTTGTCGCAGTATGGCAAAAGGCAATTTAGCTTTATTCATTTTTTGGACAATTACAATATCCAACATTCCATCAGAAAGACTTGCTTGCGGTGCAATGGTAGCATTGTTTCCAAATTGGTTGCTGTTGGCAATGCTGATGAAAAAAGCATCGGTAAAAAAGGAAAACTGTTCTAATATAACTTCAAATTGATATGGATTTGCTTTAAAAAACTGAATGATACTTTGTTGTGTGTAAGCCAATAAACCACGGATGGTTTTTTGTGCAAAATCATGTGCAACCTGCGCATCAAAACCAACTCCACTCAACATACAAGAATAAGATCCATTAATAGTAAAAGCATCAACAGCACTCGCCTTTCCTTCAAAAATCAATGCCAGTGCAGCTTTCAGCTTAGTAGGAATATTTGCAGCCCGCGCTAGCCCATTGCCAGATCCTACAGGAATTATACCAAAACGTACACCAGTACTTCTGAGTGAATCGGTTACCTGATTCACGGTACCATCCCCGCCCATCATCACAACATCGGTATATTGTTCTTCTTGAATAAGCTCTTTTAAAGTTTCGTAATCACCTGCCGAGTTGGTTTGCATTACTTTAAAGGGAATTTGCTGAAATGCAGTTTCCCTTTCTACTAAATCACGAATCCGTTCTTTCTTAGAAGTTCCAGAGATCGGATTAATTAAATAAATGATTTTTCTTTCCATAATTCACTCCTCAATTCTTTCTACCATTTTATTAATGCACTCGCCCAAGTAAAGCCACTTCCAAAAGCTGCTAGACAAACCAAATCCCCTTCTTTTATTTTTCCTTTTTCCCAAGCCTCACAAAGTGCAATGGGCACAGAAGCAGCAGTGGTATTTCCGTATTGTTGAATATTATTGTAAACCTGATCATTACTCAATCCTAGTTTCTGTTGCACGTATTGACTAATTCTAAGATTTGCTTGGTGTGGAATAAGCATATTAATATCGGTTGGCAACAAATTATTTTTATGCAAAGCTTCCATAATCACTTCTGGAAATTTCACCACTGCTTTTTTAAAAACCGACTGCCCATCCATATAAGGATATAGCTGTGCTTTATCAATCATTTGGTGACTCAAAAACATTTCACCAATAGCTGCTTCGTCAAAATCCGCATAATTTTTTGCTGCCCAATAATTGGCATGTGTTCCTGGATTATACATGGCCAATAATTCTGCCGATTCACCATCACTGTGTAAATGCGTACTTAAAATTCCTTGATTTTCTTTTTCGGTGGGCTGCAAAACCACCGCACCTGCACCATCCCCAAATATGACCGAAATATTTCTACCGCGGGTACTAAAATCCAGCCCAAATGAATGTTTCTCACTTCCAACTACGAGAATATTTTTATACATACCCGTTTTAATAAATTGATCGGCAACACTTATGGCATATAAAAAACCGCTGCATTGGTTGCGAATATCTAAAGCGCCAATCTCTTTCATTTTCATGGCGCGTTGAAGCAGTACGCCACATCCTGGAAAATAGTAGTCGGGCGATAAGGTAGCAAATACAATAAAATCTATTTCATCGGCAGTAGTTCCAGCTCTTTCAATGGCAATTTTAGCGGCTTCCACTGCCATAGTGGTAGTAGTTTCTTCGGTTCTATGTGCGTAGCGGCGTTCTTTTATACCTGTTCGTTCTTGTATCCATTCGTCGCTGGTATCCATATATTGCATGAGATCGTTGTTCGTAACAATATTGGGTGGTGTATACATACCAATTCCAGCAATTTTACTTAAGGGCATACGCAAGCAAATTTATGAATGAAGATAAGGAATGATTGTGTTTGAATGGGCATTGCTTTATTTTATAGCCAGTTGTGGTAATCCGTATATATCTTTTATGAAAAGAATGGTTTGTTTTTTAACATTTTCTATGTCTTTTGAAAGAATTGGGCAAGCAATTACGTGGTTACCCGCTTCGGGTATTGCCACCATTTTCTTTTTTGTATTAGGGGTTTTAATAGTGGCAAACATTTCTTTCATTGCACTTACTTTAACTACTGGATCCTGCTCTAATTCATTTTTATAATAATCTAAAACAAGGACGGGTTGTTTTATTTTTTCAAAATTTTCTTTCGTCATGGTTGTTTCCAATAGTTCCTCTAATTGTATGGTTGCTTCAAGGCGATAATGATGATTCCAGTAATCGTTGTACCGTGGAATATTTTTTTGGGTAGTAATATAATTAGATTGCTTTACAAGACGTGCAATTTGAAGCCCCCAAGGATTATTAAGCAACCAAGCGTTGGGATCATTGATGGCAATATTGGGTGAATATAAAACCAATCCCGCAATTTCAGGATAAGTGGCCGCCAGTTGAAGGGCAAGTGTGCCGCCTGTTGAAGTACCCATCAAAATAACAGAGTCGCCCAGTTGTTTACCAATTACATAAGCAGCTTTGGCAGATTCCCATAAACTGGTAGCAGTCATGTTAACCAAACTTTCGCTGGTATCAATTCCGTGTTCAGATAATCGAGATAAATATAAATTGCAACCAAAAGTTTTTGCTATTGCTCGGTGAACGGGATTGCCTTCTTCTTGACTGGCACTGAATCCATGCAAATACACCAATGCATATTTTGTTTTTTGTTTGAGTGAATCATTGGCCCAAACTATTCTGGCTTCATTATCGGGTTTTATTTTGTGACTGGATTCACCGTCGGCAATCATTTTTTCTAGACTGTTTAAGTTGCTCGCAACCGAAGGTAATTCTGTTGAATAGTTGGGTGAATCCGGAGTAGGGCCAACCAAATAAACTACTACTAAAACTATAATTAGGGCAAGAACCGTTTTTAAAAAGCGCATATAGATTGTTTTTAAATGCTAGATATTTTTATTTATTTTCTTCTGTCCCAAGTATGGGTTCCTCTTAACCTATTGTCTGCGTCCCAAATACTTATTTTTATTAGTTCAAAAGGAATTCCATTTTTTGAAATAGTACATTTTCCATTTATAATTTTATAGGACGCAAATCTTTTGTTATTGTCCATATTTTCTAAAAAAATACTACCAGAAGCGTAAGCCGTTAATTGTTCAAAAAGCAATCCGGTATTTATTTCTTTTATATTGAATTTCCACAGTGAGGGAGCGGGAATAGCTGGTTTATAACCCCAAGCTTCTTGAACTATCAGTGGAATTTTCCCATTGGTCATAAAAGAAAAATTTCCATCCCATTCCCACCATGCATAATTTATTTTATGTTGTTCCAATGCCAGTCTGATTCTTTTAAGGTGCTTACTTCTACTTTCAACATTCCCAGCTCTATAAGAACCAAATTCCCCACAATATACGGGTACATTAAAGAGACTTCTCCATATAGCTGCTTTTTTAAGATCCTTGTGTACGGTAGTGGTGTCTTTCCATTCGGGGTATGTGTATAATTTATTTTCACCCCAAGTGCCTTTGGCGCCTGGTGCAAGCGAAGGAAGCACTTCTTCAGCACCATTTGCTTCAAACTGAATGCCGATGGTACTAGTTGGTGCGCCCAGCCAAGGCGTACCTTGATGGGTAAATATTAATGGTTCAT
Source organism: Sphingobacteriia bacterium (assembly GCA_031369485.1). GTDB lineage: Bacteria > Bacteroidota > Bacteroidia > Chitinophagales > Chitinophagaceae > Sediminibacterium. The sequence goes on from JANMOT010000066.1 coordinate 125,639, forward strand.
AATAGTGAATGGTATAAATAATATTATCGTCTTTTATGGGCTTGCTTCTAAGTAAAGAACTAAGATTGTTATAATCGGCTCCACCCAAGAAAATAGTATGATTGGGGCAGTGCTTTCTGATTACTTTAACCACTTTTTCTGCAATCTGCCACCATAAGGCATCATCAATATTATGAGGTTCATTAAATGGCTCCAAAAAAATTCTCTCTGGATCGGTATTAGAAAAATAGTGTGCAATTTGATCCCATAGTGCAAAAAATCGGGTAGTATCTTGTTGAATTTTTTGGGTTCTAAGATTCCCGTGTTGATAGTCAATAATCAAATTCATATTCAGCTCACCAGTCTATTGAATCATGGAATCAATTACTTTAAAATAATTCATTGAATCAATGGTGAAGGGAGGTATCCGATCTTCCCATCTGTCAAAGCAAATAGGTAGTCGCACTGTTTTAACCCCAACACTCATTCTTTGTAAATCGTTTTTTCTTCTAGCCAATAAGGAATAATCGAGGTAATCCATTTGTTTTTTTTGTTCGGAGCCTCGCCAATATTGTTCAAGCCAAGATATATTCATGCCTTTACCCAAAAGATTGGCTCTTTTAAAGGCTATGTTTTGACTGAAACTGGTAGTCGTAAAAATGCAGCATAAACACATGCAGCCGATCCATTTATTAAAACCAAAGGGTATAAGAGGGAGGAAAAATAAAGGTTTTTTCATCTGGTATAAACGGGTTCAGTCGTAAAATGATCATTAAAAATAAAGCTTAAAAAGCTATTTACACAAAGGCATAATAGAATATTGATTTTGAATTACTTGTTGCCCCGCCTTAAAATCGTACCTTTGCCGCTCAAATAAACAGTATAATTCACTTAACTGATTGATACTGAGCACAAATATACAATAATGGAAATAAGAAACATTGCCATCATCGCGCACGTTGACCATGGCAAAACAACTTTAGTAGACCGTATTCTCGGTGCAACCAAAGTATTTAGAGACAACCAGGATGCTGGTGAGTTAATTATGGATAGTAATGATCTTGAAAAAGAACGAGGCATTACCATCTTCAGCAAGAATGCTGCTGTAACTTACAAAGACTATAAAATTAATGTGATAGACACGCCGGGTCACAGTGATTTTGGTGGTGAAGTAGAGCGGGTATTGAAGATGGCAGATGGTGTAATTCTACTAGTAGATGCATTTGAAGGGCCTATGCCACAAACCCGTTTTGTACTGCAAAAAGCATTGCACCTGAATTTACGTCCTATTGTGGTTATTAATAAAGTAGATAAGCCCAATTGTAGGCCAGATGAAGTACATGATGCCGTATTTGAATTGTTCTTCAACTTAGATGCTACAGAAGAGCAGTTGAATTTCCCTACTTTTTATGGTAGTGGTAAAAACGGATGGTTCAATGATACTTTAACGCAAACAGAAGATATATTTCCATTAATGGATGGCATTATTAAATATGTGCCAGCACCTAAAGTGAACGAAGGTCCATTACAGTTGCAAATTACTTCATTGGATTATTCTTCTTTCTTGGGAAGAATTGCTGTTGGAAAAGTAACCAGGGGATCAATCAAGGAAAGTCAATCTATTGCCTTGGTGCAAGCTGATGGTTCCATAAAGAAGAGCAAGGTAAAAGAATTGTATGTATTTGAGGGGATGGGAAAGCGACGCGTAGCTGAAGTACATTCTGGAGATCTTTGTGCGGTTGTAGGGTTAGAAGAGTTTACTATTGGAGATACCATTGCTGATCCTGAAAATCCGGAAGGGTTGCCTATTATTAGTGTGGATGAACCAACCATGAGTATGACTTTCAGTATTAACAATTCTCCTTTCTTTGGTAAGGACGGAAAGTTTGTAACCTCTCGCCATTTGCGTGATAGGTTGATGAAAGAAACAGAGAAAAATCTTGCATTAAGGGTAGAAGATACGGATAGTGCAGATAGTTTTTTAGTATTTGGTAGAGGTATTCTTCACTTGGGTATTTTAGTAGAAACCATGCGTAGAGAAGGCTATGAACTAACTGTAGGTAATCCGCAAGTTTTGGTGAAATATATAGATGGTAAGAAACACGAACCCTATGAAAACTTGGTAGTAGATGTTCCAGGTGATTATAGTGGTAAAGTAATTGATTTAGTTACCCAGCGTAAAGGTGAAATGCAGATTATGGAAAGCAAGGGTGAGATGCAACACTTGGAATTTGAAATTCCTTCAAGAGGCTTGATAGGATTGCGTTCACAGATGTTAACCAATACCGCTGGAGAAGCCGTGATGGCGCACCGATTTATTGATTATAAGCCTTGGAAAGGGCCTATTCCTGGAAGAAGTAATGGCGTATTAATTGCTAAGTTTCAAGGAACTACTACTGCTTATTCTATTGATAAATTACAGGATAGGGGAAGTTTCTTTGTAGATCCAGGAGATGAGGTTTATTTGGGGCAAATTATTGCTGAGAATATTAAACCGGGCGATTTGAATGTGAATGCAATTGAGATGAAAAAACTCACCAATCACCGTGCAAGTGGAAGTGATGATGCGGTTAGAATTACCCCTAAACTTCAGTTTACACTAGAAGAGTGTATGGAGTATATTCAACAAGATGAGTGTATTGAGGTAACGCCTAAAAATATAAGGATGCGTAAAACCATCTTAGATGAGAATGAAAGAATCAAGGCTTCAAAAAGTATGAAATCTGAAGCAGCTGGATAATTCATTCCAGCTAATAAATTTAAAAGCGCCTACTGATTTTATATCGGTAGGCGCTTATTTATTTGTAAACGGTGTGTTCGGTATTTTAATTTTAGCTGTAACTGCTTATTTATACAATGGGTTTATTTAAGCTATCCCAAAGCAAGTCTTTCAATTCCATTAAACCTTTGTTGGTTACCGAAGAAATGAATAGTTGGGGAATATTAGCGGGTAGTTCTTTACTAATAGCTTCCTTAAGTTCATCATCAAGCATATCGCTTTTACTAACGGCTATGATAAAATCTTTCTGCAACATTTCGGGATTATACTGTTCCAATTCATTGCGTAAAATTTCAAATTCTTTTCGATGATCATTGCTATCAGCAGGAATTAAAAACAAGAGTACAGAGTTTCTTTCAATATGTCGTAGAAAGCGATGACCCAAACCCTTGCCTTCTGCTGCGCCTTCAATAATACCCGGTAAATCGGCAATACAGAAAGATTTTTGTTCGCGGTATTCCACCATACCCAATTGTGGTATAAGGGTGGTAAAAGCGTAATTGGCTATTTTGGGTTTTGCTGCGGTAATCACCGATAATAAAGTAGATTTACCAGCATTGGGAAAACCCACCAAACCCACGTCTGCCAGTACTTTAAGCTCAATATTTTTCCATCCTTCTATACCCGCTTCACCAGGTTGGGCGTGTTCAGGAACTTGGTTGGTGGGTGTAGCGAAATTGCTATTACCTAGTCCACCCCTACCACCACGCATCCAAATATATTCTTGACCTTCTTCTAAAATTTCTGCTTCCTTAGCGCCAGTTTCTTCGTCTCTAGCTATAGTACCAAGTGGGACATCTATAAAAATATCTTTACCGTCTCTACCGGTACAATTGTCTTTGCTGCCATTCTCGCCATTTTCCGCCAATACGTTTTTAAAATAACGAAGATGGAGTAAGGTCCATAAATTACTATTGCCACGCAAAATAATATGCCCGCCTCTACCACCATCGCCCCCATCGGGACCGCCCATGGCAGTTAGTTTATTGCGCATAAAATGCTTTACACCGGCACCACCGTGACCGCTTCTGGCAAAGATTCTGATATAGTCTATAAAATTATTACGTTCTGACACGTTGCAAATATACAACATTGCAATTTGGTCTATTTTTTAAGCATATTCCAAGTACTGTAAAGCAGTTCTTGTGGAGGTAAATCGGTTGGAATTTCACGCAAGGGATCTGTGGGCATCCAATGTTTTTTCATTTCTTCGGGCAGAGATTGGTAAAGCGCAGTGCCTTTTGATTTCCATGCAATCATTTCATTGCTTACTTCTTTTATTTTTTTTGCTGGGTTACCGGCCAATAAAGTTCTTTGTTCAAACACTTTATCTGCTTTTACAAAACTCAATGCGCCAACAATACATTCATCTCCTAAAATCACATTGTCCATGATAACACTATTCATGCCTATCAAACAATTTTTACCAATGGTAGCACCATGAATCACAGCTCCGTGACCTATATGGGCATTGGATTTCAGCAATACCGTAGTACCAGGAAACATATGTATGGTACAATTTTCTTGCACGTTACAACCATCTTCAATAATGATGGCACCCCAATCGCCTCGTAGGGCTGCCCCGGGGCCGATGTATACATTTTTACCAATTATTACATTTCCTGTTATGGCAGCTTGAGGATGAATAAATGCAGACTCGTGTATTACTGGTATAAATCCTTTGAAAGCGTATATCATAAAACTGAATTAATGAACTACTGGTTTTCCAGTTCTAAAGCAAGTGCCTTTGAAGAGCGCCACTGTTTCTGCTAATTGGTTGGTGATGGTAATTTGATAAAGGCCTGTACTTCTTCCATTGTGTATTTCAATGGCTTCGGCGGTTAACAGATCACCCACTCTTACTGGTTTTAAAAAGTTGATGGAAGTGTCTAGCGCCACCGATAAATTATTTCGGTTATTACAAGCAAAGGCAAAAGCACTATCGGCCATAGAGAAAGTAATACCACCGTGCACAATTCCCAATCCGTTGATCATTTCGCTGCGGATGATCATTTTTATTTTACTGTAACCACTGCGCAGTTCCAGCACTTCTATTCCCATCCACTGAGAGAATAAGTCTTCTTTCATCATGTGAGCTACTACTAATTCTGGGGTCATTTTTTATTTTATTTTCCTTGATAAATAGGGATTCTTTTTTCTAAAAAAGCTTGAACACCTTCTTTAAAATCGTTGGTGTCAGCGGCTTGCTGCTGAAGTGAGTCTTCCAGCGCAAGCTGTTGGGTAATAGTATTGGTGGCAGAAGCATTCAAAGCCTGTTTAATAAAGCCGAGTGCTTTGGTAGGCATTCCTGCAAGTGTGGCCGCAATTTTTTTACTTTCCGCCTCAAAATTATTTTCATCGAAGACTTTGTATAACATACCCATTTGTAAAGCGTCAGCAGCAGCTACTTTATCACCGAGCATCATGAGTGCGGAAGCGCGTTGAAATCCAATTAAACGAGGGAGTGTAAAACTGCCGCCGCTATCGGGTATCAACCCTATTTTAGAAAAAGCCTGTATAAAACTTGCCGTACTAATACTGGTAACAATATCACAAGCAAAAGCAAGATTGGCGCCAGCACCTGCTGCAACTCCATTCACTGCAGCAACAATGGGTTTGTTGATGGTTCTAATTCTTTCAATAATGGGATTGTAATGTTCGCTTAGTATGCGTTGCATACCGGGCCCATTTGGGTCGGCCACTTCAGCCAAATCTTGTCCCGCACAAAAGCCCTTACCAGCTCCTGTTAAATAAATGCAGCGGATGCTTTCATTGGCGGCACAATCATCCAGTGTTTTTTGTAAGAGCAGCGCCATATCTCTGTTGAAGGCATTCAATTTATCGGGGCGATTTAAGGTGATATAAGCAATGCCAGATTCAACTTGGAGTAGTATTGGTTGCATGATTTTGAATTTATTATAATGAATTTAATGGCATTTAAAATAATCAAAAGGCTCTAAACAGTCTTCGCATTTGAATAAGGCTTTACAGGAAGTACTGCCAAATTGTGATACCAATAAAGTGTTGGTTGAATTGCATTGTGGGCAAGGCACACTAATATCTTCTAAATAAGCACTGTCAAAACTTTTTCCAATAGGTGGTGCAATGCCATAGGCTTTTAGCTGTTGTTTGCCGTAATCGGTAATCCAATCAGTAGTCCAAACCGGAGAGAGTATTTGTTTAATGATGGGCAATTTAAAACCTGCGTTCAGCAAACACATTTTTACCTGCATGCTGATGATGTCCATAGCAGGGCATCCGCTGTAAGTGGGGGTGATGGAAACGGTAAGCTGCTGGTTATTTAATTCAATGGATCGAACAATACCTAAATCTACAATTGACAATACCGGAATTTCTGGATCCATGATAGCCGCCAAAATATTCCAGACCTTATCGTTTAATGCTGCTTCCATATATTACCATTCACAGTTGGGATATGCTCGTTGTAGCAACTGCATTTCGGTTAAAATAATTGGCAAGTGTTCGGTATGAAATCCTTTGGTACCACCTTTGTGTTGTATTGATTTTTCTGGGAGATGCAAGCCAGCTTCTTCAAAAATATTTTTTATTTTTTCATTCCAATCAGTTTGAATTTGAGCAAGTATATTTTTTGCAGGTTGAAGGAAATTGTTTTCTTGAAATAGTTCTTGGGTAAAAGGCCAAAGGGCATTGATGGCAGTATTCATGCGTTGGTAGCTTTCTTTAGTTCCATCACCTAGGCGAATTACCCAATCGCTGCTCCAGCGTAAATGATAGGTAACTTCTTTGAGCGACTTTTCTGCAATGGCTGCAATTTGCGCATCTTCGTGCTGTATTAATTGCTGGTAAAGAAAATATTGGTAGCAGCTGAAAAAAAATATCCGAAGGGTAGTGAAAGCCCAATCTCCATTGGGTAATTCGGTAATCAAATGATTTTTAAAATCGCTAGCATCACGGAGGTAAGCAAGTGTATCTTCTGTTGCAGGAGGGGAAGAAACAGAAGATTCATGCGGTAGTTGATTGATGAGTAATGCAGCGTGCTGGTAGAAATTTCGGGCTTGTCCAATATAATCGAGGGAAATATTAGAGATGGCAATATCTTGTTCCAATGCGGGACCATGCGCGCACCACTCACTGTTGCGGTGACCAATGATGAGTGCATTATCTGCGAGGTGAAGTAAAAATTCAATTTTATTCAACATAAAAATTTTGTGTTCTATTACATATATTTAACCTCATCAGGAAGGTTGTAAAAAGTTGGATGTCTATACGCTTTGTCGTTGGCTGGATCGTATAGAGAACCTGCTTCATCGGGATTGCTGGCATGAATATTTTTACTTTCTACAGCCCAAATACTGATGCCTTCCATTCTTCTGGTATAAACATCGCGTGCATTTTCAATGGCCATGGCAGCATCTGCAGCATGGAGGCTGCCTACATGTTTGTGATCGAGGCCTTGTTTACTGCGGACAAAAATCTCCCATAAAGGCCATTCTATTTTAGAATTTGAGTAGGTGGACATGGTTGTTGAGTTATTGGGTTATTGAGTTATTAAGTTATTGGGTTATTAAGTTATTGGGTTAGGCTGCCTTATTTTTTGCTATTTTTTTTGCTGCATAAGCAGTAGCTGCATCACGAACCCATTCGCCATCGGCCCAAGCTTTTTTTCTAGCGTCTAGTCTTTCTTTATTGCAAGGGCCATTGCCTTGAATAACCTGCCAAAATTCATCCCAATTAATTTCACCAAAATCATAATGTTTTCTTGCTTCATTCCATTTCAAATCTTTATCGGGCAATGTAAAGCCAAGCACTTTCACTTGCTCAGCGCAAACGTCAATAAATTTTTGGCGCAACTCATCATTGCTGAAACGTTTAATTTTCCATTTCATGCTTTGAATGCTGTTGGGGCTCTCATCATCTTTAGGGCCAAACATCATAATGCTGGGCCACCACCACCTGTTAATGGCATCTTGTGCCATTTTGCGTTGGGCTTCACTGCCTTTGCCCAATGTATATAATATGTCAAAACCCTGACGTTGGTGAAAACTTTCTTCTTTACAAACCCTTACCATGGCGCGGGCATAAGGCCCGTAGCTGCTTCTACAAAGTGGAACCTGATTCATAATGGCAGCACCATCCACCAACCATCCAATAACCCCCATATCGGCCCAGCTAAGGGTAGGATAATTGAATATAGAGGAATATTTGGCTTTGCCGGTATGCAGTTGATGGTACATTTCATCGCGACTGATACCAAGCGTTTCAGCGGCGCTGTATAGGTAGAGGCCGTGGCCGGCTTCGTCCTGCACTTTGGCCAATAAGATGGCTTTTCTCCGGAGAGAAGGCGCGCGCGTAATCCAGTTGCCTTCGGGCAGCATGCCAATGATTTCGCTGTGGGCGTGCTGACTAATTTGTCTGATTAGGGTCTGCCTATATTTTTCGGGCATCCAGTCCTTCGGTTCAATGCGGATTTCTTTGTCCACTTTATCCTGAAAAAGAACATCTTGCTGGTTTTGCATGACTGAAATTTTGGTAAAATTACATTAAATACTAACATCTGTTAGCGATAGAGGTTTTAGACTACAGTGATACACTAAGAATTAGTGGGTTAATACAGTAACGCCCAATATACAATCGTAAGCGGGAATTTTAACATATATCGTCTCGCCATCAGAATCAAGCCACTCATGTTCTAACCACTATTTCACATCAAAATCTATCACTACCCGCTCAGTTTTGGGATGTGCTTGGCAGGTGAGTATGAATCCATGTTCTATTTCTTCCTGCTCTAGTCCATAATTAACATCCATCTCTATTTCACCTTCAACAAGTTTGGCTTTACAGGTACAGCAAACGCCTCCTTTGCAGGCAAAAGGTAGATCAGCTCCATTTTTAAGGGCTGCATCGAGTATACTATCACTGTCAAAACCAAGCAGGAAATCAAAGGCAATACCATCTTGTTTTATGGTGATTTTACTCTTTGCTTCATTGGAGCTAGAAACTGCGCGATTAACCGTGGATCGTTTTTTTGCTCCGGCAGTAAAAAGTTCAAAATGAATTTTCTTAGGATCTACTCCTGTTTTAAGCAGTGTTTCTTTAACGCTAAAAATCATTTCTTCGGGCCCACATAAAAAGAAAGCATCTTGTTGCAATGGGTTGAGGAGATTACTACAAATCAGGCTGCATTTATGGCCATCAATTCTACCAAAATGAATAGGTGCATCTGTTTTTTCGCGTGATAAAATATAAATAATATTGAGGCGACCCATGAAGCGATTTTTTAATGCTTCCAGTGCTTCTTTAAAAATAATGCTGTGGCGATTGCGATTGCCATATACCAGTGTGAAATGGCAAAGTGGTTCGGTAAGTAAACTTGTTTTAATAATGGAAAGAATGGGCGTGATGCCGCTACCAGAAGCAAAGGCAGTATAGTGTTTTTTTGTTTCTGGATTTAATTCAGTAAAAAATTTACCCATCGGAGGCATCATATCTAATATAGTACCAACACGCAGTTCGGTGTTGGCATAAGTAGAAAATTTACCTGCTTCAACTTTCTTTACTGCGATGCGAAGTTCATGGTCTAGGGGACTGCTACAGATGGAATAAGATCGCCTTATTTCTGCTCCTTCAAGGGTGGTTTTGAGGGTAATATATTGGCCTTGAATAAAATGAAAACGATCTTTTAATTCAGTAGGTATATGGAATGCAATTGAAACACAATCATCCGTTTCGCGGCGAATATCTGTAACGGTTAGTTTTTCAAAATGCATGATTGGCTGTTAGCGATTTAGAAGTGATATGGCAATTGTATATGGGGTTTAAGATGTTGGTTTTAGTCCCCCTCCCAAAATAGTAACCATATTTTGGGTAAGTGCATCGGCATCAATTTTCTGGGTAGAGCGATGCCAGCTTTCTATACCTCCAATGGCGTGTAATAAAATAAGTACGGCAGTAGGGGCGTCAATTGGTTTAATGCTTTTGTTGCGAATGCCAGATTCTATAATGGCTGCAAAACGCTTGCGGTACATGCGGCGTTGATTTTGGAAATTAGAAAGATAGGGGTCGGCCAGGTATTTCCATTCTCGATCGCAAACATATACTTCTTCGTAATGATGAATCATTTCATAAATATGAAAACGAATCAGGTCTTCAATTTTTTCGATATCAGGTATTTTGGCGGCTTCCACTTCATCCATTTTTTGCATGAATCGGTTGGCAACGCCAAAACAAAGTTCGTGTAAAAGTTCTGTCTTAGATTTAATATGATTGTAAAGGCTGGCGGCTTCCACACCAACAGATTCGGCAAGGTGGCGCATGCTGGCTGCCTTAAAACCCTTTTCTCTAAAAAGGGCGGCGGCTTTAGAAAGTATGAGTTCTTTTCGGGAACTATTCTTGTCAATTTTAATACGAGCCATATTACGAAGATAATATACTAACGAATGTTAGCGAATAAATGAAGGATATATTATTTAGGTTGTTGGTTTTATCCTACAAAATCTATTCGCTTCAAATACCTTAATTTCGCAACTTAATAACAAAATTTAGTGATATGTCTTTAGTTGTAGTTGGATCGATGGCTTTTGATGCCATAGAAACTCCTTTTGGAAAAAGTGATAAAATTATAGGTGGCGCAGGTACTTATATAGCTTGGTGTGCATCTAATTATACCCCAGTGAAGCAGATTTCAGTGGTGGGTGGAGATTTTCCACAAGCGGAGCTGGATGCGTTAACAGCTAGGAATGTTGACTTAGAAGGGGTTCAAATTAAAAAAGAAGGTAAAACATTTTTTTGGAGTGGTCGCTATCATATGGATATGAATACACGCGATACCTTAGAAACCCAGTTGAATGTATTGGGAGATTTTGAGCCTGTGGTACCGGAGAGTTACCAAGATGCGGAATTTCTGATGCTGGGTAATTTGGCGCCTTCGGTTCAACGCAGTGTAATAGAGCAGTTGAAAACTCGTCCCAAGTTGATTGCAATGGATACCATGAATTTCTGGATGGAGATAGCGTTGGATGATTTGAAGCAAACCATTTCTATGGTCGATTTGCTGATGGTGAACGACAGTGAAGCTCGTGAATTGAGTGGTGAATATTCTTTGGTAAAAGCAGCAGCAGCCATCATGAAAATGGGGCCTAAATATTTGATTATTAAAAAAGGGGAGCATGGCGCTTTATTGTTTCATGGAAGCAAGGTTTTCTTTGCACCAGCACTTCCATTAGAAGAAGTATTTGATCCTACTGGAGCTGGCGATACTTTTGCGGGTGGCTTTATTGGTCACTTGGCAAAAACAAAAGACATTTCATTTGAGAATATGAAAACGGCTATTATTGTAGGAAGTGCAATGGCTTCTTTTTGCGTAGAAAAATTTGGTACAGAGCGACTCAGAGAAATTACCAAGGCAGATATAGATGCAAGATTGGCGGAATTTGTACAGTTGGTCAATTTTAATATTGAGTTAGTCTAGGAATTTTTTTATGAATCTCAGAATCATTATATTTGAACATTAATGGTAACAATAAAACATACAAAACGCACTAAGAAACCACGCTAAGCGGAAGGTACTGCACGTTTGTATATCAACTATATCAACAGAGGCCTTCCACGAATGGAGGGTCTTTTTTTTTAACCATAAAACAACCCCGCCGAAGGCGGGGAAACCGGGGGGAACAAACAATGAAAGTAGCAGTAGTAGGTGCAACAGGTTTAGTAGGAACTAAAATGTTGCAGGTATTGGCAGAACGTAATTTTCCGGTAACAGAAATTGTACCGGTAGCTTCTGAAAGATCAGTAGGTAAGGAAGTAAGCTTTAAAGGCAAAGCTTATAAGGTAGTAAGTATGGAAGATGGTATTGCGGCAAATCCAGCAGTAGCAGTGTTCTCAGCAGGTGGAACTACTTCCTTAGAATGGGCACCTAAGTATGCAGCAGCGGGCATCAGGGTAATTGATAATTCTTCTGCATGGAGAATGGATCCTACCAAAAAATTAGTGGTGCCAGAAGTAAATGCGGGGGTATTAACAGCCGATGATTTCATCATTGCAAATCCCAACTGTTCAACCATACAAATGGTGGTTGCCTTACAACCTTTGCACCTAAAATATAAAATCAAGCGAGTGGTGGTAAGTACTTATCAGAGTGTAACGGGAACGGGTAAAAAAGCAGTAGATCAACTATTTAATGAAAGAAAGGGAGTGGAAGGAGAAATGGCTTATAAATATCCGATTGACTTGAATGTGATTCCTCAGATAGATGTATTTCTCGATAATGGTTATACCAAAGAAGAGATGAAAATGGTGAAAGAAACCAATAAGATTATGCAGGATGATAGCATTCGTGTAACGGCAACAACGGTAAGAATTCCAGTAATAGGAGGTCATAGTGAGAGTGTAAATATTGAATTTGAACATGATTTTGAACTGAATGAATTAAAATCAATTTTAGCCAGTGCGCCTGGTATTATAGTGCAAGATGATTTGGCCAATCAAATTTATCCAATGCCATTATGGGCGCATGATAAAGATGAGGTATTTGTAGGTAGAATTAGAAGAGATGAAACGCAAGCGAATACACTGAATATGTGGATCGTAAGCGATAATTTACGCAAGGGTGCTGCTACCAATGCAGTGCAGATTGCAGAATACTTACTAGCAGCGAATTTGATCGGATAAATGCAGAAGGGTAAATTGGATATAATAGATAGAATCTTAGAAGCTTGTTATAAGCACAATCCAGATGCTTTATTTGTGATGAGCTTGATGCACCAGTACGAAGAAAGGGGAAGTTTGAGTAAAAAGCAGTTAGAGGGGTTGCATTTAAAAGCAACGAAAGTTCCTGAGATACCCCCTAACTGGCTGGCTACTTTAGAAGCTACTATTCATAAAATGCATACCAGAGAAAAGTCACTCCCTATCGGAAATACACCATTATTTGTAAAGGATGAAGCAATCGGTAATAAGATGAGTGCCATTTTAGAAAAATATCCCCAACACAAGCGAGTTGTATTTTTATTTGCAAAATTCAATCAACATGAATTGTTAACCGTTTCAGAGAAAACCGAAGTAGAAAAATTTTATAAGTTGCTTATTAAGGTGTGAGAGATTAACAATTAAGTTCATTGCAGTAATCAACCTAATTAGTACTTATACGGCAGCATTCCAGCGCATGAACAGGCACAAAAAGGGTCACTCACGCCGAATTGCTTTAAATAATGTTTATAAAAGCCAATGCGATTAAGCATCCTTATATCGTCATTTCCTTTATTACATTCCACATCGCCGTTAATAATATTAATAGTCATGCCAAATCCGGGCTTACGACCCTTGGCACTATCATCGGCATTAGGATGCCATTTGCCTATTATTACGTCATGAGCCGAAGGTTTTTCAGTTTCAGGGGTCATCCAGAACCATATAGCAGTTTTAAAGGCTACCACTGGATCAGTCTCTACCAACTCGGGATTCTTTAGTAATACATTCTTGTCGCCAAAAATAAAAGAAGATGCCATGCCGTAATTACCGTTGTAGCTTAGCTGAATAGGCCCACGGCCATAGTATTTCTTTCCTAGTGTGGGTGGGTAAATCGCATGCGATATAATGTAGCTATTGGAGGTGTCTCTCTCATGGATTAGCATTAGGCCATCCTTATACTCGTTGTCATCGTAGCCGCTTCGCGTCTCATGTGCCAAATGCGCAAAAAAGGCCGCAAGCTCTTTTTTATTGGTTCGAATATCCTTTTCTGTACAAAAACTTTCATAATCAACTGTAAAAACACTGTCAGGCTTTACCTTTGCCCAAGCTTCATTCCAATCGTCGTCTTGCCGCACCACTACTGCTCGACCGAGCATTTTATCGGTGCGGATATATTGATAAACTGAAACCGACCTCCGGCTTACTTTGACTTTTATTTTGCTTAATTCGCTCACGGCTTTTATAAAGGCAGCGTAGGTGTAGAATTTATTTCGCCGGGGGAATAGGTAGTTAAATTGCTTCTCCGTAAAAATGTTAAGCGCTGTACTTGTCTCTGTCCTAGTTACAGGAGCATTATTAGGAGAGCTGTTTTCACAATTTAAGCCCATAAAGGCGATTAACAACAAAGCCATGAACCATGCGGTCATATTCGGAATTTGCATAACTGATAATTTAAACAAGTCATAAAATATATATTTATTTTGGATCACCTTTAAATCCATAGTCCCACCATTGAGAGCTACTTACCGTAACTATCCTGAATCTATTTCTTTAAAAATTGATTTAGTACACCATCGACGCCTTCTATATCGCCTCTGTATATGATACGTTTGCCATCTGCCAAAATCACAACAGTGGGCAAATATGAAATTTTAAAATTTTCCAGGTCACTTTTATTTTGGAGATAATACTGTTTAAAATTATATCCACGGCTTCGTAGCATGCTTTGCGCTAGACCTCGGGAGTCCGTCTGTAAGGGACAGTTAACTGTAAAAAAAAGAATATTTGCCTTCTTACTTGCGTAGTCGGACTGCTTGTACTTAAATATGGGGAACTTTTTAAAACAAGGCTCACAAGCAGTATTCCAAAAATCCATAACAGCGACCCTCCCCTTTAGGCTATCTACTAATAGCGGTCTTCCGTCAATATCTATGAGGGAATACTCGTTAATTGTTTCATTAACCCGACCGCTATAATTTTCGTAGTTAATTTTATGTAACCATAAATCATAGCCGGTCACGAAGAAAAGCACGCTAATCAGTAAGAAAACAGAAACGCATACAAGTCTCAAACGAAGGCTGTTGCATAAAAACGTTATTAGACCCAGACCAACTGCCCAAATCGGCGCAATAGAACTTGGTAAGGACAACCTTGTTTGCTGAAATGATAAAATGTGAATGGGTGCGTCGATTAAGATGGGAAGCCATAACAACAATCCAAGCGAAATAATTCTTTCCTTCCTGCTCCTTCCAGCTGAGAGAAGATACAAAGCCTCTATGTAGTAAATAAGAGCCGCAAATAAGAACTTTATATTGTGCCCGAGCCAAAAAGATAATAGAACCAGTAAAAAATACTGGAAAATAGAACCGATGATAAGTATAAAAATTTTTCTCCTTGTCATAACATCCCTCCCCCAGGTTATCCAATTAGTTATAAAAAAACAAATGACATTCTATTGGCAAGCTTACTTTTTTTTCCAGTTCTAAACTCTTGTATAGAAATTGCTTTAGGAAATGAAGAAGTTATTGAAAAGGATATTGCAAAATTAACATCAAAAATTATAGACCATATAGAAAAATATTATCCAGATACCATTGAAGATAATCGTATCAATATTTCAGAAGAAACAAGGGGAGAAATAGTTAAGAAAGCGGAAAGTAAAATTAAAATACAAGCAGGAATACGGAGGCAAGTTTTTAAGAGAGACGTATGGAAATGTGTTTCTTGTGGTAGACGTGCAGAAGATAATATAATTTTGCATATAGACCATATTACACCTCGCTCAAAAGGCGGCAAGGATGAAATGAACAACTACCAAACTCTTTGCGAAACTTGTAATATTGGTAAGAGTAATAAAGATAATACTGATCTGAGAAAATATAAGTAATTGCTCTTTTAGAAAATTGGAAATGAATTTAGTACTCAAAATTTATCAATAAATGCCCACAAAATTCAGCACGAATTCAACGCAATAATTTGGCAGCATTCAACGCCCAATGGTTGGTATTTTATTTCGCTTCCTAGATTCGTACGAACTTGAGTTTAAAGAAAATGGCTACGAGGTCTTTACTGGTTCCTGGCTCAAAGCTCTCAGGACGACATTTGAGGAATTAGCATCATGGTACAGTCACCTGAAAATGAGCTGATTAGTTCAAACATCGGTGATTGGCATATTAACTTTTACGGCTTTTTTGAATGTTGGTATGCTATTGACCAATTCCGAAAGGGCTAAAGAATTAAGAAGCGCAATCTTAAATATCGTTATTGATTTTTAAATAAACGGATCGGCTGATTGATTTTAATCCTTTAGTTCTTTCATCTACTTCGGATGATTTTTCTAAAGAACTGATAATAGTTTCACTACCATTGTATCCTTGAATTATAGCAACACTCAGGTTGAAATTGAGTTTTCTTAATGCACTTATTGACTGGTTAATTGCAATGCGTTTTATCCAAGCCGAAAAACTAGATTTTAGTTCAAATTGTTCTATTCCTTTGAACGCAGCAATAAAAGTGTCTTGCAATATATCTTCTGCTTCCCCACTATGTTGTACAATTCTATAAATAGTATTAAACAACTCTTTGACGTGCCTATGATACAGGCTACTAAATGCAGCGGGTAACCCCATTTTACACTGCTGTAGTAGTTCGTTGTATATTATTTTTTCTATATCTTCCAAAAGCAGCCCAAGCTTGTACACTATACTAATCGCATTAGTGGAAGGAATGTTGCATGCATTTTAATTAATATTTTGCCGACACTGCTTTTTTCGTACAATTCATCGTAAAATAGCTGTTGGCTATAAAAAACTAAATAATTTAAGAAATTTTTATGAGGGCACTAAATGTTAAGGTATACTTAAATCTTAATTTACATCAAAATCCAAAATATGAAAAAAACCATTATCAATCAACTGCTCATTTTTGTACTATTAGCTGTTAGTTGTACAAAAACAACACAACACCAAGAGAACTTGGCAACCCTAAACAGTAACGAGTCTGTAATTAAAATTGTAATAAATTCGGCAGCACCAAACGGTGTACTGCATTTTAAGACAAAAGAAGAATTTGAAAGAGTTGCGGAAAGTGTTAAAAACGTCCAGCTCAACTTAAGAAGTATTATACCCGAAAACTTTAGGTCGTTGAGCAATCTCTTATCAGATTTTAAAAAAACAGGTAAAGTTGATTGTGAAAATACTTTCATAAAACATTTTAAGCTAGAGGCTAATAATACCGCCTCATCTGCTTCAGCTATTGCTTCAATGAGTACTGATCAAAATGTTGAAACGGGTAGTATGGATGATTTTATTGCTAGTTCTTATGAAAGTTTAGTTCCAGATGATGTGTTCCAACAATTTTTAAATGAAGAACTCCAAATAATGGTAGGTACTTCTCTTTATCAAGTTACCCCTGTTGGCACTTTCGAGGTACAATTATACAATATTGATTATTTCTCTGGTTGGATCGCTACTAATAGCATTTCAATTTGGACAAATCCTGGATTTGTTATACCAGGTGAAAATCTTATCAGTGATGGGCTATATCAAGTCTCGCCAGGCATCATTAGACAAGATATAGCTGATCTAAGCACAATTGCATCGCAAAATCAAAATACTGTTTTGCAACCAATAGTTCTAGACCCACCAACTGCTGGTCCAAATCCTGCTGGTCCTGAGATTCCAATGAGTCTTGTTACGGCAGATAAGTTTGGAGAAGGGCGAGGTATAGTTGGAATGTCTGGTAATAGGCGGTTTAATTTCCATTCGTATAACAATGGTTATATAATTTGGAATTCTGTTGGAATTGAGGGCAAAGTACAGCGTTTAAGAAGGGTTTTATGGATGTCTTACTGGGGGCAATCATTTGCAGATGAAATAATTGTTGGTGCAGACAATTTAGATTTAGAAACGGATTACTTTTTTCCAACACCACAAACCATGGCGGCTATGCAAATGGCATTTCCAAAATTCAAAGGGTTAAAAAAAGTGAAACTAGGAAATCATGTAGCCAATTATATGGCTTTTGTTTTAGGTGATAAAGGTTTGGGGTTTGCTTCTCCAACAAGTGTAATTGCTCAGAATGATATATATCGGTTTACGAATGGATTTTTAAATAGTCCTATTACAACAAATCTGGTCAATAACGTTATGAAAAATATTATACCGGGTGTTATTGATCAATATGTTGATCCAACTTATAAAGACAGATATAAAAATGAACCAGCTTATATTACAAGTTATAAAGAAATTACTAATCAGACGTTGGTAAGATTTACTGCTGCACAGGTATACAAAAAACAAGGCTATTCTGATAACAATAATTGGAGATTTGACTGGAATTTGATGGTATCTTCTGAAGGAGAAGCGCCTTATAAATATGAAATGAAAAGCGGTAATTTTATTGGTAAAGCAAGGATTGGGGACAGTTGGGTTGGTGTAAGGGTGGTTAAATACAAAGAATAGGCTGAATATACATTTAATGAATCAAATTTAGCAGCTATGAACCTATTTTCTACAATAAAAAAAGTCTATACAGCTTTATGTATTTTCGTCTTTGTTTTGAAAATGGGTTCAGTAGATGCACAAATAAATATGCTCAACAGTTTAATTATTGATTCTACCGATTATAACTTTAATAAGCCCATTATTTTTAGGGCAGGAGTACATTTTCCAATAGGCATTCAACCCTTTGTATCAGCAGAAGTAAAGTTATTGAAACGAGTTACCTTAAACCTTCAATTAGGTACTTCCATTAAGGCAGGAATAGCCCAATGGAACGTAACGGATCCTGCAGAACTTGCAGATAGTGATAAAATAGGCTTTTCAGGTTTTATATCCCCAGAATTAAGATATTACTATTTTAAGCCAGTTGGGAGAATGCAAAAAACAAATGCACCATTATTTGGCTTTTCAGGTGCTTATATAGGTTTAAAATATTTTGCCAGTACCCCCGCCAGTACAATAAACAGTGGAGCAGATTATACGTATGAAAACGTAAGTGCTTGGCAAGTTAATATAGGGATGCAATATCAATTTAAACGCCATTATTTTTTAGGAGCTTATGCAGGAGCTGTGCTTGGTAAAAAACCTATTCAAATTACTTTGACTAGTGATATACCCTTGTTGCAATACGGTTTTACATTGGGTTATGTTTTTTAAAAATAAAAAATATGCAAAAAACGATCAGTATTTTAGTTTTAAATATGCTTATAATCAACGGATTATGCAGCCAAATAATTCCTAAAAAAAAGGAGCTTCCACAGCAACGCTCCCCCATTATAAGGGCTAATTTATTTGCCCCCATTGGCTTCCACTTATATGGCTCTGCTGAATTTACCCTTTTACCCAAACTAACCCTAACACCGCAAGCAGGGTTGATTTCTGCATTTGGTTTTAACAAAGAAAGCAATGATCCAGCGTTAAGCAATAGCAGTACAGTTGGTTTTTATTCGGTAGAATTAAGAAGGTATATAAACTTATACCATCGGTTGAAGAAAAATAAAAATATAAACAACTATTCGGGTAATTATTTTGCAGTAAAATACTTTGCCTCAACACCTCCCTTCTCTAAAAGCAACCAATCTTATAATTTTGAGAGCGTAAGAAGTATTCAAGTGCATTATGGTTTACAAAGAGAAATTAGCAAACGTTTTTTTGTGGGTGGCAATATTGGATTTGTAGTGGATGATGTATTTATGGAAAACAGTCAAAATAGCCCCGTAGCAGGGCTTTTTCCATTATTACAATTTGGGGTTAATTTCGGGTATACTTTTTAAAACCAAACTCATTTTTATTCCTCATAAAAATCTAAATCTTTGTGATAGGTTTCTTCTAACTGCGTTATTGCATAAAAGGCCAGACATAATGCAATGGTTGCAATTACCATTGCACTGTAATAATAATTTCCTGCAAATAAACTGGCCAGCCATTGGAAGGCAAAGCTGAGTGGTATTACCCAGCCCCTTACTAAATTAAGAGAAGTACTGGTTACTAAAGTTCTTATATTGGTGCCAAATTGTTCTGCCGCCAAAGTAAACAACATAATGGTGAAACCCACGCCAACACCCATTCCTACAAATAAGGAGTAATAAATTATTACGGAATATTTTGCAAATAAAAAGAAGCTAAACAAAAATAGACTGTACAATACCAAAAAGGTTAAGATGGCTTTCTTTCTACTTTCTAAGTGCTGACTCAATAATCCACACAGCGGATCGCCAAATGCAAACCCCAAAAAATTGAGTGCAATTACGGTTGAAGCAGTAGGAAGCGTAGTCATGCCCATACTGCTTGCTATTTCTTTGGTAAAAGTGATGAGGATTCCTGTTGCGAACCAGCCTGGCATTCCTATTAACAGGATGCAAATAAATTTCCAAAGTCGATTCTTATTTTTCAATACCAATATAAAATTCCCTTTACGAATTCCCTCTACTTTCATGCTGTTGAACAATCCACTTTCCAATACCCCAAATCGAAGTACGAGTAAAATTAATCCCAGCGCTGCCCCAATTATATAACTGGTTTTCCAATTGAAAAAACTGGCTACAATTCCGGCTGTTACTGCACCAAACATTCCAATGCCGCCTACCATTGCCACCGCAAAACCGCGATAGCGTTTATCCATTTGTTCTGTTACCAATGTAATACCTGCTCCCAACTCACCCGCTAGCCCCACCCCCGCAAGAAACCTGCACCAAATATATTCATCTGTATTTTTTACAAATGCGTTGAGTAAAGTAAATATGCTGTACATTAAAATAGATCCAAATAATACTTTTAGTCTGCCGAATTTATCACCGATAGTACCCCAAATAAAACCACCCAGCAACATGCCAAACATTTGCGCATTTAAAATATTTCGGGTATGAATAGCCCACTCAGATTCGGGTATGGCAAGGTCTTTAAAACTGTCAATTCTTTCTGCGCTAAAAATGATGATATCATACAGATCAACAAAAAAACCAAGTGCAGCAACTACTACACCAATAATGGCAGATTTAGTGATAACCGTTTCCTTCATGCTGCTATTTTTTTAACCAGTCACCTATACCATAAGGGTCTGGATGAACCAGTGATACGTGTTCGTGTTTTATTTTCCAACTCCCTTCTTCTTTTATTAAAACAAAACTAGATCGAAATATATTTTCGAATTCAAGGTCTTTTACTTTCACTTTTAATTTGATGATGCCTGCTACCCAAGCCATTGATGCTGTTTCTTCTGCAAATGGTCCTTCTATCCATTCAATACCCATTAAATGTATGGCCGAAGCACAGAAATCAGTCCACCCTTTTTTTATTTTTTCAAACCCAATGGTAGTCAACCTTGGGCCTTCTAAAATTACATAAGTATTTTCTGAAGGCATATATTTATTGCAGATTCCTTCCAAGTTTTTATTGATGATGACTTGGTAATGTTGATTAACAGATTCAATAGCATTCATAAAAAAATAGATTTACATTTCATTGATATCATCTGCAATCTGCCGCATGGGTATATTGTTCTCTGGATATGCAATGGCATCTGCCTCTTGCTGAACTATGCGCATGATGCGGGCTGCATAACGGGTATGCCAGAGCTGCCTTTCTTCTGCTTGTTCATCTGTAGGTACAAAAGCTTCTATTTCACTTTGTTGTAGAATGCCTTTCTGCTCCAGTAATCTTTCAATGGTATCCATGCGTTCTCTTACAACAGCCACTTCTGTGGCAACAGCCATGGCTATATTCAATACGCGTTCTACAGCAGGGTCGTTAAAAAAATAAGGCCTACCACCTTTGCTTTTATCGCCAGCCATTAATACATCATTTACTGCACTGGTATCTGTTTGCTCGCTCATTTGTCCACTAGAGTGTGAACCGCTTAATTCTGTTGACATGGGAGGTTATTGGGTTATTGGGTTATTGAGTTATTGAGTTATTCGGTTATTAAGTTATGATTTCCATCCACCAAATACATTCCAGATGGGGCTACGGCCATAATCTTCTGTTACCTTACCATCTTCTTTCTTTTTATCTAAATCATTCACTGCTTTAACACCTATTTGCATAAAATTTTCTTTGGATATACCAGCTTCCATCATCAGATCTACTGGCTGAAGGTCGTGCATATGCCCCCAATAAGGTTCGGCATTGTAATAGGCATCCCAATCGCGCATGAACTGCTCATACATGCTCATTTCGGGTGTGTATTGTGGTTGCTCAATATGCAGATTTAGTCCATTTGGTTTCAATACCCGGTTGATTTCTTTAAATATTTTATGAATGGCTTTGCCACCTGTCTCGTGTAAAAACATGGTGGTTTGTACCCAGTCAAAATCACCATCTGCAAATGCGCTCATTTCTGCTGCATCAGCTTGAATAAATTGTATATTTTTTATGCCCAAAGCATTGGCTCTGGCAGCTCCATAGCGCAACATAGGTGCGCCAGCATCTATGGCAATTATTTCAGCATTTGGAAAAGCCATGGCAATAGGTAAAGTATTGTGACCGAGGCCGCAACCGATATCAAGTATTTTTTTGGGGTTGAAATGAGGATAGGTTTCTTGCACCCATTTTGCAATGGCCCTGCCACCACCATCGGTTAGGCTTCCGAGCATACCACCGCTGGTAACAAAAAGGCCACTATCGTAATTGGCAGCATTGGCTACATCTCCTTTAAAATATTCGGTATGATAACTACCAGGCATCAAGTGATTGTCTACATGCTTCAAATAAGCGGGTACTGTAAACTTTTCCTTCAATTGAAGGTTGGGGTGTAGAGCCAATTGTGTTGCTGTTTTTTGTGCCAATTCACCCGCTTGTCGCAATACCGCAGCTCTTCCATTTTGCTGTCGCATTTCCATGGTACTCCTGCGAAGTGCAGCCCACATTTGGTACACTGGATCTTTTTTCATGGCTTCACCTACTTCAAAGCGATCGTTAAAAGTTCTGCCATTTTCTTTTTTAAATATAGGTTCTACCCTTTTTTCAAAAGCGGTTTTATTACCTGGAGCAATTACAGTACTTACAAAGCGATTCAGGTTGGCTAAAAAATTATAGCGCGCCCTTTCGTCGTGACTGAAACTTGGAAATACTGCGTGCTGTTGCAGTTTGGTCCATACAGGTGGTAATTGATATGACATGTTAAGTTATTATGTTATTAAGTTGATTCAAAATGCTAAATCCTCCCATAACCTCCACCTCCGGGCAGTTCCATTACCAACTCTTCTCCTGGTAATAGTTTATCGTGGCCTTTTGGTGGGGTGAACCGTTTTTTACCTGCTAAAGTTCGGATATAAATGGCACCTTTTCTTCCTTCTTTTCCACCAAATAATCCGTAGGCTTGGTTGTTAATTTTCTCTGTTACATTACTAATTTGCAAGGGGAATTTACCTATATTTTTATAAGCAAAACGCTGACCAGAACCGCCTTTGTATTTGCCCGCACCACCACTGTTGGCGATTAGTGATTTTTCAGTAACTAAAACGGGGGCGTTGTTTTCAAATACTTCAATAGGCACATTGGCTACATTGGTAGGATAACAGAGGGTGGGTGCTCCATCCAATCCCTTTCTTCCCCCATAGCCTCCTGCCAGAAAAAGATATTCTACAAATTCAGCACCATTTTCTCTTTTACCGCTTAATACCATCACCCATACTGCTGCGCCGCAATCGGCTTGCACTTTTTCGGGAACGGCTTTGGATAAAGCCTTCATAATAGGGCCATGCAATAAATTACCCGTTACATTTCTTGCACCCAATGGAGATGGTTTTTGAGCATTGAGTAAACTACCTTCAGGTGCAGTAACGTGAATGGGCCTGAAACTTCCTTCGTTGTTGGGAATATCGGGACTAAACACACACTTGATGGGATAAGCCGTATAGGCAAATACATAATTGAGTACGGCGTTAATGGCCAAGGAATGTGCGGCAGAACTACCTGCATAATCCACAAAAATTTCATCATCTTTAATGGTTACTGCGCATTTAAATTTCACCGGCTCTTTCAGTGCATCACCATCTGCATTGTATTCAGATTTATAAGTTCCATTAGGTGCTGCTTTAATGGCAGCCCGCATGGCTTTTTCACTAGTGTCAATAATTTGTTTTCCAAGCGCATCAATGGCTGTAAGTTGATTTTCTTCCAGCATCCGATGCAAGGAACGAATACCTTGGTAGTTGGCTGCAACCTGGGCTATAATATCACCGATGGTTTGTTGAGCCGCTCTTACATTGGTTTCAATAATTTGGAAAAGGGTATCATTCTTTTTTCCTTGATCGTATAATTTAGAAGGAGGAATATAGAGACCTTCTTCATAATAGTCTTTTGCACCTGCGCCCCAAAGCGTGCCACCAATATCGGGCGAGTGAGCAATACACCCGATAAAACCAATTAGATTTT
This sequence comes from Sphingobacteriia bacterium, assembly GCA_031369485.1. GTDB lineage: Bacteria > Bacteroidota > Bacteroidia > Chitinophagales > Chitinophagaceae > Sediminibacterium. The sequence goes on from JANMOT010000066.1 coordinate 149,441, forward strand.
GTTTACAGAAAATAGGAGTAACAATGCCAATATCAGGTTTATGACCCGCACAAAGCCAAGGGTCGTTGGTAATAACTACGTCGCCATCTTTCCAAGTATTTATCGGAAAAAAATCTTTAATCAGTGCTTTTACCAGAAAGGGAAGTACACCTAAAAAAGAAGGAACACTTACGCTGCTTTGGGCGAGCGACTGGCCTTTGGTATCCATCAGTACAACTGCAAAATCGGCACTTTCTCTGGTAACTGATGAGAAAGCGGTTCTCTGTAAAGTAGTGCCAGCTTCATCTACAATAGAAATAAGTCGGCTCCATAAGACAGGAAGTTCAATTGCGTCAAATTTTTTAGTCGCCATAATTCAATTAATAAAGCATGTCAATTACAATATTTTTAAATTCATCAATCATTACGGTGCTGTTGTGACCTACAACGGTGGTACTCTCAAATTCTTCAATAATACAAGGCCCTTTTATTTTTTTATTAATGGGTATGCTGTAACGTTCGTACACCGGAGTATCTTCATACTGCTTACCCCAAAATACTTTGCGTGTTCCTTTTAATGCTTTTCCTTTTTTACCAATAACTGCTTGTTGTGGAATAAGTTCGGGAGAAGGGCCGCTTACCAATACTCGCCAAGTAACAGCTTCGATGGGAATATTTTCTATATCTCTTCCATACCTTAATTGGTATTCTGTTTTAAAATTGGTATTTATAAGTGGAAGGGAATTTTTTGATAGTTTTCCTGCAGGGATAGGAACAGCAATTTCGTGACCTTGACCGTGGTAGCGCATATCAGCAACCAAAGTAATTTTTGCATGTTTTTTTTGCATGCCAGCTTTCAATAGGAAGTCCATTCCCTTGGCTTCCATTTCTTTTAGGAGAAAATTTATTTTATCCCAATCCATCAGATCCAAGCGACAAATATAGCTGGCAATTTCTTCGGTAGCAACGGGGCTTACTAAGAAACCCATTGCACTTAAAACACCAGCACCACTGGGTATTATGAGTTGTGGTGAATTCATTAAACGAGCCACATTAAAAGCATGAACAGGGCCTGCACCACCAAATGCGAGCATGCTGAAGAAACGAGGGTCTAGTCCCTTTTCAATAATATGAACACGAGCGGCATTGGCCATATTTTCATTTACCAATCTATGAATGCCCCAGGCGGCTAACTCCACTGAAATTTTAAGTGGATCGGCGATCTTTTTTTTCATGGCAGCAATAGCTTTTTCCTTTCTTAATTGCATGGTGCCACCCAAAAAATAATCTTCATTTAAAAAACCAAGAATTAAATCTGCATCTGTAACCGTAGGATTTTCACCACCGTTATCATAGCAGGCGGGGCCAGGATTAGAGGAAGCACTTTCGGGCCCAACACTTAATAAACCCAAATGATTTAGGTGGGCTATACTACCGCCGCCGGCACCAATTTCAATCATATCAATTACAGGAATACGAACGGGTAGTCCGCTTCCTTTTTTAAAACGCTTTTCACGAGCGGCTTCAAAATGATTGGTTATTTCTGGTTGTAAATTTCTAATCATAGAAGCTTTTGCGGTGGTTCCGCCCATATCAAAAGCAACCAAATCTTTTTTGCCCACCAGCTTTCCAAAAAATACGCCAGCCATGGTTCCCCCAGCGGGGCCGCTTTCTAAAAGTTGTACGGGTGTTTTGCGAGCCCCTTCAATGGTGGTGAGTCGCCCTGCCGAGTTCATGATATGAATAATACCTCCAAAACCAAGTACGGCTAATTTTGCACGAAGATTGGCAAGGTATTGATCGGTAAGTGGTTGCACATAAGCATTCATTACTGTAGCACTGGTTCTTTCGTATTCACGAATTTCTGGCATTACTTCACAGCTGAGAGAATAAGTAAGCGAAGGGAATTTTTTATGCAGCAGTGCTCCTATTTGTTTTTCGTGAACTGTATTGGCATAAGCATGTAGTAAAGAAACAGCTATGGATTGAACGCCTTGCCTTACCAATTGCTGAATGGTTTTTTCTACTGCTGCAAGGTTGAGTTTTTGTAAAATATTACCGTCTTTATCTACTCTTTCTGCTACGCCTTTTCTTAGTGGTTTTGGTACCAATGGTTGTGGCATGGTAATAAATATATCATAGATATCATAGCGCATTTCTCTACCAATTTCTAGTAGGTCTTCAAACCCTTTGGTAGTAAGCAGTGCGGTGATGGCGCCTTTTCTTTCAATCACTGCATTGGTAACCAATGTAGTGCCATGAACCAAGGTATGAACCGTACTTACCGACTTTCCATGTTGGGCCAATAATTCGTTTACCCCATTTAAAATACCCAGTGTGGGATCTGGATAAGTAGTAAGTGTTTTGCCAAAATAAAGCATGCTGCTTTTCTCATCTAGCAAAACGAGATCGGTAAAAGTGCCGCCAATATCAATTCCCAATTTATGCATAGCTTACAAGATAAAATTAGTTAACAATATTAACTAATTTTAGGATTAAAAAAGTTTGAATAGTTTAATGATATTCTTCACCACCACTCACATTCATGGCTTCACCTGTAATATAACTTGCCTCATTGCTGCATAAAAAAGCAACTGCTTTGGCAATATCACTGGTGAGTCCCGTTCTTCCCAAAGGATTTTTATCAACAATAGATTGTAAATAAGCGTTGTAATCCATTCCTAATTTATCACTGAAAAATTTGTTCTGCCAATGGCCTAGTCCCGTAGTAATATGATTGGGACAAACCGCATTCACCCTAATTTTATATTTGCCGAGTTCTACTGCGTTGCTGCGGGTTAATCCAATTAGTCCATGCTTACTTGCAGTATATGCAGCGGCATACGGGAAGCCAGTTTTAGCAGCTTGAGAGGCTATATTAACAATGCTTCCACCGGTTGCTTGCTTTTGCATTTGAATGGCTGCGTGTTTACTACAAAGAAATGCGCCTTTGAGATTTACATCCATTACAGCATCCCAACTGGTCTCTTTGAATTCGGTGAATGGCTCCATTATATAACCCACACCTGCATTGTTAATTAAGATATCAATTTTACCAAAAGCTTTGATGGTTTGTTCCATCAGAATGGCGCAATCAGATTCCATTCGAATATCACAAGGAACCGTAATTACATTCACCCCCAATGCTTTGCAGGCATTTGCAATTTCATTCATTTCTGCTGTTGCACCAATATGTTCTGCTGCAAATTCTGCGCCTTTTGCAGAGCCAATATCACTGATTACTATATTACAACCTTCTGCTGCCAGTTTTAAAACAATGGCTTCGCCAATACCTTTGTGGCGACCAGACCCAGTAACGATGGCTACTTTATCTTTTAGGTTATACATTACAGCGAACAGTTTTAAGTAAGGTTAAGGGTTAATATCATCTGCTAAAATAAATAAAGGACTATCCGCAAATTCATTGAATTGTTTTGCGCCAGCCTGAACGGCTTCGGCGCCAAGGTCCACAAAAAAAGCCTCCATATTTTTTATTTCTATTAATTCAGCATATTGATAGGGAGCTTGTTTATCTGAACCGAGTATCATGCCTAATTTCAACACCCGAAAATCATTGATAGATCCCAACGATTTTACAGTCGGAATATCTTTTTCCTTTGCCCATTGCTCAAAATCAGCTATAGATGCTTCAGCTTTTAAATTAAAAAGTACTAGTACGGTTGGCATGGGGGGATTGAGTTATTGGTTATTGAGTTATTGGGTTATTGAGTTATTGGTTATTGGGTTATTGGTCAATCAACTTAATAACTAAATCAACTTAATAACCTAATCAACTAATCGGGTTATTGATCATAAATGATTTGATACTACTGGTTAATAAACCTTGCACACTATTCAGTAATAAACTTACGCCTTTTTCACTCAGTTCTTTTGCTTGCTCGGCGGTTCCGGCAACGGTGCCGAAAATTTTCCCTTTACTGGTAACCGTTTGAATGGCTTTATCAATGGCCGCTTTTACCTCAGGATGTGCTGGCCCATCGGTAAAGCCCATACTCAGTGCAAGATCTCTTGGCCCAAGAATGAATCCGTCCACCCCATTTACAGCACATAAGGCTTCCAGATTTTCTAAACAAGTTACAGTTTCAATCATGGGGAATACCAATGTCTGTTCATTCGAAAATGAAATATAAGCTTGTTGGGATAATTTACCAGCCATATAGTCTGAAGCGCGAACGGGGCCCAACCCTCGATTGCCCAGCGGATAATATTTTACAGCCTGAACCAGTTTTTCGCAGTCTTCTACCGTATTGGTGCCGGGCATCATTACACCCATAATACCAGCATCAAAATACTGTAGAATCATTTTTTCGTCCAAGGAATTGATGCGCGCAAGTGGTGTAATACTTACAGATTCACAGGCTCGTATCATATGAATGGTATCGGCCATGGTGAGTGGACCATGTTCTGCATCCATAATGTAAAAGTCAATTCCACTGAGTCCAATATATTCACATATAGTGGGGTCGGTGGTAGGAGAAATTACGCCATAGCAGGTTTTTTTCTCTAGTAATTTTTTTCGTAAAATATTTTCTCTCATAATAGTTTAGTGCAGGTTGGCAATAGAGCCATCTGCAATTTTAGTCCTTATAAAATTCATTAGACCACCTGCTGCGCCTACTTCTGCAACAAAAGGCGCAACGGGTACGCTGGAAAATATTTTTCCATTGCTGAGGTTTTTTATTTCACCGTTGTCGCTATTATATTCCAGTTCATCGCCAGTTTCACAGTCGAGGTTTATGTCTTTACTGGTAATAAAAGGCATGCCATAATTAATGGCATTTCTAAATTGTAAACGAGCAAAGCTGGTAGCAAATACTGCTTTAATATTGGCTCCCATTAATCCTGTAACACAATGCTCAATACTTTTTCCACCACCGGCAAAATTATGTCCCGCTACAATAAATGTGTAACCGAAATCTTTAAAACCATTTTCTTTATTAAATGCTTCGTCCACACCAGCCATCACCCATTTGCTGTTTTCAATTGGATCAATGGGTGAGGTCCAGAATTTCTGAACAATCATATCAAAGCTCATTACGTAGGTTTTTGCAACCCAAGCTTTTCCTTTTATTATAGCCATGTAATTAATTTTTAGTGGTTACCAATTTTCAGAACGGGGATCGGTGATTACTCCTTTTACTGCACTTGCCGCAACTACGGCAGGGGAAGTCAAGTAGATCTGTGCATTTTTACTACCCATTCTTCCTTTCATATTTCTATTTCCAGCACTCAGCATGATATCTCCATCGCCAGCAACGCCAGTATGAATACCAGCACAAGGCCCGCAACTGGGTGTTTCAATGGCAACACCAGCTTTCACCAAAATTTCGAAATATCCTTTTTGAATACATTCGAGGTAAACTTGTTGACTGGCAGGTATGCAAATCATATTTACATCACGGTGAATTTTTTTGCCATCTAAAATTTTTGCGATGATGGCAAAATCTTCGGTGCGACCGTTGGTGCAAGTGCCTACAAATGCTTTGTTGAATTTGGTGCCAACCAGTTGTTCAACTGGAACGGTATCATCTAGTTTATCGGGCCTTGCAATGGTGGGGCCGATATTGGTTACATCTACTTCATATACTGCATCATAGTGAGCATCGGCATCACTGGCAATCATATTCCAATCGCCTTTTTGAACCGATTGTAAATAGGCTGCTGTTTTTGCATCGGGGGCAATAATGCCATTCTTGGCACCCAGATCAACCGTCATATTACAAAGCGTCATTCTGCCGGCAATATCCAGTGCATCAATAGCGGGGCCGCAATATTCAAGTGCTTTATAAATAAGGTGTCCATTCCAGTGCATCATTCCCATAATATGGAGGCTGAGGTCTTTGGCCATTACCCAAGGTTGCCATTCACCTTTGATATGAAATTTTACTGTTTCAGGAACCCGAAACCAACATTTGCCCGTAGCCATTGCTATGGCAGCATCGGTTACCCCAATGGCATTACCAACAGCACCAACAGCACCATAGGTATTGGCGTGCGAGTCGGTACCTATGGAAATTTTACCGGGTAAAACGTGACCTTGTTCCACCATTATTTGGTGGGCAATTCCCTGCCTGCCTAGGTCGTAAAAATTGGGTATATCGTAACTTTTTACAATCTCCCGCCATTCATTCAGCATGGTAGCATATTCGGGAGTAGGAGGAGGAACAAGGTGATCACTTACGCAGATCACTCGATCTCTATCGAATAATGTTTTAGCACCCAAACTTTCAAATGCTTTAAAGCATTGTTTGCCCAAATAGTCCATGGTCATTACCGTGTGAACGTCTACCCAAACCAGTTGACCGGGTACTACTGAATCACGGCCACTGTTGAATGCCATAATTTTCTCTGTAATCGTCATTGCCATTGCATACTATATTATATTGAATTTAATTTTGCTAGTGATCGGAGCGAGAAGCGCCAGTAAATCTTCTGGAAGCGAGGTCAACCCAAAAATCTGGGTCAATCTGTTCCATGGTAGCAACCTGCCTTTCTTCAATCATGGTATTGCCTTGAAATTCATCATTGAGACTCCATTTCCAAGTGCGGATGCGGTGTTTACCATCTCCTATAAGATCAATCATTTCATAGAGGTTAGAACCGGGGCGGTTTTTATAGCTCCATGTTAAACAAACACTATCATGTGTTTCCCATGATTTACCAAGGATGCGGGGGTTATCGAAAATTAAAATACCATCTGAATTAAAGGTACAAATACCAAAGTCGTGCAGTTCATGGTGACCATCAGCCCAAGTATATTCATTTACTTGGTGGTATTTATTTTCATCAAAAAGACGAATGGTAAGCCTGCTTTTCCATTGTGCATATTTGTTGCCATTGGCATCTATTCTGGTATAAGTTCCTTCCCAGATTCCAGTATGTTTTGGAAATAGTCGGAGATTCATTTTTAAGGGTTTGCTTGAATAATAGTTAACTAAGTTAATCATTTTCTGATGAAATAAAATAATTTAAAAATTAGCTTTCGTAGAAAAAAAGTACTATTTTTAAAATTGATTAACCAAGTTAACCGTTTCAGTAATCAAAATAATTGCTATGAACAAATTCTTAAAAAGTTTAATGCTTTCTGTCGCTTTGCTGTTTGCACATGCTGTACATGCACAAGTAAGTGTGACTGGTAAAATTACCTCTTCCGATAAAAAAGGAATGGAAGGTGTTTCTGTTGTGGAGAAAGGATCCAGGAATGGAACCGTAACAAATAAAGACGGAAAATTTACCATTTCAGTGAAAGCTGCCAATTCGGTACTTAAAGTAAGTGCTGTTAATTATCGTGAGCAGTCGATCTCATTAAGTGGCCGCTCTAGTGTTGATATTCAAATGATAGAAGAAACCAATCAACTGAATGAAGTGAGTGTTACTGCTGGTCGCCAGCCAGTACGTAAATTAGAAACTACCCAAGCGGTAGATATTATTAGTAATAAATTATTAAAAGCCATAAAGCCCGAAAGTTTTGCTGAAGCTGTAACGCTTACGCCTGGTGTATTTGCCAACAACTCACAAGGTAGAAGAGGTGGTATAGTAATCAGGGGTTTTCCGGATGGTAATCCATTGGGTGGATTAGTATATACCAGTATTTTAATAGATGGATTACCTGCTTTTGGTAGTGCTGGTCGCTTACCCGATGCAGGTTTTGGTTTTGATGACAACGTAGAAAAAGTAGAAGTAGTAAGAGGAAGTACGGCAACCGTTTATGGTCGCTCTGCTGCAGCTGGTGTGGTTAATATTATTAGTAAAACGGGTGGTGAAGAAAATAGGGGTTCAGTAAAAATGACTCGTTACGATAATATTCATACCGACGACAATTACTTTAATTATCGGCTGGACTGGAATTTGAATGGTTCACTAACCAAAGACAAAATGGTTAGATACAATATAGGTGGTTGGTTTATGGATGATCGTGGTTACCGCAAAACTGGTTACAATGATCATGGATATCAATTAAGGGGTAATTTTGATTTTCTATCTCCCGATAAAAAAGGAAAAATCCGTCTCGGATTCATTTATGCAAATTATAGTTTTCAAAACTTAACAGACGTTCCACTTGATCCGCTTACGAACAAATTACCTTTTGGATGGAGGAATACCAGTACTTATATTTTTCCTGCACTACAAAACGTAAATTATTCAGTATTCGGAACCAGGTCTAGTCGCACCCTACCTCGTCCCGGTGGACAACCAGTTTTGGGAGAAGACGGGAATCAAATTGTTAGAAATATTGGTAATGAACTGGCAAATGCCAATACTACAAAAAACCTCCAATTGAATTTTTCTATGGAGAGAGATTTGGGAAATAACTGGCATTTTGAAAATAAATTTAGGTACCAAGCATTGGCAAGTGGAACGAAATATCCTTTTCCATTTGGAGGTTATTATAATAGTAATAACGTAGCCAGGTTAATGTTGGATGGTGATGCTCCAGATAATGATATCATGAATGAAGCTCGAATTAAAAAGACTTGGGAAAAAGGATCGGTAAAACACAATTTTCAACTGGGGTATTATTTCTCCAGTACCAATTTGAGGCCAACTACTTATAGCTATACCCATTTTGTAAACCCTGGAAATGCCTCCGATCTTAAGTTAATCAATAGCAGTGCCCCGCCACTGGCTCAAAGAGGAGCCATTACTAGGAGGGGAAATTATACGGAACAAGTGAATGCATTGTTTGCTGGTCACGAAATGAAATTCAATGATAAGTTTACCATGACGGTTGGATTAAGGTACGATTGGTTGTATATGGATCTTGCGGAAACAAAAGCACCATTCGATTCAGCCATTACCCGCAAACTTGCTTTTGGCGATTACTCTGCATCTATTGGGTTTAACTACTTATTTAATAGATCAACTTCTGTTTATGCAAACTTCAACAGGGCTTATAGAATGCCTGATTATTCAGCATTCACTTCCTTAGAATTCATTGCTCCTACTGCTAATAATGCCACTGCAAGTACCCTTTCTCGTTTACCAAACGGATTGGCAGGGAATGAAATAATTATCTCTGCCGAAGTTGGTCTTAGAAAGCAAATGGGTGATATTGGTATTGATGCTGCATTTTATTACAACAGTATTACAAATAGACTAGCTTCCATTTTTGAAAATGGACTACTCGTTTCTAAGCCCTTCGGTTCTAATAGAATTATGGGTGCCGAATTATCTATTTCTTACAACCCTTCTCAGTTCCTAAAAGGATTGAGTGTTCGTTCTAGCCTTACTTTACAGAATGCAACTTTTTCTAATTTTAAAATTTCTAATTCAAGCGCTGCTGCTGCTGGAATTATTGGAAGAGTTGGAACCCTACCAAGTGTAGACGTGAATGGAAATCTTTTTGGACTGAATATTATTAGTGAAGGAAATAACCAAACATCAATTGATGTTATTGGTAAAAAATTGCCAGGTGTACCCGATTATATCTGGAATAGTACTGCACTATATCAACACAAATGGTTTGGGCTTGATCTTTCTGCAAACGTAAATGGGAAGCGTTACGCCGATGCCACCAACCTTGTTAATTTGGGTGGACTCACCGTAATAAATGCAGGTGGTTATTTTAGGTATACCATGAAAGATAAAAAAGAAGTTAGAATTGGTCTTCAAGTAAAGAATATGGGTAATAGGGAAGGCGTGCAAAATATTGTTGGGCTCTCTGAGAACTCTACAGCACTGGGCCAACTTCAAGCTACACCTACCTATAACAATGCAGGAACACCTATTTGGGCGCAAGGGTACCTACAATTACCTAGAAGATGGATTGCCTATATATCTTTTGATTTTTAATAGTCATAAGCACACTAAGTTTAAGTACTATGCCCTCTGAAAAGAGGGCATTTTTTTAACCCAAACCATTGATATGCAAAAAATAACCTTAGTCGTTTTATTCGCTTTTTTATATTGTACCATTCAAGCACAGAAAAATAAATCCAATGCCAACCTTTTATTAAATACCCAACTTAAAGAAATGCTGGGTTGGTTTGAAGGAGAATTTAATAATTTTCAACAGGTTTACAAAGAGCGAGAAGACAAGGTAAAAGAGGAACACGAGCATATTCATTCTGTTTTTAAAAAAGTTGATCTACCCGCTTTTGGAAGCGATGTATTTTATGTGATTCAATATTTTGATGGGGATACAAGTAAGGTATATCGACAACGGATATATACTTTTAATACCGACTTCGTAGAAAATGCAATAAGACTGGATATCTATAGTTTTAAGCAGGATAGCTTATTTTATTTTTCAAACTTAAATCCTTTAAAACTGCAGGGATTAACGCCGCAGCAAATGACTACAACAGATGGTTGTGGGGTTTGGTGGAAAAAAATAAACGATCAGTATATCGGTTATATGAAAGAAAAAGCCTGCAATTTCATCAGTAAACGGTCTGGCAAGAAAATATATATAACGGATAGCCTCCTACTTACCCCCAATGAAATCTGGATTAGAGACGAAGCTTATGATGAAAATGGAGCTTATATCTATGGCAATAAGGACAAGATTCCGCATAAATTAAAGCGATGCACTTTTTACAAGGGTTGGATTTTACTGCAAAAAGCAGGATTTGACAATGACTATCACCAGTTGAGAAATATGGTGTGGCACAACCAAGGCAAGCGTGTTCGGATGTACACCGAGGATGGTTTGCCCACCAAATATGAAATAGAATTGGCTAATGTGGTTTATGGAAAAGATTTAGAAGTATTGAAAATAGCCGTGTATGAACTGGGGGTTTCTAAGGCAATTACCTATTCATGGGCCAGCCCTGGTTCAAAAAATATTGGCATCAATTTGCGCTGGATTCAAGTTGGATTAACTAAATTGTAAAGGTTTTTAATCAATTATCGATTGCCTGCCCATAAAAGCCACGGAGAAATTCCGTGGCTTTGCTATTTTCTGGGCTAAATCAATACTTATTGCCCCAATTTTTTCTTGCGTTCTTCCATTATTTTTTTATAATATTTCCAACTGGTCATATTCGGAGCAGTGTATAATTCAGGGGCGTGTTGATATTCAGGATAATTGGCCATCACAAAATCTTTAATAGCTATTGGTAAATCATTGAAACCATTTTTTAATTTATAACCGCGACTCTGGTATAAAAGGTTTCCAGATTTAATACCCATTTTCATCCAAGGTAAAAAATCGCTGAATCGGGTCCAAGATATATCGGCTTGTGCATTTTTAATTTTCGGGTTTTGTAATTCCTTCTCACTTAAGAAAAAATTAAATAATTCAGCTCCTTGGTAAACATCACTGCGACTTTGTTCGGGCCAGTCAACTTTTTTTAGCGGTGAGGGATAAGATAAAGTAACATCATTGTATAAGTTAATCCGATCATTTCCCAGTCTTTCAAATGGAACTTTAAAAGCACCATATTTAAAAATTTGATTCACTGGGTCGTTCCAAACATGCACCACTTCTACTTCTTCATTGGTGAATGGGTTTTTCCAAGTCTTTAAAATTTCATTGGTCTTTGGATCTTGATATACCAGCATTTCGCGTGTAATAAGCCGCCAGCCAGAATCGCCTGGTAATTTTTCTACACGAGCTATATTGTACATTTCAAAATTAAATATATGCTTCCAAGGCTTCTCCGGATCATAAGTATAAATAGCTCCTTTGGCATAAAAAACAGCTTCTTCTTTTGGATCGAGAGAAGCGCGCATTTTTACGTAAGCGTCCATATTTTGTTTAGGGTCTGTAAGATCGTACAAAGGTTTTTTTTGCGCATAAATACTACTGATTACAAAGAGAAGGAAGAGTGTGGCGTGTAGTTTTTTCATATTAGGTGTGGGGTTAAAATCATGAATTAATGAATTGGTATTTTAGACAGAATTCATCAGTCTTTCGTAAAAAAGGTTTCTAATTTAATTACTGGTTTATATTGTGTATTGAATTTTTCAATAATCTGCCAAGTGGCTCCTTCTGGTCCTCGAAAAATAAAACTGGCTTCACCGAATTCATTTTTTTGAATAATAGAAGGTTTCAACCCATGCTTGGTTACCAGCCCATGAATATAACTAAGTTTAGGAGTATAGAAGCTGTGCATGGTAATTCCCAATTCACCCAGTCGCTGGTGTGAAGCGGCATTGGGCTTGTTTTTATATTGTGCCATAAAGAACTTGAGTTTGCCACAAATATTATTGGGACTCACAAAGCCTTGGTAAAAGTGACTATAACCATCGGCCATTACGAAGGTTGTTTTAGGTCCTTTTAAATGGTCTCCATCCAGTGTAGGTTCGCGCTCTGCTTTTAACCCAAGAGCAGTTTGTAAATACATGAGCTGCTGCATACTATCAACCAATATCATAAAATCGTGGTGGGTGAATTCACTCGTCTTTAAATTTGATGCTTCATTAATAGTGCCATAGCCTGGAATACCGTATCCATAGCGTTGAAAAAAAACATGATTAAAAAATTCACCATACACTGCATTTTCGCGAACGCCAACAGGTCGCTTAAAAAAATCTATTTCATTGCCTTTATTAATGCGCAAAGGATCATCAAAGACTGGAGTAGTAGGCAACCATTTCTGTTGCTGGTTGCGCAAAACTTTGTAAACATCTTCTAAGCGAATAATATCTTTGGTAAGCATTACGCTCATTCGCTGACCAACGGTTTCAGGTTCAGCGTATCCAACACCTTTGCCCAGCGGGCTTTCCCATTGAATGATGCGCAGCAGTCCATGCGCGTCAATGATACCGTTTTGTAATCTATAACTTTTAGCCGCACTCGGTACGCCATAAAGCAACATGGCTTGTGTTTTTGTAAGTGAATTACTATCCACTACCGTAAATCCAAATTCATTAAAATAGCGAATGGTATATGCAGCGTCTTTAGTACCCACCGCTACTTCATAAATACCGCTGATACCAGTATTGGGAATAGAGTCGTTCTGTGCATTAATGCCAGTACAAAACAATAAAGAACAGATAAAATACATTTTTTTCATTGGATGGAATTAAACTTTTAGAATGAGTTTACCATGATTAGCACCTGTGAATAACATTTGTAATGTACTTGCAAAATTTTCAATGCCCTCTACAGTATGTTCTTTGTAAATAATTTTTCCTTTATTCAGCCATTCACCCAATTGGTTGATAGCTTCCGCAGCGCGCGCAAAATAATCCAGTACAATAATTCCGCTAAGTGTACCGCGCGCGCTGATGATTTTCATATAATTTTTAATGCCCTGTACTTCTGAAGCATTGTATTGAGAAATGGCGCCACAAACTACGATCCTTGCTCCATTGGCAAGATTTAGTAAAGCGGCATCCAACATTTCTCCGCCAATATTATCAAAATAAATATCAATACCATTGGGTGCCAGTTCTTTAATGGCTTTACCCATATTGGGAACCGATTTATAATCAATGGCAGCATGAAAACCAAAATCTTCTACCACGGAACGGCATTTGGCTTCACCACCAGCAATGCCAATAACGCGACATCCTTTAATTTTAGCTATTTGTCCTACTACAGATCCCACCATACCGGCAGCCCCACTTACTAGTACTGTTTCACCTGCATTGGGCAATCCTTTTTCTAGTAAGCCAAAATAAGCGGTCATTCCTGGCATGCCCAAAATACCCACAAACCAACTAAGGGGAACTTGGGATATGTCAACTTTTGTGAGGTGTTTGCCTTGAATTACGGCATAAGTCTGCGCCCCCATTATTCCCACTACCGAATCGCCAGGTTGAAAATCAGCATGTTTAGATTCAACTACAATACCAGCGGCAAAAGCACGCATTAGTTCGCCTATTTCTACGCCACGGATATAAGTAGTACCAGCATTCATCCATCCCCGCATGGCGGGATCTAATGAAATATATTGAACCTGAACAAGAATATCCCCATCTTGCAAAACCGCAGTTTTTGTTTCAATAATATTGAAATCAGACAACTGAATCATACCTTGCGGTCGCTGAGCTAACAGCACTTGTTTATTCACCATAATGGATAAAATTTGAATAGTTAATGAAGTTAACTAAATTTATGCTTGTATGAACCTCATTGAAAAAAATTTTACCCTAGTAAACGACCGTCCATTGTTTTACCGTTCTATAGGATCGGGACCGATATTGATTTTGCTACATCCATCTCCACGAAGTTCAGCTATGATGGAACCACTGATGCTGTTATTAGCAGAAAATTTTACAGTGATAGCACCTGATACACCTGGATATGGACAATCAATGTCTATGAATAAAATGATCAGCTCTGTGTACGATTATAGCGGTTTTATTTATGCCCTACAACAGCATTTAAAAGCAGAGACTATTTTACTATATGGATCGGCAAGTGGCGCGCAGTTAGCCATTGCATATGCATTGACTTATCCTAAAAAAGTGAATGGTTTATTTTTAGACAATGCTGCGCATTTTGAACTGATGGAAAGGGAATTGATACTCAACAATTATTTTATTGATCTTGTTCCAAAAACAGATGGCTCTCATTTAACCGCATTGTGGAATCATGTAAGTGATGCTTGTTTATTTTTTCCTTGGTATGATAAAAAAGAAGAAAATAGAATTGGCAAATATTTGCCACCCCCAGAACTAATACAGAACATTGTAAATGATTATTTAATAGCAGGGCCTGCCTACGCAGATGCGTATATAGCAGCATTCAAACACGAACGTGCAGAAAAAGTACAGGCATTATTAGTGCCAGTTACTTTATTCCGTTGGCTGGGAAGTCCCATTCTAAAATATATAGATGCACTATTAAAATATCCTATGCCATCTAATATTCGCATAGTAGAAACGCCTGCTGATATGCGGAATCGGTATTTGGTAATGAAAGAATCAATTGGTAAATAATTACAATTCCTCCCCCAACCATTTTCCAAAACTAAGTGCTGGGGTAAGCAACATTCCGCCACAAAAAGCGTGGCCACTGGTTGCAGCAGCTCCAAGTATTTCACCTGCTGCATATAAATTAGTAAAAGCTTGGTGATTTTGATGCAGTACTTGTAGATTACTATTTACTTCAATTCCCCCAAAACTAATTAGAGAATAGGCATATACCAATATGGCATAAAATGGACCGTTTACAATGGGATGTTCAAGATAAGTACGCCCAAATTTTTCATCTAATTGTTGATTACAAAATGAATTATATTGTTGAACAGTTGCGGTGAGTGTTGATATAGGTAATCCTGTTTTTATTGCCAGCTCAGCTATAGAATTGGCTTGCCAGATGGCTTTTTCTTTTTTACTTTCTGTAATAATCTGGTCGGCATTCCATTGTGGAATTACAGATATGCCGTCTCTTAAAGCATATTCATCAAAAATAAGCCAGAAGCGGCGATTGGACTGTTCCAATACAGTCCGTTCGCGTTCGTCCACGTTTAAATCGTATTCATTCATAAAGCGTTCGCCGGCATCATTTACATAAATTTCTCTTTGTTTTCTATCCATGCCATTGCTTACCCGCGCCCATGCATTCCAGAAATTAACGCGACCGCTTCCGGGCTCCAGTTCTATTCCCCCAAGGGTAGAAGAATGTTTTTCAGCACCGCTGAAGATGGCGCCAATGGCTTGTGCAGCAATGATTCCATCACCAGTACTATTTGGATTGGCCGTGCTGATTAATCGGGTAGCATTTTTTGTAACGGCACTAAAAAAATCAGGGTTAGCTGCGTATCCGCCTGTTGTAAGTATATAATTATGGGCTGAAAGCCGAACCAATCCTTCGGCACCATCTACCAAAATACTGGTGATGGTATTTCCATTTTTTTCGATAGAAATTAATTTGGTATTTGCACGAAAATCAATCAGACCAGCTGAAATATATTCATTCCACAAAGGCAATAATACCTTTAGAACGGTTTTACTTGGGGCATCAATAAGGGGGCTTATATCCGAAGTACCCAAGTAAGTTCTAGGTTTGGTATATGGTTCGTGACCAAAAATAATCAGCGGGGCTTTTTCATGAAAGGGATAACCAAGATCTTGTAACCAGTTGAGGGTGGCAGGAGCCAGATCAACCGCTTTGCGCGTAATAATAGGGTTCATGGTATTGCGGCTAATTTTTACAATATCCGCGTAATGTTCTTGGGTAGAATCGTGAATGCCTTTTTCAGATTGCAACAGCGTATTGGCAGCGCTGAGGTGGCCAGCAGTAAGGTGAAGGGTGCCGCCAGGCTGGTCGGCTTTATCAATAATGCATACTTTTTTTCCTTTGGCCGCGGCACTAATGGCGCAGGTCATACCAGCCGATCCGGCACCTATAATGAGTAAATCGGTTAACATAGCGTATCTTAAATGAACAATTCTTGATTTAGTTAATGAAGTTAACTAATTTTAGTAAACATTATGCAAGCATCCATTACTCCATACAAAGCACTGGCCTTACAGGTTATTACAGAAGCGGTGAATAGCTGCCCCGATTATGCGACTGCAAAAATAAAAATGATGCAGACCATTGAACGAATAGGGAAGCAAGTAAATGCTTCTAAAGCGTTTATTGGGTCTGATCTGCAATTGGTGGTTTTACCCGAGTATTTTCTTACTGGGTTTCCGATGGGCGAAACCATAGAACAGTGGCGTGATAAAGCATGTATAGATATGGAGGGCGATATATATGATGCTATTAAGTCAATCGCTATCGCCTCTGGTGTTTACCTAAGTGGTAATGTATATGAGCGAGATCCGCATTTTCCAGCATTGTATTTTCAGGCCTGTTTTATCATCAATCCAGCGGGGGAATTGATATTGCGTTATAGGCGCCTCAACAGTATGTATGCAGCTACTCCGCACGATGTACTAGATAAATATATAGAAGTATATGGAGCAGAGAGTTTATTTCCGGTAGTAAAAACCCCTATTGGAAATTTGGCTTGTATTGCATCAGAGGAAATTTTATATCCGGAGATTGCTAGGTGTATGGCATTAAACGGAGCAGAGGTTTTTTTACACGCAACTTCTGAAATAGGCTCACCCATGGCCACTCCTAAAAATACAGCCAAGCTTGCAAGGGCAATAGAGAATATGGCTTATATAGTGAGTGCCAATAGTGCAGGTATAACTGGTTATGCCATACCTGCCGCATCTACAGATGCGCATTCACAGATTGTGAATTATGAAGGGTTAAAATTATGTGAAGCAGGATATGGAGAGAGTATGGTAGCCAATACAACCATATATATAGATGCGTTAAGACACCATCGCAACCGTCCCGGTATGGCCAATTATTTATCGAGGTTGCGGATGGAATTATTTGCGCCATTTTATGCTAGTACGGTATATCCCGCCAATACATTGGCCGATAAAAACCCCAATCGCGCGCATTTTATAGAGACACAGTTGGGAGTGATAAATGCGTCTAAATTTTTGAAAGATATTGATTAGTAAATGAAAATACGAAACCCTCGAACAGGCGAATACGATTATGAAATACCTGATATTCCTGTAGCAGCAGTTACCCTTGCTTGCAATGATTTACGCATGCAGCAGTCCGAGTGGTTTATGGCAGGAGTAGCCAACAGAATAGCCGTATTGCAAGAATGGAAATTATCGGTAGAAGCACACAAAGAAGCACTGGTAGCAGCATTAAGCGCCGATACTGGTCGCGCTTGGGAAACCAAGCTAGAAGTAGATCTAGTGGCATCTTCCATAGATAGGTGGTGCAATATTGCAAAATCATTTTTTGAGCCTAATAGTCAAAAAAATTCATCCATTCCATTTATAAAATTACAACAAGCACTGGTACCTTTTCAATTAGTAGGCGTTATATCTCCTTGGAATTTTCCCTTACTTTTATCATTGATAGATACTATTCCTGCATTATTGTCGGGCTGTGCAGTTATAGTAAAACCGAGTGAGGTAACGCCTCGTTTTATAGCAGTAATGCAAAGTACAATTGATGCAGTGGCGGGACTAAAAAAGGTTTTAACTTATCTGCCCGGTGATGGAATAGTAGGTGCAGCATTGGTAAACAATTGCGATTTGATTTGTTTTACAGGAAGCACAGCAACCGGAAAAAAAGTGTACGATGCGGCCAGTAAAAAAATGATTCCTGTATTTTTAGAAATGGGTGGTAAAGATCCGGCTGTGGTGTTGGATGGAGCAGATTTATCTTTGGCAGCTACAGCTATACTTTGGGGAAGTACTGCCAATGCGGGACAGAGCTGTTTAAGCATAGAAAGAATTTATGTGCAGGATACAATCTACGAAGCGTTTGTAAAAATATTGGTAGCAAAAGCCAACGATTTATTATTGAATGCAGATGATATTGACCAAGGAGAAATTGGTCCTATTATTTTTGAAAAGCAAGTAAAAATTATTAATGAGCAGTTGGCAGATGCATTAGAGCAGGGCGCAGAAATATTAACGGGTAGTAAGCAGTGTGAGTTAATAAATGGTGGCTATTATTGTAAGCCAACAGTAGTAGTAAATACCACACACAATATGAAATTAATGCAGCAAGAAACATTCGGACCCATTATGCCAATCATGCCCTTCAGCACTAAGGAAGAGGCAATAGCATTGGCGAATGGAACAATTTATGGGTTAAGTGCTGCTGTATTTGCTGCAACAATAGAAGAAGCCATGAAATTGGGAGATCGTATAGAAGGGGGAGCAATCAGTATTAATGATGCAGCATTAACGGCTATTATGCATGAAGGAGAAAAAAATTCATTTAAATTAAGTGGTATTGGTGGAACTAGAATGGGACCGTCGGCCATGAAAAGATTTATGCGTCAAAAAGTATTCATCATTAAAGATCAACCTATTGAAGCGCCTTGGAGTAGTAGAAGGTAGGCTCACTTAAAATAATGATAAAGTTAATAAAATAAAAAAGATGAAAAAGTTACTCTTCAGTTTCACACTATTATTAATTTGTTGCGTTTCATTGGCACAGAAGAACAAATCATTATTGACTCGTTTCCAAGAATATATTACAGGCGATTTTGACAATAGTGCTCAAGTGGTGGAAGAAATAAAGTTGGGCAAACAAATTCATCCATTGGCAATACACGTAAATAGGTTGGCGAATGAAAAGGTAAAAAATATGCCAACGGAGCTTAAAGGATTTTTTATTATAGAAGAAAGCTATTACTTGATAGACGCAAAGCCAGTTGATTTAAAGCCTTATTTATTTTTATTTGAAGAGAGAACTGGCGGAATTATTCACCTAACTACTTATCAATTAACTGGAATAAAAAAAGAGACCATAAGGAATGATAATAACGCGCTAGCATTTGATTTTCATTTATTAATTCCATCCCCTACATTCAAAGGTGCGGATTATACTTGGGATGCTGCTGATAAAACTTTTAATACCATCTCTCCTAATGAATTGGGCAATGGAATGAAGTTTACACTTACTGAAAAACTAGCCAAAAAACAGTTGAGTGTGTTGGAACAAGTAGAGAAAGATGGAAAGCGGCTAACAGCTTGGGATACGCCGATTATTTATAGGCGGACTAAATAATTAATTCAATATGAATCATGCAAATCTAATATTTGATGTTAGGGTAGATGAACTTCTTCCATTTTTTAGAAAGGAATTATAGGGTGTATTAAAGTAGTTCTTCTTTACTAAATAAAAAGTATCAAACACTTAAGTATCCCAACTTTTCTTAGAAAATTAATGGCGCCAAGGCAGGTTTGGCATTTTGTTTTTTTAAAAAGATGGTCTAGTTTTTTTCTAACCACAGAAATTGATATTCCCATTTCATCCGCAACCTGTTTTTGTGCCAAATCTTGTGCAAGTAATTTAACGGCAGTCATTTCTCTTTCGGTAATATTTTCTGCCCAAGGAATGGGTGTGGTTTTTATTAGCTCGATTTCGGTCTGCGAAAAAACAAAACTTTCAGGATAATAATATTCTCCAGCCATAACTTTTTTGATAGCATTTTCTAATTCATGGGGGTCGGCTGTTTTAAAAATATATCCATTTACCCCAAATCGAATCATAGCTCTTACTGCCGCTTCATCTGTGATATTGGAAAGTACTAGTAATTTGATTCTTGCAAAATGCAATTGTAAATATCTTACAATTTCATAGCCTATTACTCCGTTGGGTAAACTGATTTCTAAAATTAATAGGTCAGGAATCAATCCATCTTTAATAATATTTAAACAGTCGCCCCCATTTTCAGCTTCTGCGGTAATACAATAACCGGTTATTTTCTCGATGATTTGTTTAAGCCCCTTTCTAAACATAGTATTATCATCGCACATCATTATAGATATCATATAGGATATTTAAAATTTGGAAGATGCGCCATCTATGGGGCGATAGATGTCAGTTGCAAAATAGAGCATGCCCCCGATACTTAACCAATAAACTTTTTAAATTTACGGAATTTTGGTGGGGTATTTTTATCCCCTACCCGACTTTTTTTACGTCTGAAACCAATTTTTATGGGATTGCTGGGGTGTAAAATACCCCTATTCAATGTTTGAATTTACTAATTTCAATTCCGAAGTTTATCATGTCAACACGGGTAGATAAGCAGATGCATAACCAATCACCTGTTCTATACCCATTTAATCAAATCAAAAAAAACGTATGAAAACTTCCCCCAACATCAAAATTGCTCTTGCATTCTTTATGATTGTAACCGCATCCTGCAAGCGCGAGTTTCAACAGAATGCAGTTCGTCAGGAACAGCCAGAAGCACCTAAAATGCTTAATCAAAAAGAAAAAGAAACGGTTGCTAAATTTCAACATGCTTCCGAGGTACTTAAAGCATTATTTTCCGCTGATCAAGACTTGCGAAAAGAATTTAATGGATTTATTACAGCCAAACTCGCCAAATCGGGTACGGATGAAGAGCTCACATTTAAAGAAATTTTTCAGGCAAAACCACTAAATCTTAAAAGTGTTAAATCTGACTTTCTAATTAGGTTCCGAAATGCATTTGCCAATACATTTATTAAAGGCAATTACGCAAACGCGGAAAAATACGGTTCAGCTAGTTTTAAAACAGTAGAAGATATTGCTGCTTACTACGACCAGCCAAATTTGAATCACAAAATGAAGGCTTCTGGAATAAAATCTAATAGCATTGATGCTCCGGCTCAATCTATTCCTTATGAAATCTATTTCCCGTATTCTGAAAATTGGAGTCCAGACGCATCCATTAATTATGCAATTACCTATAACCCACTTACAAACGATGTATGGAATTATGGAATGTTTTACAACGCTGCTGGTATTCCACTGAATGAGGTTACGGTAAACGATGACTATGCATTTAATACCACAACATATATTATTACTTATGATGATGGGTTGCAATTTAATGATTTTCAAAATGGACAAACCCCTATTGAATCTGGAAACTATAAAATCAACCTTACAGACGAAGAATACAATCCATATATTCTTCAAAGCAATACCATCACACCTGAACCATTTACTTGTTCCAAAGAGTTAAGAGTAAAGGATGGCAGATGGACGCTGTTAAATAATGGATATGGTTTGTTCGAGGGCAAAATTGAATTTGCAGTAGCGGTAACAATGCAAATTTCTGGCGTAACCATACCAAACGAAAACCCAGCTTCCAATCCCATCATTGATATTAATAGAGCTGCTCATGCTTGGGGTTATCAGAAGATTAAACGGAATAAAGTTAAAAGCATGCGAAAACATGAAAACGAATTTATTTCATTTGGCATTTATGTAAGCCCTTGGTGCAGTGGACAACCCGATAAAATGATTTTTTTATACGAGTACGATAAGCCCAATACTTTTAGCGAGAATAAGGCGCAATGGACGGGTGCTCTTTCTGCAGCTGTTCTTTTAATTCCTGATCCAGCCACAAAACTAGCTGCTACTGCACTTTTGAACAATGGGCTCGCACCCTTGGTAACTGCTTGGTTGGAAGGTACCGCTAAGTCTAAAATTGAGCATTATAGTATTCTCGGCAGTGAGGCGGTATCTGCAAACCAGCGAATACCAACTGCGGGTTCCAGCCCTTCATTGCTGAATGGGTTTAGGCCATACGGTACCAACAATGCGATGATTACGCTGGTAATTGATTGATGTATTTTTTAATAAACCCGTTGCAGTAAAATGCAGCGGGTTTAAAATCCATATATATGAAAATCAAATCTTGCAAACAGGTGAGTTATTATTTAACTATCCTAGTAATTAATCTATTGCCATTTATTACACTTGCTCAAACAAAAAAACTTTCTGAACAACCTTTACGTTTTGAAGGATCCGTACAATCAGGTATCTTCTTTGATTTGTTTCATGCTAATATTGCTTTTAGTTGGGATGCATCCGATCTAAATCCATCAAGTTATAGCACTTTAAAAGGAAAAAGAGCACAATTGGGTAAAATGGATCGGATTGAATTAAAATATTTGTTTAACGCCAAATCGGCCATCTCCATTAATTTTAGCAATGCACTTTGGAAAGACTTATACGGAACTGGAAACGATCCCTTAGAAGCTTGGACGGAAACCGATAGATATAATCGAAGGATGCAATTTACAGCCAACTATTATCGAATATTTCCATCAGGAAAAAAAGGGCAATGGTCAATTGCATCAGGCTTTCAGGTTCAGATTGAAAAAAATTCATTTCCTTTTTATCGAACAGATGATCCAAGTGATCCAACTCGAGTTACATTTTTAGGTGCTAGGTCTCGCTTTTCATATTTTGAAGATTGGGCCATTCCAATTACAGTAGCCTATCACTGGAAGATCAATAAAAACCTACATCTAGGGTTTATGTTCAACACTGCATATACAGCTTATATTGGAGTAGAAAACGTTTCTTTAATGGGCAGTGTTGCCATTCCTTTTGGAAACCCTATTCCCTTGGTTAGGGTAAGGCGAAACAATAAGCAGCCTTAAACTCGAAATTGAGTCATTATAAAATTTGCTTCAATTGAGTTAGTGGCATTGAATTTTACAGGAATAAATAAAAAACCAATTATATGAATATACGTCTATTGCTCTCTGCCTTATGCTGTTGTATCCTAACAAGCTTGTTTTCACAAGTAAATATAAAAGATAATAATAGGCCAGCATATAAAAATGCTGTTTTTTTAAAACCATTGAATGGGGTGGATTATTCGCATCCACGAATTTCTATCGGGTATGAGTATATGCTAAAGGAACAACAATTTTTAGCTTTTAATGCTTCCATATACACTAGGAATTATTATGAATCTAAACAGAATGATTTTTTTCCAGACCTTCGGTTTATGCCTACCCGTGGCATTGCTTTGGATTTTGAGTATAAAAAATTTAAACGAAGATTGTTTTACCATGCAGTATCCTTTACACTAGGCTCCATTATTTACCAAGCAGATAACAACTTCGTAAATCGCTTAGCGGATGGTTCCACATCAATAAGATTGAATACTTTTAACGCCAAAAAAAAATGGGCTGAAGTTGCCGCTAAAATTGGATGGAGAACCAGAACCACCGATCGACTGTTTTTTGATTTTTATGTAGGAATTGGGCTAAGACTAAAATATACTGAGCACTTTGAAACTGCCGCACCGGAAAATTCATATATTGAAAAAGTACAAAATATTTTTTATTTCAGAGATCGGCCAGGAACTTTTTTTTCACCCGTTTTAAAAGCTGGTATAGTTGTTGGGATTAAATATTAAATAGCTAATATTTTCGTGCCCAAAATAGCTGCAACTTCTTATGAATTTTACCTAAAGCAATTGCTTTCGCCTTGCTTTTAATAATCTACTAACTGTTTTCAGTCCCCCCAATGATGCTAATATTGCTTTAATTTTCTTAAAGTTTTTATTATTTCGCCTATGCACTTGGTATCTTGATAATTCTTTATATTTGATAGAAGATTTGAGGGTAAGGTTTGTTGAACTGTTTTTTTCAAAAAAATCAATGAATTTCACCTAATATCTATTTCACCCGATATCCATTCTAAATACTTACACAATCCGTGATTCGCATATTTTTTTTAATTTTACACTAAAAATTTTTGTATGAAATTTTTAACACTGATTGGTGTAAGTGTCCTTATAAGCGTATTGTTTCCAACGGATTGGCTAATGGCGCAATCCAATAAGGGGGATAGTATTTTTTATAAATCTACAGTAGATAATACCATTACAATTTACCAGCAATTTACTCAAGACCAGCCTAGATTATACAATGGCAGAAAGTATAAACCTTATGCGTTTGGTTTTACTGAAGATACTCCTTTTTTCCAAGCTGGCCATTATTCACAGGGTTCTATAATTTATGAAGGTGGATACTACGATAAAGTAAATTTATTGTATGATGAAGTTAAGGAAATGGTGATCATACTAAAAGAGGAAGCCATTGAACTGATTAATGAGCGGATAGGAGGATTCACCATATCTGGCCATATATTCGTGCGGTTTATCAGTGACGGTTTGCATAATAATATCAACACTGGCTTCTACGAAAAATTATACAGTGGTAAAGTGGAGCTATACAAGAAAGAAAGAAAAACAATTAGGGAGAATCTTTCTAGCACGGAAGGGGTAAGAGGCGACGTTGATAAAAAAATATCTTATTACTTGAAGAAAAACGGTGTTTACTTCCTTATTAAAAAGCAAAACGATATAATCGAAATTTTGAGCGACCATCAAAAGGAAATTCAAAAATTCATTAAGCAAAATAGCCTTAATTTTCGCAATAACCCCGATAATACCCTTATTCAAATAGTAGCCTATTACGACCAGATAACCCAATAATATGAAATTGAAAAATTGGTATTTATTTATCTTGAGTATCCTTGTAATATTTTATTCTGCCAGTGCGTTTGGTCAACAAAAATCCAATCGACTTATCACTATTAATTTTGATAGTTTAAAAATTGATGCGTTTGTAAAGCAACTCGAAAGCCAGACTGGCTATGCTTATTATTATAATGAAAAAGATTTTGACAGCGTATTTTTTTCCCTTTCTGTGAAAGAACAAGTACTGGAGAATGTGTTGAAACAAGCATTTGCCAATAAGGGCTACTTTTTTTCAATTGATGCAGAGAACCATGTTTTTTTCACAAAAGGGAAACAGGTAAAAACAGAATTACCTGATGGATTATTTACATTAATAAAACTGGGTATAGGAAAACAAAAGCAGGTAAATGAAAAGGATTGGGTAAAAGTAGAAGATGGTAATATATTGGTGCAAAAATCTTCACTTGATAATAAGTTATACATTATTGGAGACAAAAATTTGATTGCCAATCAGGCAAGTGCAGTATTGGATGGTTATGCAAGGGATGCTAAAACGGGGGAACCTGTAGTGGGCGCATCTATTTTTATAGAAAAATTAAAGATGGGTACTACCACAGATCAATATGGGTATTATAGTATTAAATTACCCAAAGGACAGCATACAATCAATATTCAAAGTATTGGCATAAAAGATACCAGACGTCAGATAATGCTGAATGGAGATGGTAAAATCGATTTGGAATTGCAGAGTCAAGTCACAACTTTAAAGAATGTTACCATATCGGCTCAAAAAATAAATAATATCAGAAATGCACAAATGGGCGTGCAAAAAATTGATATAAAGACTATTAAACAAGTGCCAGTCGTTTTTGGAGAGGCTGATATATTAAAAGTGGTGCTAACACTGCCTGGAGTAAAATCTGTTGGTGAAGCAAGCACTGGCTTAAACGTAAGGGGAGGTGCCGCAGATCAAAACCTCATTCTTTTTAACGATGCCACTATTTATAATCCAGCTCATTTTTTTGGCATGTTTTCAGCATTTAATCCCGAACTGGTAAAGGATGTTGAGCTATATAAAAGTAGTATTCCAGCAAAATTTGGCGGGCGTCTTTCTGCTGTATTAGATATTAACAGCAGGGAAGGAAATAAGAAAAATTTGACGGGTTCGGCAGGTATCGGGTTGCTTACCAGCCGATTTAATCTGGAAGGTCCCCTAGTAAAAAATAAATCATCTTTTATATTTGGAGCAAGAACTACTTACGCCAAATGGATGTTGAATATTTTGCCCGACCAATTTAAAAACAGCCAGGCATCTTTCAACGATGTGAATTTTAATATGACCCATGAATTTAATAAAAAGAATACAATTTACTTTACGGCTTACATGAGCAATGACAGGTTTAATTTAAATAGCGATACTTTTTACAGCTATGGTAACCGAAATATTTCTTTAAAACTTAAGCATGTTTTCAATAATAAAATGAATGCTTTACTAACTACTGGTTACGACCGGTACGCCTATAATATTTCCAGCGATAAAAATCCGATAAATGCTTATAAGCTTGGATTTAATATTAATCAATTTTATAGCAAGCTGCACTTTACTTATTTTGCCAGCTTAAAACACAAACTTGAGTTTGGATTGAATTCTCTTTTGTATAAAATAAATCCGGGTAACTACCAACCACTAGGTTCTAAATCGTTGGTAATGACAGATACTGTTGCGGCAGAACAGGCTTTGGAGACAGCTTTGTACCTGAGCGACAGATATAATATTACTCCTGCCCTTACTGTGGATGGAGGTATCCGTTTTTCGATGTTCAATTATTTAGGCCCACAAAACAGCCGTACTTATGGAACAGGAATTCCAAGAACAGCGGACAATATGCTCGCAACTGTTCCCTATTCAGCCGGCAAGTTTATAAAAACATACGGAGGACCTGAATACAGGATTTCCATGCGCTATGCATTTAACGACAGCTTCTCCATCAAGGCAGCTTACAATACACAGCGGCAGTATATTCATTCCATTTCAAATATTACATCCATGGCACCTACGGATATTTGGAAATTGAGCGACCCCAATATAAAGCCTCAATTTGGTGATCAGATTTCATTGGGGCTATATAAAAACTTTAAGGCTAATACCATTGAAACTTCTGTAGAAGTGTATTATAAAACCATTCGCAATTATCTTGATTATAAAAGTGGTGCAAAATTGATTATGAATGATCATGTAGAAACAGAAGTAATTAATACCAAAGGCAAGGCATATGGAGTAGAAGTAATGATAAAAAAACTTACCGGTAAACTTAATGGATGGATCAGTTATACTTACTCCAGAACACTACTGAAAATGGATGATCCAATTGCCGGAGAGCTAATTAATAATGGCGATTTTTATCCTGCCAATTTTGATAAACCTCACGACTTTACCTTTATTGGAAATTACCGGTTTAGCCACCGGTTTAGCTTTTCTCTTAATGCCACTTACAGTACAGGAAGGCCTATTACATTGCCTATTGGCAGTTTTTACTATGCAGGATCAATGCGCACTTTATATGCCGATCGCAATGCTTACCGCATTCCTGATTATTTCAGAACGGATTTTTCATTCAATATAGAAGGCAATCATAAAGTACATCAACTAACACATAATTCATGGACTATTGGCGTGTACAATCTTACGGGTAGAAAAAATCCTTATTCTATTTATTTTGTATCCGAGGGCGGCGTTATCAACGGGTATAAATTATCCATTTTTGGGAGTGCTATTCCTTACATCAATTTTAATATAAGGTTTTAAAAATAAAACTATGAGAACACTATTATATTGTTTATTGGTAATCATGGCAATAGGCTGCAAAGAAAAATACGAACTTCCTTTTTCATCACCAGATACTGGCTATCTGGTAGTAGAAGGTATTATTTGCAATGCATTATTAACCACTAATATAGCCCTTAGCCGCACCAATAAATTAAGCGCTTCTTCAAAACAGCCAGAATCTGGAGCTAAGGTTCAGGTAGAAGGTAATGACAACAGTATATTTAGTTTGCTAGAAACAGGCGTTGGCGGTTATACGGCCAACCTCAATTTGAGCAACAATAAAAAGTACAGGCTAAGGATAAAAACAGCCTCTGGCAAAGAATACCTGTCTGATTTTGTAGAAGTAAAAATTACTCCGCCTATTGATAGCATAAGCTGGGAAAGAGAAAGTAATGGAGTACAATTGTACATCAATACATATGACAAGCAAAACAATACACGCTATTATCAATGGGATTATGAAGAAACATGGGAATTTCATTCTGCCTATAAACCAGTTTTAACTTACGTTAAAACACTCAGTGGGGTTAACGGTATTGGTTTTAAAGATACTATTACGCGTATGTATGATACTTCCATTTATAAATGTTGGCGATCTGCTTCTTCCAACTTGCTTACCATTGGTACATCTGCCAAATTATCGAAGGATATCATATTCAAGCCGCTTCTTTTTATACCTTCAAAAGACAGGAAGTTAAGCGTTCTCTACAGCATTAATTTAAGGCAATATGCCCTTACAAAAGCAGGGTATGAATTTTTGGAAAAAATGAAAAAAAATACAGAAGGAACTGGTTCTATTTTCGATCCGCAGCCTTCACAACTGCAAGGCAATATCTATTGTTTAACGGATTCAAAAGAACCTGTTATTGGTTTCATAAGTATTTCGACCCTAGAGCAAAAAAGGCTTTTTATTAATAAAAGCGAAGTGCCGTTTTGGGGGTACGAATCAAATTGTGAGGAGAAATCCATACTCAATGATCCAGACAGTATTCAGGTAGCAATGAGTAGTGGTAAAATTCCAACCGTCATTCTGAAAAGTGCTGGACCAATAATTACCAGATTTGGAACAAGTACGGCTGCCTGTATTGACTGTAGGCTGTCAGGAACGAATGTAAAACCGCTTTTTTGGCCATAACGATAAGTTGGTTGCTTGCCATAAATTTTTTGTAAAATGAATATTTATTTTAACCTCTTCTTTAAACGGATTATGATAAAATTTTTCTATTGCCTTTTATTTGCATGCATCTGCAAACATACGGCAGCTCAAAAACCTGAAACTGAAATTGAACAAAAATTTGATACTAACAGGAAAAGCACGTTACAAGAAAAATTTTTTGTACATACAGACAAAGATTTTTACTTAGCAGGAGAAATTTGTTGGTTTAAAATCTATGCTACTGATGCATTTTTTCATAAACCAATTGATGTAAGCAAAGTGGCATATATAGAGTTGCTTAGTAATGACAATAGTCCTATTCTACAGTCAAAAATTGCTTTGGAAAAAGGCAGCGGTCACGGTTCGTTGACTATGCCCTTTACTGTTAATTCTGGCAATTATAAGCTTAGGGTATATACTAGATGGATGAAAAATTTTAGTGCTGAGTATTATTTTGAAAAAAGAATAAGCATAGTAAATACACAAGTGATTACAGCATTACCCGATACTAATTTAAAGGCTGCATATGATATACAATTTTTTCCTGAAGGAGGTAACCTAGTGGTAGGGCTTGAAAGCAAAGTTGCTTGCCGTGTGGTAGATCAAAATGGAAAGGGCATTGCTTTTAATGCATCAATTGTAAATAATCTACAAGATACAGTTGTGCAGTTTAAACCAATAAAATTTGGTATTGGGAGTTTTAATTTTACCCCCGTTTCTGGGCAGCAAGCTAAAGCTATTTTTACCATGCCCAATGGTATTTCGGTAAGCAAAGAATTGCCAATTCCGTATCCTTATGGGTATGTGATGCAGTTGGTAACAGAAAGGGAAAATCAGTTGAAAATTTCCGTTCGGTTCATTGCTGATCAAAACGAACAAGCTCCTTTGGAAGTGTACCTTTTTGCGCATACTAGGGGATCTGTAAAAAAGGCGCTTCGGGCAGAGTTTCAGAATGGTATAGCTTTTTTTATGATTGATAAGGATAAATTGGGAGAAGGTATTTCTCATCTTACCATTTTTAATAGCGTTCACAAACCTGTTTGTGAACGTTTGTTTTTTAAACCACCATCCCAAAATATTACAGTTAAAATACAGACCGACGCAAATTTCTATGACTGTAGAAAAAAGGTAACACTACAAATAAATGCGATGGATGAATTGAATATTCCAGCAAAGGCTGATATGTCTGTGGCGGTATATCGGTTAGATTCATTGCAGTTAGCTCCCAATAATGGGATAAGTGAATACTTATGGCTTAGTTCCGACCTGCTGGGTAATATAGAATCTCCAGAGTATTATTTTGATACACCCAGTCCTACAGTAAACGAGGCAATAGATAATTTGATGCTGACAAACGGATGGAGAAGATTTAAATGGGAAGATATACTACAAAATAAAAAACCAGTAATAAAATTTGCTCCAGAATACAATGGTCATATAATTACCGGAAAAGTTGTAAATAGCAAAACAGGTGATAGCCCCAATTCAATCAACGCATATCTTTCCGTACCGGGCACCGCACACTATCGCACTTCGTTCAGTGGTGCAAATGGGCAAGTAAAATTTGAACAGCAGCATTTTTATGGTACACCCGTTATTATTGTACAAACAAACCCTGAAATAGACAGTGCTTATCATGTTGAAATAGACAATCCTTTCTCCACAGAATATTCAAACAGGCAGTTGAACCCTTTTCAATTGCCTGTAAAATATGCTGAAATATTGCTGAATCAAAGTATTGGCATGCAGGTTGAAAATATTTACAATGGTGATAAGTATAAAATTTTTAATTTGGAATCAATTGATACAAACAGTTTTTATCAGTACCCTAATGAAATTTACCTACTTAATAATTATGTTCGATTTACCAGTATGGAGGAAGTATTGAGGGAGTATGTGGCTTCTGTAAATGTTCGTAAAAAGGGGGGACGATTTTTTTTATCGGTTTTCAATGATGGTCAAAATTACAATGAAATGTTTTCAACTAATCCGCTGGTACTTCTGGATGGAGTACCAGTATTTAATATGGATAAAATTATGCAATACGACCCTTTAAAAGTGCGTAAACTGGAGACCGTTACTAGAAAATATTTTTACGGAAAAACGGTTAGTGAAGGTATTGTAAATATGGTAACCAATAAAGGTGACCTCGAAGGATTTGAGTTGGATTCGCATGCAACCGTTATTGACTATGAAGCATTGCAATTGCAGCGGGAATTTTACTCGCCCATCTATGAAACCACCCAACAGTTCAACAGTCACCTACCCGATTTTAGAAACCTCCTTTGCTGGATACCGGCTGTTAAAACTGGCACAAATGGAAAATATCAAAACAGTTTTTATACCGCTGATATTCCCGGAAAATACGTGATTGTGACGCAGGCGTTAACAGCAGACGGAAGAACAGGCAGCAAAAATTTCTTTTTTGAAGTAAAAAAAAGCGTTCAATAAAATAGCTTTCTCACCCTCAAAGAACGGTTGGCAATAAGCAGAATAGTAAAAATTTCTTTTTAATTCCCTTAAAAATAATGGATTACTTTTACTGGTATAAATTATTTTATCAGTTGTTTGGCTTATTCATTAAATTTCGGCAATAAGCTGCAAGTTTAATATTTCCTTTTTCACCATTCACTGCTGGTGGAATTTGTACTAGGTGCCAATTTACCACATAGCTGAGTGATTCACCAGCCTGTAATCGGAGGTATGGACCATGATTTTCTAGTTCGGCATAGCTTTTTTCTTTGTCAATATAAATTTCTACTTCGCCCTGCTCGGGTGAATATGCTTTAGGTTTTGTATCTGGAAATTGTTTGATGAATAACAAACCCTTCATGGTATAAGCCAGCCAGCCTTCAGATGCCGTAGAAAATAATTTTTCATGGGCCATAATTTTATTTTTATTGATTCTAATCCAGTTAATACCTTTTTGTTTCAGCGATAATTTTAAGGATGATATCGGAATATTTCCTTGTCCACCATTCGGAAATAATGCAATCCCACCACAAGGAACACGGGTTACTTCCCAGGCTCCTACTGCCTTTTCTTGGCTAGAAATATTTCGAATTTTATATTCAATTTGGATTGCATTTTTGCCTAGGGGAAACCAGCGCTTTTCAAACTGTAGGCCACTTTTATCATCTGCGGCACTCATCATTTTTAAAGTATCTCCTAACTTTTCAACTTGGTACTCATCGCTATCCAATACAGGATAAGGTGGCCAGCCCCAATTGCTTTGGGGTGCTGTCCAAAGCGTGGAGCCAAAATTTTCGTGCTGTTGCTCACTTGTTATTAATTCAATTGCTCCCATTTTGTATGAAAGAATACGACCCCCATTGGCACTCACTTTCATAGTGGAATTGCCAGCTTTTATCTCATATACCTTCTCTGAATTATGCAACAATAAGCCGTCTTTTACTATTTTATTTACCTCCATAGTTGAGTATGGAACAGCTGATTTGTCACTCTTGAATTGTACTTGATTAAGTATTAATGAGTTGCCTTTAGTGCAACTTAAAACTGGCAATACAGTTTTCTTTTCTAGTGTAATATTTTGCAGTTTTATTTCATTAAAATTACCAGCATAAAAAAAATCTTTTGATACAACTTTTACTCCTTCAAAAGAATCTGGTAAATTTTTTATACCTTCTCTGTATGCGAAACTGGAGTTCTGAATCGAAAGGTTGAATTTACGTGCAGTATCACCAATAATATTAAATGCAGAAAGCAAGCCAGTAGCTTTTATATTTTTAAATTGTAGTGAAGTAGCTGGCTGTCCCGTTTGCCAAAGCCCATCAATATAATTATACCGGTAAAAATTGTCGACATTCTCAACAGTTATATCTTCTATCAGCCAGTTGCCACTGGGTAATTTTGGGTTTTCATCTTTGGGTGAAAATTGTACAAAAGCCGAAAGCATATTGTTACGCCGTTGGCTTACATGCATGTATTCACCTGGCCCCCAAAACTTGCATCTTTTCACAGTAAAATTTAAGCACCCCATCCTAAAGCCATTGCACGAAGTATTGATTTTGCAATCTGTAATTGTAAATTTCTGGTTATCATTTCCAGCAAAGGCATCATCGCCAGTACGAAAATCGCATCCAGTAACTTTAAAGTCATTACAAAACCTTGTATGCAGGCCATCATGACCAGCACGGATAGAAACATTTTCAACAACAGCGTAAGAACAATACCTACAATTGATAGCCCAGTTGGCCGAATTTTTAATGGTAATTCCTTTGATTGAAATATTTTTACAGTTGATGAGTTGTATACAGTGCGGCCCACGAAAACCCTCTTCGCCATTGGCATTTTTACAATCCACGCCATCAATAGTACCTTCTCCTTCAATAGCAATATCAGTTAGATTTTCACCAAAAATTAATGCATCATTTTTATAATCCGAATACTGGCTGCTTCCTTCAATTAGTGAACCTTTCATTGTGAGTAATATGACTTTACTTTTTAACTCAATGCCGCCAGTAATATATTTTCCGGCAGGAAAAAAAACCACTCCACCGCCGTTGGCTTCGCATGAATCAATTGCTTTTTGTATGATGGCAGTTATTGTACCAGACTGGTTGGGAGTAATGATGATTTTTATTTTTGGAGCTTGGCCATATATCATTGCCATTGCAAAAAAAGAAAGGGGAATGAATAAATTTTTTAAAGCTGAAAGTCGCTTTATTATTTTCGGTGATTGATTTTTCATTGATCATTTTTAATTTTTATTAAAAAAATTACGGTATTACTGTTCTTCCAATAAAAAAACCGCACTAGCAAATTCACTCATGAGGTTTACCGATAGCACTCCTTGTTTACCCCAATACACAGCATTCAATCCCTGTTTCATTAAAAAATCGCCAGAATAAATTGCCGCTAATTCCGTAAATTTTTTCTGATCTTTTGCTGCCACATTTATTTCGGTTACTTTATAATTTTTGTTGGGGTCAATTCCATTTAATTTAATGGAAGGATAAAAATCGCCAAACATTCGTTGTGTCTGATACACAAACACAACGGCTTTGGATTTATTATCGCTTACATACATTAGTGACGATAGACTATTTTGATAAGGTGAAACCAGCCGATACAAATTGCCAAGCTGTACAATGGGGCGGATATTTTTATAAGTGTTAACGGCTTCTTTGGCAAATTCAAATTCATCATTGCTCAAATCAGCAGGTAGTAGTTCAATTCCCATTCGGCCACTCATAGCCACATCAAATCGGTATTTGAGCGGCGTTGTACGATGGGTGATCCCATTCGGCGATTTGGCTACATGAGCCGCCATTGCTATTGAAGGGAAAAAATGGGAAGTACCATTCTGTATAAATACCCGTTGCAGTGCATCAGTATTGTCACTGGCCCAAAATTCATGAAAATATTTGAGCGAACCATAGTCCACCCGGCCACCACCACTTGCACATACCTGAAAAGTGATATCTGGAAACGTATTAATTAAACTGTCGCAAATTTTATAAAATCCCTGAATGTATCTGATCCATAATTGTTCTTGAGCATCGGCGGCAAGATAAGGAGCATAAGGATTATTAATGGGGCTATTGCAATCCCACTTTACATAAGATATATAGGGGTTTTGGGTAATTACTTTTCTTACTGACTCAAAAACGAAATTTTGCACTAGAGGGTTGGTTAAATCAAGCACATAGTTGTTGCGTTCGGTATATTGTTCTCTCCCGTTTTCTTTTAATACCCAATCAGGATGTTTTTCATATATTTCACTTTTCTGGTTCACCATTTCAGGCTCCACCCAAATACCAAATTTTATATTATTTTTTTTAGCTTCATTAATAACCCCATCCAGTCCGTTGGGAAATCTTTTCTTGTTTACGCCCCAATCGCCCAATGCCATGTCATCGTTGTCGCGTTGGTATTTGTTACTGCCAAACCAGCCATCATCTAGCACAAACATTTCAACCCCTATTTTACTGGCATCTTTTATCATGGCAGTAATTTTTTTATCATCAAAATCAAAGAAATTGCCTTCCCAACTGTTTAATACAACAGGCCTTAATTCATTGCCATCCTGCATTCCATACTTTCTGCTCCAGTTGTGAAAATTGCGGCTCATTAATCCTTTGCCTTGACTGCTATAAGTATATAAAAGAGATGGGGTAGAAAATTCTTCACCAGTTTTTAATGGATAGCTGGAAGCGAATTCGTTTATGCCAGCTACTATCTGTAATTTTTCTACGGCATCTTTTTCAAAACTTAATTTCCATGAACCAGGCCATGCAAGGGTTCCTCCAATCAATTCCCCTTCGTTTTCTATTGCAGGTTGGTTTAGAGAAACAATAAAAGAAGGATTGAAATTATGTGAGGAACGTACCCCATGTTTAGATTCTAAACTTATAATTCCTTGTTTAAGTTCAATGTCTTCCATTTTCATCTCACCAAACCAAGATCCATAAAATTTGGTAAGAAAATATTTTTCAGATTGAACAGGGATAGATGCAGATGCAAATTTTTTTAAAGTAGCAGTTCCTTTTTCTTCGTTTTTATAAGTACACCAGGTTTCAATGATGTCTTCGTTGTAGTAAATTTTAAAATTTACTGTGACAAAAAAAGGCAATACTTTATCCTTTAATAAAATTTTTAAGGCTTCAATATTATTACCCGTTGGAACACTTGTGTGACTGACATATTTAAGCTCGGTAGATAGTAGCCCGTTTGCATGAATAACCTGTAATGCAGGTTCAGTAAAGGTTTGCCCAGCATAGCTGCTGATAATGCTGCCCAATGAAGAACCATCATACTTTTTAAAATCACCAGTATTGGTTAGTTTTTTGCCATAATAATAGCAGTCAACTCCCAAGTTACCACTCACGCCGTATACCGCAGTTGTGTTTTTTGTATTTAAAACAATCAACTCTTTTTCTGAGTTGTTATCGGGATTTGCTACCACGGCGCATTGCAAAGTAAAAAATAGAAGCGTAATTATTACAGTTTTTTTTTTCATTTTAAAATTTTTAGCTTATTACAGGTTGTGTAAAGATTTTTATGTTAAAAAAGTATATTAACAGCTTT
Source organism: Sphingobacteriia bacterium (assembly GCA_031369485.1). GTDB lineage: Bacteria > Bacteroidota > Bacteroidia > Chitinophagales > Chitinophagaceae > Sediminibacterium. The sequence continues at coordinate 185,145 of JANMOT010000066.1, forward strand.
TTGACTTTTTGAAATTACTGCCCATCAATTATTTAAAAATCGTAAAATTAAATCGGCTACGGTACAACTCCAGCTCATGTTTTCGTTACCGTATGGCTGTCCGTTAATAGGGTTGAACCATTCATTAAATTTTGGTCCACGTACACAAGTATCACCTAAGTATTGAGGGCCAACCATTTTTACAGTTTTAAGTGCAAGTGCCTTAGCAATATCTTTATATCCCTGTTGCTCCAATGCCAAACAAATTAACCAGTTAATATTTGGCCATACAGGTCCACGCCACATGGTGGTTTCGGTAAAACTTGGTTCAGAAAATGCGACGCTAGGTACTGGATACTCCAGCCAAAATTCCTTAGGGTTTAGCAAATGTTCATTCACCAGTCTCGCTACTCTTTCTTTATGTGAATTTTTTAAGAACATTGCCATGAAAGTAAATGCTGTTTTTACTTTTATTTGTTTATGGGTAGTAGTATTGATATCGTAATACATACCATCGGCCTCGTTCCAAAAAATCTTTTTAATTTTTGCTTCTAGTAAAGCAGCTTTTTTTGAATGAGTTTTTGCTGCATCAGGCATACCAAGTATAGTAGCCATTTCTGATAAATTATAATGCAATAAAGACAACCAAACATTTTGTTCAACCCCTTCTACAGACTGCATATTGCCAATATGATTGCCTTTTGGATAAAGGCTATCAAAACGGGGCGAATCGTCTGCACCCGAATTAAAACTATTGGTATATTCAACCAATCCGTTTTTATCAACATCCTTATTTTTGTATAACCAATTAATATACTTGTTGTATGTTTTATAAATGCCGCTTATTTTATTTTTTGGCCAACCTGGTTTATTCTTAAGCTGGTTAAGTGTTACTGCAATTAATATAGGCTGCATATCTCTTGAACCATTTTTTGCAACATCTTTCTGATACTCTGAAGCGTTCTGCGTAAAATTTAATCCACCTGGCATACCACCATCGGGAGCTTGTGCTAAGCTGAAATTTTTAATAAATTGATAGGATAATTCAGGGTCTTTTAAATCTGCCAATAAAATTGAATGGTAAAATTCATCCCAAAAAAACTGGAGTGGATACATAAAAGCAGCACTGGCAGTAAATGGGTATGGTGTAAGACCATCACCGCCTTCAAAACGATTGCTCCATAAAGTTACCCATGCATGATAGTAGGTTTCGTTGATGATTTTGTCGTTGGTTTTTAACGGAGTCACCTGTTGGTTAAAAAAATCACTCCAAAACTTTTTTTCTGCAATCACTGCATCGTTAAACTCGGGTAGGCGAGGGCTTTCTGGTGTTTTGGTTACTTCAATAGTGATGGTGATTTTTTTACCAAAAGTGGCCCCTAAATAAGTTACCCCATTGCGGTTCCAGCAGCCAATGGTGCTACCGTCTGTAAATACAATATCATTAAAACCTTGAAACTTACGCAATATAGGTTGTGCATTTGGGCTCATCATTACACCAGTACTGCCGGTAAATGTTACCAGCATACTGTAATCGTTCCATTTAAAAATAAAACGGTTGTTAGGCTTATCAAACTTTACATCAATATTATTTTTATTGCGGTAATAATGATCTGTAAAACTGTTCATTTCAAGTACCGTAATATTACTATCAGCAGTACTGGTGATCTCACTGATAAAAATATCTTTTCCGACAGTTCTTTGCACTTTAACTTGACTGTTACTGGTTTCAAAAAGCCAAGGAAGCCACTGTTGTGATGTGGTAGTATGCTGGGTTAAAAGCCCTTTGCTTTGCAGTGAATATATTTCGCCACTGTGCATGGCCATTATGGATGGAAAGGTAAATCGCCCTAATGGAGATTGAGCATGGGTAAATTTTTCCCATCCATGTGGCATTGGATTATGGGATGCTACGTGGTTATGAACCAGATAACTTAAGTCAGTTGAACGTAATACTTTTTCTAAATTAGGATGTTGGGCAATTGCGGCATAATTCAGCAAAAGCAAAAAAAAAGACCAGTATGTTTTTATCATGGTATATATAGTATTCTGCTATTTATTTAATCCCAATTTTTGTAAAACAAGTCGCCCCACTTGTTTTCCCTGTGCACTTCCTTTGTGTATTGCGTTCATAAAGTGAATGCCGCCATAAAACCTGCTGATGCCAGCTTCATCTGCGGCAGCATAAAAATTAGGAAAGCTTCTTACCACACCTTGATATTGCAATTCACTGCTGTCTTGAAAGCTAAAATTATTACCAAAAAGATGGGTAAGTACAACAGCGGCAGAAGCAGATATAACGCTGTGTCCGCTTGGATATTCAGGGAAAGGAGGCGTTTGCAAAAAAGGTTGCCAAGTAGGGTTAAGGTATTTATTAATTACGGTAATGGGTCTAACGGTTTGGCTGCGGTATTTTTCATCCCAGCAGGAAATAAATCCATCAAGTAATGCAATAGAAGTAAGTGCAAAAGCTTGAGCTGTTTCTACTTCACTTGCATTGGTACTACTACAAGCATTTGCTGTAATAGCCATCCAATGGCCACCGGGTGTCATTTTTTTTGTGGCATAAGCAGCATGGCCACTGTGGTTCATAACAAAAGGGTTGTCGTCCCAAAATAGGGCAATTGATTTAAGGCTATCCGACAGTTTATTAGAAGTTGTGTATACTTGCAAAGCTTCTTTATAAAAAGGACTTTCTTTTTTACTACTAAATTTATAGGGAATAGGAGGTTTGCATTGACTGCAGCTGTCTAGTGCCAGTGGTCTTATTTTATTCCACCAAGGCTCAGTTGCATCCATATAATCGGGTGGTGTGGGCAGCCATTTTTCCTCAACACGTTGTACGGTGTATTTTGCCATCCCCCGTGTTTCTTTGTAGAAATCTTTAGTAGCCCTTTTCCAGATAGTTTTACCAATCGAATCTCCCAATTGAATTGATCTTTCAAAAACTATTTTATCAGTAACCAGCGATAAACTGTTAAGTGTAAGATCTGTATAAAAACGAAGGCTGTCTTTATTGAAAATAACATTTGTAGCCATTGTGGCGAATGCCTTAACGGCCGCCACAGTGTAATTGTATTGAAGGCCTGCAATAGGTTGTGGTATTGCATCAAAGCCATTTAGTTTTTTGGTAAAGGACGGAAAGCTGGTATCACTAAAACGAACTGCCTCGTATTGAGCCAAAGCGGCATAAGCATAAATACGGCTTGCAACTGGGGGACTGAAAACATCATAAACAATAATATCTTTTAACTTGTCAATATTAGTGGCCATTAAAACACTAGCAGACAATTGCAACTTAGATTCTGGCAATGCTGTGGATTGGTTTTTATTTTTGCAATTGCTGCATATAATTCCAATCAATAGTATTGCAGAGAGTGTTTTTTTCATTTAAATCTAATATCAAGGCTATTGATCATTTATTTTTATGGTGCTATCAGATATAGAATGTGAGGTATGATAAATTTTATCTAATAATAATAAAATATCCTCAACATTGTCTGTTTCATTGTAGGTAATAGAGCAAGGCTTAGACGCTAGTGAAGCGGATGAAAATTTTACGTTATAACCCAGTGTCTCTTTTATTGATATAGCCACATCGTGTAAAGTAACATTATCAAGAGCCACTTTTGCAACAAACCATTTGGTCATTTCAACGGAATCTACTGCTAAGAGAGCGGCAGCTTTTGTATAAAAATTTACATTCACCCCCTGATTTTTTGTGAGTGTGGCGTACTTTTTTGAATTGTCAGACACTTCTACTTTACCTCTAAATACGCTAATTTTAAACAAATGTTCTCCGCTCTTTTTTTCAAGAACGAATGCAGTACCAAGTACCGTGGCTTTTAACCCATTGGTAGATTCTACAATGAATGGCTTGGAAGCGTCGTGTGCAATATTAAAAAAAGCCTTTCCAGAGTCCATAAAAACAACCCTGTTCTTGGTGAAATGATCAGGATAACTGATAGAAGATTTTGTTTCAAGCCAGATTAAGGATTTATCTGGTAAAATGATCTTCATGGGTTTACCAGTGGTATTTACTTTACTGATATACTTTATGGTATCAGTTTGTTTAGCACCTGTTTGCCAATTATATGCGGTATAACCACCAACAATTAGAATTAATACAGCAGCTATGCGTGCAAAGAAAAACAAATTCCGCTTTGTATGAAGTGGAACCACTTTAGCTGATACTGCTTCATTTTCTTTAGCATCAATTTTTGATGTTATTTCAGACCAAATTTTATTTTTAACTAAATCTTGGATGGCAGGTGCATCAAGTTGTTGAGTATTATCATCTAGACTTTGATACCATTTCTCCAATATCAACAGTTCTTCTGATGAACAGGCGTCGTGTTCATTTTTGATGATGATTCCAGCTATATAATTTTTATCGTAACGCATTTTGTTTGTTTGAGGCAGAATTAATTATTAACAACATTGTATTTTTCAAGAGTTAACTTGATTCGTTTAATTGCTTTAGAAATTTGGTTTCGAACAGTTTGATCAGATAGAGAGAGCATATCCGCTATATTTTTAGACGACAACCGCTCTTCTCTGCTAAGTAAATAAACCTGCTTCATTTTATTAGGCATACTAGCTATTTCACGATTAATAACCAGTTCAATTTCTTTGTAAGCACATATATTTTCTGCCTCTGATTCTGTTTTTCCAGACATTGTTTTTGAAAGCTGGTCTATTTTATCATCTGTAAGATATTTGCGTTTGTAAAAATTAATGATTCTGTTTTTTAAAGATCTATATAGATACAAATCAACATTGTTGTTTATATTTAACTCTTTACGCTTTATCCAAATAGCAACAAAAAGGTTCTGAATAATATCACTTACTTCATCTTGGTTATGTATTTTTAAAAGAGCTAGATTAAATAATTTAGACCAATATCTATTGTATAACAATTGAAAAGCTTGTTTGTCATCCTGCTCCCTAATTAATTTTATTAATTCATAATCAGAAAAATCCGTCATCACAGTAGTTTATGGTAAGATTAATGGCATCGTAAAGCTAATCCAGTACAATAATACCTACTTTATTCATCTTTCTACCTATTTCAATCGTTAGAATAGAAAATAATATATTCAGTTGAAACAAATTCCTTCCCTTTAGTCGACCTAATTAGATAGTAGATATATGTAAAGCTGTTTATTCAAATGAGTTCAATAAGCGTATTCAATTAATTTTTGTTTAAACAATTAATCAGCATGTTTTTACTGAAAAGAATATATATGCAATAAAAAGACAATGTAAAATATTTTTACTCATTTGTATGCTGTTATGGTATAAGTCTATTTATCGATTGTTATAGTAAAAGGTTGTAATTGACTGTAAAATGTAATATTAGATTTGGTTTTCAGGTATTTGTTAAAAAAAATCTGATGCCATGGTACAACATTATATTTCAATTGTTAAACTTTTTTGATTGCCTCTTCTAAACGCATTTATAAACTATTGCGAATATGCTTGCCCAAAATATTAACTCCTTGCTAAATCATGTTATTAAAATACGATGCCTTATATCGTATTCATCTAAACTTGATTTGCCAATAAATCTCCAGTACACCTTCCTGCCATTGTCATTATTAACGATTTCAAACCAAAATTAAAGTAGCTTTATGATGAAAAAACTCTCCAAAACAACTGTTTTCCTTATGAGGTCAACATTTATAGTAGCAATGACGCTATGCCTATTCAACGCTTTACTTATTGCGTCCCCAGGCTATGCCCAAAAGCTAAAAGAAACTAAAATTTCAATTCGCTTCAGTGGCGAAACTTTGAATGAATGTATAAAACAAATAGGAAAAAGTACAGATATTCAATTTGCTTTTAATCCTGAAGAATTGAATATTTTTAATGCTGCTTCTTTCAAGGTTAGAAAGACATCGGTACAGGAAGTTTTAGAACAACTCCTAAAAAATACCAATCTTTCTTTTGTGGAAGTGGGAACAAAAGTAGTTATCTACAACAATACTGTTAGTTCAACACCAATAAATGTTCTAGCAAATGCAGAAATTCCAGCCCCTATTCCAATTTCAGGAACTATTGTAAACGAAAAAGGTGAACCAGTATCTTCAGTTAGCATTAATGTAAAAGGCACAAACCGCTCAGCTGTATCCAATGAGAATGGTTTATTTACTATTGAGGCAGATGAAAATGAAATCTTGGTATTTACCAGCATTGCGCATGGTTCTAGAGAAATTGCGGTTGGGAAAAATAAAACGTTTAAAGTAGAACTTACTACTATTGTGAATGCTTTAGAAGACGTAGTTGTTATTGGGTATGGTACACAAAAGCGCAAAGATATAACGGGTTCCATCGCTTCTGTAAAGGGAGAGGTGCTCAAGAACTTGCCTGTAAGAAGTGTAGCAGAAGCCTTACAGGGAAGAATTGCAGGGGTATTTGTTTCTGGCGACAATGGAGCACCAGGCGCAAGCCCCTCTATTATTATCCGTGGACCAGTTAATATCCGTGGTACTGGTCCTTTGTATGTGGTGGATGGAATTCCATTTACCGATGCTGGCAACAGTTTCAATATGCAAGATGTTGAAAATATTTCAGTAATGAAAGACGCTAGCGCAGCAGCCATTTACGGTGCAGCAGCGGCGGGTGGCGTAATTATAGTAACTACTAAAAAGGGTAAAGCTGGAAAACTATTGGTTAGTGCCAATGCCACTGTTGGCTCTAGGAAAGCATTAAATCTTCCTCGATTACTTTCTAAAGACGAATTTATTACTGCTAGAATTGCCAATGGAGATGATGCCGACGCTTTTTTTGGTCCCGCAAGTGGAAGGGCAGCTTTGCCAAATACCAACTGGTTTAACAATCTTTACAACAATAGTTTAGAACAAAATTATACCGCATCCATTGCGGGTGGCAATGATAAGTCAACTTATTATATGTCGCTTGGTTACAATGACCAGCAGGGGGTAAGAATTGATAATTTTGTGAAACGTTACACGATCCGAATCAATTCCGATCATAAAATTAATTCGCATTTAAAAGTGGGTCAAAATTTTTACCTGAGTTCTCAAAATGAAAACCCAACCAATCTACCCAACCAAGGCGCAATGTCTTTCCGCAGTTCACCGATCATGAAAGTACTTGATCCTACCAATGTATCTGGCGGTGGTTGGGGTAGAACTCCCAGCTATTTCCAAGGCGGCAATGATTTTGCGCAAGAAATGGTAAATTACAATAGAAACAATAATTACACCGCCAACCTTGCTGTATATGCAGAGTTAGAAATTATTAAGGGTCTAAAGATTCGTCAAAATCTAGCTTTAAAATATTCATCCGACGATTTTTACTATTCTAATTTTAGATACGATTGGGGTCAATCAAGAAGAGACTTTACACGATTTGGGAAAGGATATGGCAAGGGCCTCGACTTTTTAGGAAATACTACCATTAATTATGAAAAGAAAATAGGCAAACATGATTTTGCTATACTAGCAGGATATGAGGCCTTGCGGTCAAAAGGAGATAATATTTCGGGATATGCTGATTTTTCCAATGCTAATTTAAATCGTGACTTTGGTTTTGTAAGTCAACTAACTACAGCAAATAACCGATTATCTGGAAGTGGATCAGACGTATATAGAAGAAATTCTATGTTTGGAAGAGCCACTTATAATTACGATGATAAGTATGAATTCACTGCCAATATAAGGAGAGATGGTGTTTCTACCGCTTTTGGCCCCAATAATAAATATGGGGTATTTCCCTCTGTTTCTGTTGGCTGGAAACTGATTAATGAAAACTTTATGAAGGGTGCTAAAATATTTTCATACCTAAAACTCCGAGCTACCTATGGTACATTGGGCAATAGTGATGTGGAAAGCTTCTTATTTGTAAATTCATATACTTCGGGTTATCCTGCGGTAATGGGAGCGAATGGACCAATCTTAACCAGTTTCAACATCAATACCAGAATGGGCAATAACGATATTCGTTGGGAAGAAGTGGCAAGTGCTAATATTGGGGCGGATATGTCTTTTTTAAAGAATGCGCTCACGGTATCTATTGATCTTTATTCCAGACAAACCAAGAAGATGATTTATGATGTTCCTATTGCCGGATCGGCTGGTCAAGGTGACCAATTACCACTGAATATAGGTCAAATGAGCAATAAGGGGATTGAATTATTGATAAATTACAATGGTCGTATCAACAAAGACCTTAGTTATAGTATAGGATTTAACGGTGCTTATAATACCAATAAATTAATTACGCTGGATCCCAAAGCTGGGGGTGTATTTTTTGATGGTGATTTAAATAATTTTTACGGTGATGCTCCTGTATCTAAAACAGAGCCGGGACAACCATTGGGTCAGTTTTTTGGCTGGATTTCCAACGGCATTTACCAAACCGATGCTGATGCAAGTAAGGGCCCTAAAGTGGGTGCCTATACGCCTAGGGCGGGAGACTTGATATACAAAGACTTAACTGGTGATGGTCAAATGGATGAAGATGACAGAACTTATATTGGTAACCCTTGGCCCAAATTAACCTATGGCATTAATTTAAGTGTGCAGTACAAGTCTTTTGATTTAAGTATGTTGCTAACTGGAGTAATGGGGGTAGATATTTATAATGCACAAGCATCGTACCGACATAATTTCTTTGGTGATTACAATACCACTAGTAATATTTTTAATACCTCTTTTTTTAATGGAAATGGAGTAACAAGCGTTCCTCGTTCCTATTATCCACAAGGCACACCAGACGTAGGTGGAAGAGACCCCAACAACAACTGGAGTCAGGTTTCTAGCTATCACGTACAAAATGGTTCATTCTTAAAAATGCGTAATATACAGTTGGGCTACAATTTCACCAATAAACTCACCAAATTTGCTGGTATATCCTCTGCAAGGTTTTTCGTGATGGCAGATAACCTCTTTGTTATAACCAAATACAAGGGCTACGATCCAGAAATTGCAGGTGGTGTAAGAAGCCGGGGTATTGATAATAGCGATGGGCGTTATCCCTCTACAAGATTATTAGCGCTTGGTTTTAACGTTAATTTTTAATAATACTCTAAAAAAATTATATGAAAATAAATAGAAAGTTCTGGGGATTGGTTCTTGCTTTATGCACTGTTTCAACAATTACATTTGTTTCTTGCAAAAAAGGCATTTTAGATGTAACGGATCCAAATGTATTTTCCGCGGATAATTATCCAGCATCAATTGATGATTTAAATATGGGATTGAATGATATTTATGGTCGGTTCCGAGCTGGATATTACGACGCAGATTGGTATAGATTTTTTGCCATCAGCCGCGATCACAGTGCCGATCAAGCCTATCAGGATCTTAGTTTTAATGCAGCAACCCAAATTGAATTCGATAAAACGAATCAAGCCGTTGGAGTGTTGTGGGAGAAGCACTATGAAAATATTGCCAAATGTATAAATACCCTAAACGATATAGAAAAGTATAAGGTTAAAAACCCAAATCTTAGTGCTGCTGATAAGGAACGTATTGACTTAATTGAAGGCCAAATTCGCTTTGCAAGGGCTTGGAACTATATGATCTTGGTAAACTCTTATGGAGAGACCATGATTACAGCGGAAGCGGACAAAGCCAAAATGGGCGTGCCGATCATAAAAAAATTAGCCACAGTTATAGCAGAAACACAGGTGGCTAGGAGTACGGTTGGCGAGGTATGGATATATATTATTGACGAATTAAAAGCTTCTGAAGCCATATTAAAAACCAAGACCTGGTCTGGAGACGATATAGCAAGAGTCAGTGGTTGGGCTGTAAAAGCCATGTTGGGTAAAGCTTATATCTATACCCAACAATGGGCATTGGCAAGTGCCAAATTAAAAGAAGTAATTGATGGAAGCGGTAAATCTCTTCTCCCTTTTAATCAATTCAAGGATATGTTTGGTGGTAAAAACGAATTCAACAATGAAAGTTTATTTGAATTAAATGTAGTTGCTGACCAAAGTGGCGGTTGGAGTGTTTCTGACAATGTGGGTACACGCCTCAATATTTATATTGCACCAGCTGTTATAAATGAAGACGGTTCAACTGGTAAAAATGGATTTGGTAATTACTTTGTTCACGAGAAAAACTTATCTAGGTTTGGATTTACTGGAACCGCAATAACTCCTGCCGAGTTGAAAGCTCCGGCATATTTAGCTGAGTCTCGCACCGCTAGGAACAACAAAACTGTTGATCCTAGGCTTTGGGTTTACGCTTTTCAACCTTATTTAGATTCATTGCGTTGGGATAATGTTACTAGGGCTTCTGCTAAAATGCCTGGTGATGGAGTTTCATTGGATAAAATTCAGGCATGGTGTTTTCAAAAATACGTTTTACAAGACGCTTTTGTTTGGGCTGGAAATATATCCATCGGTCATAATATGTATATTCTCCGACTTGCAGAAGTTTACCTTTTGTACGCCGAAGCACTTACTAAAACAGGACAAAATGTAATGGCACTAGAATATATTAATAAAGTACATCGCAGGGCTTATGGTCAAGCAAATGTAGATATTGCAGGTATTCACGACTATTCAAGTTTAACAGCCGCCACAGAAGCAACTGATCCTGCACTTAGAAATGACCCCCTAAAATATGAGAAATGGGCTGAATTATTTGCGGAAGGAACTTGGTGGTTTGATATATGTCGCTGGAGAATGGGTAAAAGTGAAGCTGATTTTTATGGTAAAGTATCAACAGCTAACTTATCATGGAACGATAATAAATATACGTTGCCCATCCCATTAAGAGAAATGAATACCAATACCTTAATGAAACAAAACCCTGGCTATTAATTTATTTTATAAGCTGTTTGGCAATCAATCGTGGATGGAAAAATGCAGGTTGTTCAGTAATGAGCAACCTGTTTTTATTGAGAAGTATATGGGTAACTTCACTTTCAATTTTGGCTGATCTTTTTGAATATTTATTCTACCTAAGCATGAAATATCTTTTTTATTGTATTTGCTTTACAGTTTCTGCAATGCTGTTATTATCTTCTTGCAAAAGAGATACTCTTTTTACTGCGCTGCCCTCTAGCCAAACAGGTGTAAATTTTGTAAATATCATCCAAGAAAAAGACAGTATAAATATTCTCGACTATGAGTATGTTTTTAATGGTGGTGGGGTTGCACTGGCAGACTTCAACAATGATGGGCTTACTGATATGTATTTTACAGCCAATCTGGTGTCCAATAAATTATACTTGAATAAAGGTGATATGAAATTTTCAGATATCACCAATGAGGCCGGCGTAACAGGTGAAGGCCGATGGTGCAACAATGTATCGGTAATAGACATCAACAATGATGGATTAAAAGACATTTATATTTGTGCTACAAAATACAAAGATCCTGCTAGGCGAAGGAATTTGTTGTACGTAAATAAAACAATTAAAAACGGCATTCCATATTTTGTGGAAGCAGCCAAAGAATATGGAATAGATAATGATGGAAATAGCACCAGTGCTGCTTTTTTTGATTGCGATAACGATGGTGATTTAGATCTTTATTTACTAAACAACAAACCCGATACTGCTTTTTATCCAGGTATATTTAGAGCGAAGGTATTGGAGACAAAAACACGAAACACAGGAAGGCTTTTCCAGAATAATATGAATGATAGTTTGCACCATCCTTTTTTTACAGATATATCTGTTCAGAGTGGCATCACCATTGAAGGGTATGGATTGGGTTTGAATATCACGGATATCAATAGAGATGGATGGAAAGATATACTGGTTACCAATGATTATATAGCCGAAGACCTGCTCTATATTAATAATAAGAACGGAACTTTTACCAATAAAGCTGCCAACTACTTTAAACATACCAGCATGTCTGCAATGGGTAATGATGTGGCAGATATCAACAATGATGGACTGGTAGATATTGTAGCTATGGACATGCAGCCCCCAGACAACCTAAAGAAAAAACAAAATTTTGGTGGCAATAACTACAATGCATTTATGATGAATGATACTTATGGTTATTTGTATCAATACACCAGAAATACTTTGCAATTAAATAATGGCTCCCGCCCCTTGCAAAACGACAGTTTGGGTGACCCTTCTTTTAGCGAAATTTCTTTTTTAGCAGGTGTTGCTGAAACTGACTGGAGCTGGACGCCCTCGCTAGCTGATTTTGACAACGACGGATTTCGTGATTTGATGGTTTCCAACGGATTTCCCAGAGATGTTACCGACAACGATTTTATCAACTATAGAGACAATGCCGTAAAAATTGCCAGTAAAGAAACAGTGGTGAAACAAATGCCGCAAGTAAAGATTCCAAATTATTGTTTTAAAAACGATGGCAATCTCATTTTTAAAGATGTAACCGAATCTTGGGGAATGAAACAGCCTTCCTTTTCAAACGGTGCCGCTTATGCAGATCTTGACAACGACGGGGACCTAGATTATGTGGTTAATAATATTAATGATGAACCTTTTATTTACAAAAATAACAGTGAAAAAAAGAAAGAAAACATCAACTACCTCAAAATTCAATTTAAAGGAGACGCTAAAAATACTGATGCACTGGGAGCATTTGTATCCATATACTACGATTCTAATAAAATACAAGTGTATGAACATTCCCCTTATAGAGGGTACTTATCTACGGTAGATTTTAATGCGCATTTTGGTTTAGGTAATACCAAAAAAATTGATAGTATTGTAATTGATTGGCCCAATGGAAAGCAACAACTGCTGAAGAATATAAATTCAAACCAACTTTTAAAAGTAAATATCAATCAAGCTACTAGAACAACCAATTATTTTACTACAAAGCTAAATAATATTGGACTGTTTAAAGAAATTACTGAATCGGCATTACTTAAATTTACCAGTGAAGAAATGGATCATGTAGATTTTAATCTTCAGAAAATGTTGCCGCATAAACTGTCGCAATATGGCCCCTCATTGGCTGTTGCAGATATTGATGGCAATGGTCTAGATGATATTTTTGTAGGGACTGCCTATCTGCAATATGAAACTTATTTTCTGCAACAAACCAATGGAATATTTATTCAAAAACAAATATCTCCCAATGCAAGTAAGTACGATAAATTACAAGAAGATATGGGTCCCTTGCTTTTTGATGCAGACGGTGATGGCGATAATGATATTTATCTTGTATCGGGCAGCAGTGAATTTGCAGAAGGCTACCAAGGATTTCAAGACAGGCTTTTTATAAATGATGGGAAGGGTAATTTTACAAAAGATACCACTGCATTACCACTAAATTTAACGAGTAAATCTTGTGTAAAAGCTGCTGACTACGACAAGGACGGCGATCTTGATTTATTTGTAGGCGGAAGGTTAATTCCGGGTAAATATCCGCAGGCTGTTTCTAGTTTTATTTTTAGAAATGATGCTAAAAAAGGAAAGCCAAAATTCACGGATGTAACAGCTTCTGTTGCAAAAAGCCTACTGAATATTGGGCTGGTATGTGATGCTATTTGGAGCGATTTTAACAATGATGGTTGGCCAGATTTAATATTAGCTGGTGAGTGGATGCCTATCACTATCTTAAAAAACAATCAAGGAAAATTTGAAAATATTACTGCTGCATCAGGCATTGCCAATGAGTTAGGTTGGTGGAATAGTATTACTGCTGGTGATTTTGACAATGATGGTGATATTGATTATATAGCGGGTAATCTCGGCACCAACTCTTATTACCGAGTAAGCAAGGAATATCCGGCTCATATTTATGCCGCAGATTTTGACGTGAATGGAAGCTATGATGCCATTCCTACATTATTTCTTCCTGCCACCGATGGAAGCAGGAAGGAATTTCCTGCATTTGGTAGGGATGATATGGCCAAACAAATGATTATAATGCGAGGAAGGTTCCCCAAGTACCATAAATATGCTTTAGCCACCATTGATTCTTTACTTACGCCAGCTATGAAAAAACAAGCATACAGTTTAATGGCAAACAACTTACAATCCTGTTATATTAATAATTTGGGCAACAGTAAGTTTGAAATAAAAATCTTGCCCATACAGGCACAGTTTGCGCCGCTGTATGGTATGGTTGCTGAAGACGTTGATGGGGACGGAAATTTAGATATAATGGTGAATGGCAACGATTATGGAACTGAAGTGGGAACTGGTAGATACGATGCATTGAATGGGCTGATTTTAAAAGGCGATGGAAAAGGAAACTTTAAACCACTTAGCATTCAGCAGTCGGGTATTTATATTCCCGGAGACGGAAAAGCATTGGTAGCATTACGCGGTGCGAACAATAGCTATATGCTGGCAGCAAGCCAGAATAAAGGAAGCTTAAAATTATTTTCAACAAAGAATGGGGGTAATATTGTGCAACTATTACCGTCTGATTTGTATGCAATTATCACTTATAAAAATGGCACGAAACGTAAACAGGAACTGTATTTTGGTAGTTCTTTTTTATCGCAATCGGCAAACCTTATTATTACAAATACCAATATGAAAAGCATAGAAATAACCAATAATAAAAAAGAGCAGCGGCAGGTAAAATGGAAATGACTAATATTTAAAAATTTACATCAATGAAAATGAGTACACAATACAAACGCATTTTTTTGGTATTATTTGCCATTACTGCTATTGTATGTTTGCTCTCGAAGTGTATTTCTGAAAACAATACAACACAAAAAAACTCACCTGTTTTTGAAGACTATGCTGGGTCTGAAAAATGTGCATCCTGCCACAAGGATATTTACGATCAGTACGCAAAAACAGCACATCATTTTACATCAATGCCTGCGGAGGAAAAAAATATAAAAGGAAGTTTTGATAAAGGTAAAAATATTTTGTTGTACACTGAATTACTGAAAGTAGCAATGGAGAAAAGAGACAGTGGACTGTATCAAACAATATATTATAAAGAGCAAGAAAAAATGGCCATGCAATTTGATATGGTAATAGGCTCAGGAAAAATTGGTCAATCCTATATTACCAATCGGCAAAACAGTTTTTATCAGCTGCCTGTCTCCTATTTTACTGCAGCGGGTCAATGGGCCAATAGTCCTGGGTTTATGAGTAATAGAATTTTAACCGATCGATTAATAACAGCCCGATGCCTTGAATGTCACGCAACATACGCAGCAGGTATGGGCGGCACTGCAATGGAGCCTAAAGGTTTTGATACCAATAAAATGATTTTGGGTGTAGGTTGTGAAAATTGCCATGGGCCATCTGCTCAGCATATTGAGTACCACACAAAAAATCCGGAAGAAAAAAAAGCAAAATTTGTGGTAAATCCTGCGGCATTGTCGCGCCAGCATCAACTGGATGCTTGTGCTTTATGTCACGCTGGAAAATTGCAAAAAACCAGACCTTCCTTTGGTTTTACTGTAGGGAAAAACCTTGCACAATATTTTCGTAAAAATACTGGTTTTAAGCCAATCATCGCAAGCGATGAAGCAGAAGTTCATGGAGACCAGTATGGATTATTACAAGAAAGTAAATGCTTTAAGAACAGTAGTGTTATGACCTGTAATACCTGCCATAATACTCATGAAAATGAAAGGGGTAATTTGGCTTTATTTTCTACACGCTGTATTAGTTGCCATAATACCAATACAGAAAATTTTAAAAATAGCAGTACACATAAGGGTGTAAAATCAATTGCAACAAACTGTATTAACTGTCATATGCCCATGCAATCTTCAAAAGCTATTGCTATTTATATGGAAGGGGAGGATACGGCAAGGGCATCTGTGTTAAGGTCTCATTTTATTGGCATTTATTCGGCCGAAATGATACAGAACAAACAAAATAAAAAAAAGGAAAAGCGTTAACATTTAAAAATCAGCACAATGAAAAACTTTTTTTATTCAGTATTGGTGGGTACTAGTTTCTATTTTATGAGTTGTGAAACGAAAGCAGGCTATGCAGATAAAACCGAAAAAAATGATACAGTAGTCCAAAAGAAAATCATATTAAATGCTGATAGTGTTTTTCAGGTTATTGATGGGTTTGGTGTAAATGTTAACCCAGATCAGTGGCGGGATGGTAATTTAAAAAAAGCCATTGATTTACTGGTTGACGATTTGGGTTGTAGTGCCATTCGTTTAGATTGTTTTGGAAATGGTTTGTGGCTTGACCCCGCAAAAATGAACTCGATTGGAAAATGGCCAGAAGCTTATTTAAAAGAAGTGTACACCAGTAAAATATTTACAGATGCTTGGCAAACTTTCAGGTATTTTAATAGTAAAGGCGTTAAACCCTATATGAATGTGAGTGGTATTGTACCTGATCTATGGAATAAAAAAGGAACTAAGGAACTGGAAAATTATGAAGCCTACGCTGAAATGCAGGCTACCATGGTAAAGTGGGCAAGAGAAAAAGAAAAATTAGATTTTGAATTTTATTCACCTTTTAACGAAACCGATTTTGATGGTACTGTTGAAGGGCCAGGCATTAGCCCCCAAAATAAAACTTTGGCTTTTAAAGCAATTATAAAAAAATTCAAGGAGTATGGCTTAGATAACCTGAAATATATTGTTTTTTGTGATGGTAGTTTTTTTCCGCATCGTATCAGGTATTTTATTGCAGACAAGTCATTGGCATCACAAACTTTTGCAATCAGTGGGCATACTTATGGCAATGGTGATGAAGGAGATGGCGATAATTGGTATGATGTAAATAGTACTATTGGACAAACAATCGATAGTATAAAAACTACTGCTTATAAGAATGCCCATATTTGGTTAACCGAATATGGTGATTTAGATCAAACCGATGAAATAGAGTGGGAATTTGCATGGCGTTGTCAACGAAGATTGCTAAGGGCATTAAGGGAAGGAGTTAATTTGGCACAACAATGGGATGCTTGGGATAATGTTCATAAACACGATAAGGCATGGTCAAAATACGGAATCATAAAAACCGATTCAACCGATTGGACATATACGCCTAAGCATAGGTTTTATGCTGCCAAACATATTTATAAGTATGTAAGACCGGGTTGGAAAAGGATAGAAATCACCATACCAGAAAATAAAAAAGCAATGAATTATGTGTACAGATGGCATTCAGGATATTTAAGAAATATTAAACTGATGGCATTTGTTTCACCTGATGGAAAAGACTTTACGGTAACAGGGATGAACCTGATTGAATCTGATGTGGCACTAACTATTCAATTGCCAGCTATTTTAAAAGCTTTAGATAAAACAATAAGTAATTACAGAACAACACGACATGAAAATTTTGTATTAACAGAAAATATAAAACTTGTAGGTAATGAATTAAAAGTATCATTAAAAGAAAGAAGTATTTTTTCAATTACTACTTTAAAATAGGATTATAGTATTAATTACCTTGTAATTTTAATAAGTGGTTTAGTTATTCGAATAATATGGTACAACAACTCCTACTGATTGTTTTTAATTAGTCTATATTGCTGTTGACTAAATCAATTTTTACTCGCCATTAACTTATAAAAAAAGAGACTCAATTTCTAAAATGCGATATTCAATTCCTAAGTCGATTTACAAAAGTAAAAAAATTACTATATTTCTTATAATGGCATTGCAATGTTGCTATTCTTTTTCACAATTTACCCAAGAGATGAATCCGGTTTTAGCTACCAAAAAATGGAATGCACATTGGATCAAATATGCTAATTCGACCTCTGAATATGGCGTGTATCATTTTAGAAAAAAGGTTGAGCTTATAAAAAAACCTTCAAAATTCATCATACATATTTCTGCAGATAATAAATATTGGTTGTTTGTAAATGGTAACCGTGTTTGTATGGGCCCGGCAAAAGGTGATGTGACTCATTGGCAATTCGAGAGTTTAGATATTGCTAGATATCTTAAAAAGGGAAAGAATATACTAGCTGTTGTAGTATGGCATCAGGGCGATATGAGACCGATTTGGCAAGAAACTTATAGCACTGGTCTTCTAGTGCAAGGCAACACCGGAGCTGAAGAAATGGTGAATACTGATACCACTTGGAAAGCGATGGAGAATGCTGCCTATACACCCATTTTTGGGGAGTATAAATTTTTGGGTGCCTCTGAGTATTTTTTTGCAGCCCGTTATCCAGCTAAATGGACAGAATATGATGCCAGTGAGCAAGTATTTTCACAAGCCATTGTTTCTGAAGTGGCAATTCCAGTTGGAGTAACTGATAACTCAAAGAGAAGAATGGTTCAAAGGCTTATTCCGCTTACCGAAGAAGTGTCTCAAAATTTTGCTAAGGTTCGGAAAATGGAAAATATGCCATTATCTGAAAATTTTATTCATGGAAAAGGAAGTCTACAAATTAATCCTTGGAGTAAAGTAAAAATTTTGGTCGACCAGCAATACCTTACTACGGCCTATCCAGAATTAATGCTTGGCGGTGGCAAGGGCGCCAAGATTACACTTACTTATATGGAAGCTCCGTATATTAATATAGAACAAGATAATAAGGGTAATCGCAATGAAATAAATAATAAAATAGTTTATGGCATTACAGATATTATTTACCCGAATGGCGACAGTAACTTCTTTTACCGCCCGCTTTATTACCGCACATTTAGGTATGTAGAAATTAGTATAGATAATTATTTAGAACCCCTCTTCATTCATAGTTTTACTTCAAAATTTACGGCTTATCCGTTTAAAGAACTTGCCAGTTTTGAAAGCAGCGATACCAGTTTAAAAAAAATATGGGAAACAGGCTGGCGTACTGCAAGATTATGCGCTTTTGATACTTATATGGATTGCCCTTACCACGAGCAACTCCAATATGTGGGTGATACCCGAATCCAAGCCTTAATATCTTTGTATGTATCAGGCGACGACCGGTTGATGAAAAACGCTATCACCCAATTTTATGATTCACGCATTGATGAAGGGCTTACGCTAAGTCGTTATCCTACAAGATTTAAGCAGGTGATACCTCCTTTTTCGTTGTTCTGGACTATGATGATCCACGACCACTGGATGCACAAGCAAGACCCCGATTTTGCAAAGCAATACCTTGCCAGTATAAAGGAAGTATTGGATTGGCATAAAAATAAAATAGACCCAAAAACAGGTATGTTGGGTGCACTACCATTTTGGAATTTTGTGGATTGGCCAAAAGAATGGCCTTCGGTTGATGATGAGGAACTAAGGGGGTTGCCTGTTGGTGCTGAAAAAGGAAACTCATCTATCCATACTTTGCAGTTTGTGTATGCCATTCATAAGGCGGTTGAATTATTTGCAGCATTTGGAATGGATGATGTTGCCAGAGAATATACAGCAATTGAAAATTCACTAAAGCAAAGCACCTATTTATTATGTTGGGATGAGGATAAAAAAATGCTAGCAAGTTTGCCCAACAAATTAGAATTTAGTCAACACGCCAATACACTAGCTGTGCTTACCAATATGGCAAATATTAATTATGCTGATTTGATGAGGCGTACTGTTGCTGATACCAATATTGTACAATGCACAGTTTATTATAGATTTTATTTGAATCAAGCAATGAAAATAGCTGGTCTTGGAAATAGTTATGTTTCCATGCTTACTCCTTGGCGTAATATGCTAGCTATTGGGCTCACTACTTTTGCTGAAAAACCCGAGCCAAGCCGCTCTGATTGTCACGCATGGAGTGCTAGTCCCAATTACGATCTTTTGGCAACAGTGCTTGGAGTAACACCTGGAAGTGCTGGTTTTAAAATGGTGGTAATAGCTCCTAATTTAGGGGGGCTAGATTTTGCAAAAGGGATAATGCCTCATCCTCAAGGAATGATTGAAGTGAATGTAAAAAAGATGGCTAGCGGAGGTGTGGAAGCTATATTGACACTACCCGATAACACGGCGGGAGAATTTTGGTGGAATGGAGAAAAAATATCCTTACACGCTGGAAAGCAAACTATTAAAAGATAAAAATCTATTTTAGGATGTATATAGTATTGCGATAGTGATAGAAATTTCTGCAAAAACCTACAACCTTATTATCTTAATATTCCTGTAACCAGCCAAAGCCTTTCCTCCACCGTGTACCTGTAGGGCAATTTTACCTTTATGGACTATATTTTTGTCTGGTTCACTATAATCCACAGTTTGCACATCATTTAGCCATATCCATATTCTTCTTCCCACACTTTTTATTTTAAAGCGGTTCCAAGTGGCTGGCTTAAGAATTTTTTTTATCAATTCATTGTCAGGCTGTACAATGGTAAGGTCTCTTCTAGATTCATCGTATAGGCTAGCCCAATAACCATCGCCCAAATCGGCCTGATAGCCAATCATTTCATAAGCAGGATTTATTGAACGTTCACTGTGAAACTGAACACCTGCATTAACAAATCCAGTTCCGATTATTTTAAATTCAAGCGACAGTTCAAAATCTCCAAAGCTTTCCGTAGTTGCAATAAATTCATTATGCGGTACTGTTTTGATAAGACTTCCACCCATTAAAGCTTTGTCGACAATTTTCCAAGTATTAACAGTATCCCCTTCCCATCCATTAAATGTTTTACCATCAAAAAGGATGGTTACTTTTTTCGATGATTGCGCCTGTGTATTTGTAGTAATATTAAATAATACACCAAGGTATATAAAGAATAATTTCATTTTTCTTGATTTTATTTGTTTCAATTAGCAGTATTATTTTATTACTTCCCATCCAATAATTTGATACAGTTTGCTTTTATAGTTTCCAGTCCTTAATATCTTTCCTTTTGTGCCATTCCAAAGTAATGTAATCCAGTTAAAATTATTTTTTTCAAAATCATTGTTAAAAGTATTGTCTTCAAATAAATTAAAAGTCGTCGAAGGCTGTCCGTAGATTTTGCAAGTTATATCAAATACCGATGAATCGGCAATATATTGCAATGGCTTAGCCAATGGAAGTATAGTATTATTTTTAATGAACATAGGTATTTCATTCAACTCCATGCTAATTTGGTAGGTACTATCACCGTAGTATTTTTTATTTGTATTAAAATCGAACCACAATCCTGAAGGGAAGTAAACAGTTCTGGTAGAACTACTGTCAATAAAAGGAGCACAAAGAATACTTTCTCCCATCATGTATTCGTCGTCCATTTTCCAAGTATGTATATCTTTGGGATAATCCATCACAAGCGGACGAAAAACTGGTGTACCATCAAAATGGTATTTTGCATAAGCTGCATATATATAAGGTAGTAATGACATTCGGATATTGATCATCTTTTTAGCTATGTGCTCTAGTTCACTGGCGTTGGTTAACAATTCGCCTTTTACATTTTTATCCGTATCGTATTGAAGCCAAGGAGGCATATTCAAGTACCAGCAATTTGCCACCATATGCGATGACATTACTGTTGTTTGTATCCTGCGGATAAGGTCTGCATCATTCTTAGATTCCCTAAGTTCTGGTGACCAACTTAAACCAGAAAAAGCTGTGTTGCAAACCATCCGCACATAATCTGCATGGCTATACATATCCGAGTAAAGCGCAGAAGAAAATGGTGAGGAAAAAAGATAAGACGACCTTACATCAAAAAAAGTACGTCGGTTGTATTTTTTGTAAACATCATGCATCATTTGTTGATACAACGTACCATAGAGTTGCCGCATTTGTATGCCATCTATTCCACTAGGAAATTCGGTTATATCTGGATAGCTCCATTCCGCATGTGCTTCTTTATAATCTGCACCATCGCTTTCATCTAATTTGAATGCAGCTATGCCTTTCTGTATAAACTGTTCATTGTGGTAATTACCAAAAATAGTTTTTGCCTGTGGTAAAATAAAATCTGGCACCGCACCATTCCATACTTTGTAATTCGCAGAATAGGGAGCGATGGATTTGTAAATGGGAGAGTTGGGTGCAGTGTAAGCATGTTCCCAAAGGTTAACCTTGTACCCCTTACTAATCATGCTTTGTGTGAAATTTTCAGGATTGGGGAAGTTACTTTTGTTCCATACAAATGAAGATGAATAGGCATTGGTTTCCCAACCAGATTCTAGTCCCATTACATCGCATGGAATATTTTTTTCTCTAAAGTAATCGCCAATTTTTTGTACTTGCTCTGCGGTGGAAGATGCTTTTGCTCGGTATTGAAAACCTAGACCCCACAATGGCGGTAAAGAGCCACCACCGGAAAATAAATTATATCGCTGCATTACATTTTTTAATGTAGGACCATTAAGAATATAGATTTCCATCCCTTCGGCACCAGCAATAATTATATTTACTTTTCCCTCAGCGAGATTGTTTTTACCATATAATGCTTCGGTACTTAATTTAATTTCAGTTGCCGCAGTATCGGAGGAAGTAATTGCAGCATCCATTTTTTTTAGTGAGGCAATATAAAAAGTTGTATACCTGCAGGTATTTATTAATATTCCGTATCCTTTGGAAGAAATATAAAATGGCATGGATGCATGACTAAAGCCAACATTCCCAACCGGCCAGCTATTAATCCTTATATCACGCCTCATACCTCTTTGTTCAAACGAATTTATTTGTAAACCAAAGCCATAAAA
>JANMOT010000005.1:0-42052 GCA_031369485.1 Sphingobacteriia bacterium
TACCCTAAGCCCAGAAAAGGCAATTGATATTGCAAAAACTGTTTATGATATAAAAATAGCTACACCAATTAATAAGAATATTATCTCTAAGACACTTATTCTAACAGAAGAACAGTGGATTTTAAAAAAATTGTTTCAATGGAATTGATTTTTGGGTGTCCCAGTGCGGAAGACAGGAAAAAGGGGGGCAAACGCCCCCCCCCTCTTTACTACTCCTCTCTTTTAATGCCCAACTGGCTTACAGCACTGGCAATGCCACCTGCTACGGCGGTATAGCCTGCTATCGTTACCAATAATGCTGGCAAAACAATGGGCGCTGCTAATATTACGGCCGAGATACTGGTAAATACCAGCCCTAAATTACGCAGTCGCACAAAAAAATAAGGGGTGGGCGATTTTGCCCTTTTCATTATCTCCTTCATTTTTTTACATTTTAATAAGTGCCACTGCTGGCGCAGCAGCACTTATGGTTAAATAATGGTGTTTACTATGGCGCAATATTTACCGAACCCGTATAAAAACTGTTCGATACTACCGAGCCAGTGACACTTATAAAGGCCAACCAAGTCTCCACCGTTTCACCACTAAATGCAGACGCATCTATCAACTGTACAAGCACACCCCTTTCGGCGGCTCCTACTAAATAAATACTTTGCTTTAATGCAGCACAATGAACCACTACAATGGCTTTGTCCGTTCCCTTGGCTTTTCCAAAACCTTGGTTATTGGCCCAACTAAACTTTACCCGATTGGCAGTTTCTGCCACTGCTGTTGCAGTAGGCACATTGGGCAAATCGCCCCTGCTCACCAACGCATAAGCATAGTTGATACTGAACGGTGAAACAATACCACTAATGGCATTTTGTAGGTTGAAGGATATGGCCGCATTAATACCTGAAACCCCTTTGGCATAAGCCTTAAAACTGGTCTCTAGCAAGGGCGACATGCCACTCATAAAACCCATCACCAAACCAAACTTCTCTTGCTGGTTTAGCTGCGCCTCCGTGGCGTCTTTACTGCTGCGTACCGGTAAACTGCGAAGTACATTTTTACCCTTCCAGTTGCTCCCGATTACGTTGCCTACTTTTCCGGAGAATCCTCCTAGGATTCCTTTGTTGAATGTTCCCATCTGATTGTTTTTTTGAATGGTTTTAAAATTTGGTTTACTTCCCGCTGCAGACGGGTTCACCGGTGATTTTGTACAAATGCAAAACTATTGCCCCCCTTTCATACAAAAGGGTGCTAGGGGGTGCTAGCACCCCTGTTAACGCATTGAATATCAACACACTATCGCATAAAAAAAGCCCTTTTTAGGGCTTGAACGTTGTTTTGTTCGGGACTTGTTCGAGTGTGGGTCGGGGTTTTCCATTGCCAGCGAGGGTTGTAGCACCTCAACCCCGAAGCTGTTCCGAAGCTGGTACGGCTAAACACCCTATTGTCTTGTCTTTATTGGCCAATGATGCCCAGTAAATTTGGAAAAAATAAGTAGCTATCTGAGTTATTTGTTCTACCCTTCATATATACCCTAAATAAATAAACTAGTTTTGCAAATAATGGCATTTAATCACTTATTTTTTCTAACCCCTTTACCCTAAATCATATAACCGATACATGAAGAAATTAAACCTAAGCATAAAAAAATTAGCTCAAGTATATATATTATTGCTGATTTTTCTAGTCGCTTCCTGCGCCACACCCAAAGACTTTGAATACCGTGATACCCGAAATATAAAACTGAATAGTCTGGGATTTAACGAGTCTACCCTCTCCTTTGAACTGGTATATTTTAACCCTAATAATTTTGGCATGGATCTGAAAACAGTGGATAGTGAAGTGTTTATTGACAGCCTCTATCTGGGTAAATTTCAACTCGATACCCTCATGCATATCCCTAGAATGAGTGAATTTACACTGCCCTCCACCATTCAACTTGATATGCGCAACCTGATGAAAAATGCAGCTAAACTGATGTTTAAAAAAGAAGTCCTTATTCAAGCAAAAGGCACCGTTAAAGCAGGCAAAAGTGGGTTTTACAAGACCGTTCCCTTTACCTATGAAACCAAACAATCCATTAGCCTCTTTTAGCATTTTTTATGAAAGTAACCACCCTTAATTATAGGGTTGTATATGGCAGGGCTTTTTAGGCTGGGGACCACCACCTTCCTCCGCACGCTTACAAATGGGTGGTAATTTGGCATAAGATGCTGGCTCTGCCTTATCAATATCCGCATCAAATCCTGCATTGTTTAACGCTGCTTTTATCATGGCAGCATTGGTTCTATCAGGCCAATACTGCACTTTAATTTCGCCTTGCAATAAATTTATTTTCCATTGAATCATACCCGATTCCATATTGGCCTTATTCTCCACTACCAAATATTTTTCTAGCATTACTTTACATTCCCAACACTTTAAATTGGCCGATTTAATGGTTACCCATTCCTGTTTGGGCATCTGTGCTTTCAAGTTAGCAATGCAGAAACTGCATAAAAAAATAAGTAGGTATTTCATGGTTCACTATTTTTATGAAAATATATTTATTGCATATTCCTACCCCACTCACTTGGATTTTTACTCCACTCCAACAAGGTTTCTTTATCTGTGGCCGATACCATTCCTTTTTCAATAGCCAAATCTATTAGGGTACCATAATTAGTCAACGAACTGGTAGGAACACCCGCATCGGAACAGGCTTTAGCGGCGGCTTCAAATCCATAAGTAAATATACTTACCATCCCTATCACTTCTACGCCAGCTGCTAGCAGCACTTCTACCACTTGGAGACTACTCTTACCAGTAGATATAAGATCTTCTATTACCAATACCCGCTGCCCAGGTTCAAAAGCACCCTCTATCTGGTTTCCCAATCCATGCTCTTTGGGCTTGGGACGCACATATATAAAAGGCAGTTTTAACTGGTCAGCCGCCATAGCTCCCCAAGGAATTCCTGCCGTTGCTACTCCCGCCAATAAATCTGCCTGCGGATACTTTTCAAATATAATATTGCAGAGCTCACTCTTAATAAAGTCGCGGATATAAGGAAACGATAATACTTTTCGGTTATCACAATAAATGGGACTCTTCCATCCACTGGCCCAGGTAAAGGGACTGGATGGACTCAGTTTTACCGCTTTAACCTGTAATAATTTCTCAGCAACCGCTTTTTCATTTGTCATGCTGCGAAAGTAAATCCATTTTTTGAATGGTGAAATACAGAATTTAATGCACCTTAGCTTTTATGGAAAAAAAGCGCATCATTGCAGCCGGTGGATTGGTAATAAATGGAGAGAATAAACTACTCATGATTTTTAGAAGGGGCTTCTGGGATTTACCAAAAGGAAAGTTAGATGATGGGGAAACGATTGAAGCCTGTGCCATAAGAGAAGTAGAAGAAGAAACGGGTGTAGTTGATATTGAATTGGGTGATTTGATCACCATTACACAACACGAATATTTTGACGATTATTTGCAACAACCAGTGATTAAAGAAAGTCACTGGTATGCCATGAAAGTAAAAGGCAGCCCTACACTTATTCCGCAGACAGAAGAAGATATTACCGATATTGAATGGGTAGATGCCATTACCCGAGATGCCTATTTAAAAAAATCCTATCCCAGCATTCAGGAAGTAGCGCGTATTTTCTTTTAATTTATAGTGAATTAATAACCGCCTGTGGAAGAAATGGAGAGGCATTGCCACCATTGCGCAATATATCGCGTACAATAGTAGAAGCAACGGATGTGTACTTGGGCTCCCCTGTTAAAAAAATAGTCTCTACCTCATTGTCCAGTGTTCTATTGGCGTCTGCAATGGTTTTCTCATACTCAAAATCACTTACATAACGGATGCCCCTGAGTATAAATCTGGCACCAATTTTTTTGCAGTAATGAATGGTCAGCCCATCATAAATCACACTCTCTACTTTGGGTTCATTCACATAAATTTCATTAAACCATTGCATGCGCTGTTCCGCAGAAAACATGGGATTTTTTGAGGAGTTGATGCCTATACCCACAATTATTTTATCGAATAATGGAAGTGCTCTATTAATGATATCTGTATGCCCCAAAGTAACTGGGTCAAAAGTACCGGGGAAAAGACAAATGCGTTGCATATTGGTTTGTTTGTTCGTTTGTGTTTAAGCTTTTTCAATAGTCTACCCCTCTCTGCCCGCTAGCAAGTATAATACCGCCATTCGAACTGCTACCCCATTCTCTACCTGATTCAATATAATGGAATTAGGCCCATCGGCCACTTCACTGTCCATTTCAACACCACGGTTGATGGGCCCTGGATGCATGATTATAATATTTTTCCCCAGTTCATCCAACATTTTCTGCTTGATGCCGTAAGCAAGATTGTATTCGCGTAAGGAAGAAAAAAGCGGCTGATTCTGTCGCTCTAACTGTATGCGCAATACATTGGCCACATCACACCATTGCAATGCCTGCTGTAAATTATACGTTACTTTAACCCCAAGGGCTTCTCCTATATATTTTGGAATTAAAGTGGGGGGACCAACCACCATTACCTCCGCTCCCATTTTGCGCAATAAATACATATTGCTAAGTGCAACGCGACTGTGCATAATATCTCCTATAATGGCTACCCTTACCCCTTCTAGGGTACCCAATTTCTCCTGCATAGAAAATGCATCCAGCAATGCTTGGGTTGGATGCTCATTAATACCATCGCCCGCATTCACAATAGCTGCGGGAATATATTTGGCTAGAAAATGGGGAGCTCCTGATGCACTATGCCGCATCACCACCATATCTACTTTCATGCTTAGTATATTGTTTACCGTATCTAATAAGGTTTCTCCCTTTGCTGCAGAAGAACTGCTGGCAGTAAAATTAAGTGTATCCGCAGAAAGCCTTCTTTCTGCCAATTCAAAAGACATTCTGGTGCGGGTTGAATTCTCATAAAAGAGATTCACAATGGTCACGTCTCGCAGTGAGGGTACTTTCTTTACTGGTCTTTGAAGCACTTCCTTAAACTGTGTGGCAGTTGAAAGAATGAGCTGTATATCCTCTTTTAAAAGGTCTTTGATACCAAGTAAATGTTTGGTAGATAGTTTCATTAAAAATCAAAATTAGTGAATTACACCAAAACAACTTCGTCTTTTTCATCCTTTTCCCGCCAATTCACTTTTACCCGGTCTGTTACAATGGTGTCAATGGCTTTGCCAGCAAAGTCGGGTTGAATGGGTAGCTCTCTACTAAAACGCCTGTCAATTAATACACATAATGCCACTTTAGATGGCCTACCAAAATCGAGCAAAGCATCCAGCGCAGCGCGTATGGTTCGGCCGGTGTACAATACATCATCTATTAAAATGACTGTTTTGCCTTCTATGCTAAATGGTATATCCGTGGCATTGGCTATATGGAGACTCTTGCGAACATCATCTCTGTAAAAAGTAATATCTAATTTGCCATAATGCAGCTTTTTTTCTGGAAGTATTTCCTTTAATTCAGCCACAATCCGGTCGCTTAAATAAATACCCCTCGGCTGCAAACCAATTAGTACCGTATTTTCTAGTGCCGCATTGTTTTCTAGCATCTGGTGCGCCAATCGCTTTACCGTTAATGCCATCTGCTGCTCTGATAAAATAGTAGTCAATTTTAAAATTTCAATAAAAATAAATCCTTTCTTCCATACCTAAGCCAATAAATTAGCAGGGTTCTTCCTTACTTTGCAGGGCATGCTACAACTTCAGGAAATAGAATTGGTGCAGTTTAGGAATTATACCCAGCAAAAAATCAGTTTTACGGAGCGGATAGTGGCGGTTTGCGGACTCAATGGTACCGGCAAGACCAACCTATTAGATGCCATTTATTACCTCGGTTTTTCTCGCAGTTATTTCACTAGAACCGATGCCCAGAATGTACAACATGGTAATATTGGTATGCGTTTATCGGGACAGTACTCCCTACTAAACAAACCCTATACCATTACTTGTATACTTCGCGAAAACAATCGGAAAGAGTTGACCGTAAACGATGATCTGTATAAAAAAATTTCCGATCACGTAGGTAAATTTCCTTGCGTAATGATTGCACCTGATGATATTGCATTGATTGCCGGTGGTGGTGAAGAAAGAAGAAAATTAATAGATACCATTTTATCGCAAACCGATCACCAGTACTTGATGAGTTTAATCAGCTACACAAAAATTTTACAACAAAGAAATGGTTTTTTAAAGCAGCAAGAAGCGCATGGAGATATAGATGAAACCCTGCTTTTGATATTGAATGAACAACTGGTTCAAGCTGGCAATTATTTGTTTGAACAAAGGAAAACCTTTTTAGCGCTGTTTCTGCCCATGGTTGAAGAAAAATATTTGGAGATTGCAGGAAATACAGATGGACTCACCATGAGCTATGAGAGCCAGTTGCTTACGCAAAGCTTCGGTGATTTACTGGCTAATTTTTTTAAAAAAGACCTTTTATTGCAAAGAACTACCAAGGGCATTCACCGCGATGACCTGCTGATTCAGTTAAACCAATACGCATTTAAGGCTGAAGCATCACAAGGGCAGCGCAAGAGTTTACTATTTGCTATTAAATTGGCTGAATGGGAGTACCTAAAAGAAAAAAAAGGGTTCCCCCCTATTTTACTATTGGATGATATTTTTGAAAAACTAGACGAGAAACGCATGTTCCAACTGCTGAAAAGCGTTTGTAGTGCAGCTTATGGTCAAGTTTTTATCACCGATACCCATGCAGATCGTTTAAAAGCACAATTGGAACAAACTGGCACTGCTTTTCAGTTACTGGAATTATAAGAAGCTGTACCTTTACACTATGGCTGAAATGCATATAGGCGACGCAATTAAGGGATTGATTAAAAAAAGCAACTTAAAAAATGGTATTCGTGCTGTTCAGATAGAAGAAATTTGGGAACAGTTAATGGGTAAAACCATTGCGAAGTATACCGATAAAATTCAAATCATTCAGCGCAAACTCTTTATTCAAACCAATATAGGCCCTTTAAAAAACGAACTTCAATACCAAAAGCCACAAATTATTCAACGCATTAATGAAGCATTTGGCGAAGAAATTATTACAGAAGTCGTGATTCAATAAATAGGTTCTTTTGGCGGAAGTTCCCCAGCAGCAAGTGTGTCTCTTACCAAATCATGAATGGTAATAATACCCCTGAAATCAATCTCTTCAAAAGCCACCAAGTACCTTGTTTTATGCTGATTCATTAGTTTCATACACTCATCACTGGTAGTATCCATAGAAATAATAGGAAGCCCTATAGTCATTATTTCTTGTACAGTGGTATCACTTGAATTTTTATTTAGCAACACTACCTTCTGAGCGTAATCGCGTTCAGACATAATGCCCATAAAATCATTCTGCTGCATCACAATAACATAACTCAAATTCTCAGATTTCATCAAAGAAAGTGCTTCAATCACCTTAGTATCTGGAGAAACAGTATTGAAAAAAGGGCCTTTTTTTGCGAGTATGGTTAAAGCTGTATTCATAAGATCTCAATTATTATACTAAGGTCTTAAAAAATGGTCAGAAAAAATAATTAATTCCTTCAGATCATTAAAGACTTACCCTAGGATCTACCATTCTGTACAGCATATCAGCCAGTATATTCACCAATACAAAGAAGAGTGCAGTAACCAATACGCTTCCCATAACCACCGGAAAATCGAGCTTCTCTAATGCATCCACTGTTACTTTTCCAATGCCCTTCCAGCCGAAAATATATTCTATAAAAAAAGCACCTGCAAGTAACTCTGCAAACCATCCTGTAATGGCGGTAATAACGGGATTGAGCGCATTTCTTAAAGCGTGGCGCCATATAACAGTGCTTTTACTTAGCCCCTTTGCGTAAGCAGTGCGTATATAATCTTGTTTAAGCACATCCAACATGGCACTTCTAGTAAGTTGTGTAATGATTGCCAGGGGGCGAATACCGAGCGTGATGGCGGGCAATATCAGGTTCTTGAGCGTAAGTGCTTTACCCGTAAATGGATCCATGGTAAACAAGCCGCCCGTCATTTGCAAGCCTGTAATATTACTGAACAAAAAACCAAAAACATAAGCAAATACAATCCCCATAAAAAAAGAAGGCGCAGAAATACCCAGTACACTGGCAAAGATGGCACTGGTATCTATCCAACTATATTGTTTAATGGCGGCCATTACCCCTAAAAAAACACCAGCAATTGTGGCAAAAATCATTGCAGCCAAAGCCAACAACAATGTGCCGGGTAAGGCTTCTGACAATATTGCTCCTACTTGTTTTTTTGTTTGATACGACCTGCGCAAATAAGGCAGTTTAATAGCCAATTTGGTTGATCCTCCTATAAAAAATCCTTTCAGTTGTTTCTGTTCTATTTCTGATTGAGTGTGAATACCAATTGGCGATACATCATTCATGTAAAACATAAATTGTTTCCATACCGGCTGATCCAATGCCAGCTCTTTTCTAATATTCTGAATGGTAGCACTGTCGCCTGTTTGTCCCAATACCAACCGTGCTGGATCTCCAAAACCTTGAAATAGAAAAAATACCAATACAACCACCCCAAAAAGCACCAGTGATCCATACATGAGTTTGCGAAATAAAAAACGAATCACATTAAAGATTTTATTTTTTCGGGTGAAGATTTCAAGGTCTAAAAATGATGCTTCTCAGCATCAAGATAACTAAACTTACCCACAATATCAGCTCCTTCCATTACTAAAAATGTAGGCTTTACCCTTGCGGCTGTTTTAAGCACAGTAGCATCACAATTTAATAGCGTAATTTCTGAAAAAAAAGGTTGTAGCAGCCCTGCTTCCGCAGAAACAATCATCAATGGTATATGCTTCAAGCGCAATTTGGGTAGTATATTATTCAACTGCATTGTCCACTGCTCCCTATTTTGGGCATTTTGAACCAGCAGTAAAATATATTTCCCTTGCTGGGCAAAAACGGCTGCTGTGGTATCACTGCCAGATAGGGTTTGTAAGGAAAAATCAGCAATAGCCGGCTTTAATCCATTCCCTTTTTTAAGCAGCTTATCTTGTCGCCCAAAATAGGTATACTGTTCATTAAAATCGGCTGGAAAATGATCTTGATCGAACCGAATGATCTTCCCATTTTTCTGGTATTCAAATTCAATCTGCATACTATCTGCGGTAGCACCACTAGGCATTTTCATTTGTTCAACTATATTATTCCCTACTTTATAAGGGAGACAATCTATAAAAGGCAGATGCCGAAGTGCATACCATTGAGCAAGCAAGCTTGAAATTAATGTTATGGACAATAAAAAAAGGGCTGTTTTTTGGGAGGTGAAGGACTGAATTTTATGCCTCATAAAAAACAGTATTCCAATTAATAAGAGCAGTACCATATCTTTCACAAAAGATTGAGCAGCAGTGAGCGGAATACAATCACCAAAACAGCCGCAGGTTTTTATCTTTCCTGAAAAAAGTGCAAAGCCAGTTAAGAAACTAAAGAATATAATCAGCAGTAATAAGAGCCAACTAAATAATTTAATTCTCCATCCAATAATTATAGCCACCCCTGCAAGTACTTCAAAGCAATTCATGGCTATGGAAAAAAGCAAGGCATAATCGTTTAAAAAAAGCAAGTGACCTACCTCAAAAAACTCTTGCATTTTATAGCTGAGTCCCACTGGGTCATTTACTTTAATTAGTCCCGAGAAAATAAATAATAACCCTACCGCCCACCTGATTAAATGTATAATCCGATTGTTCATATCCTAATGTTTACCTTCTTCAATTAAGATTAATGCAAATGCTGCATAATTAATAATATCAATATAGTTGGCATCAATGCCTTCGCTGATAAGGGTTACTCCTTTATTGTGCAGAATCTGTTTGATGCGCAACAGTTTTACCAGTATTAAATCTGCAAAACTTTCTTGACTCATTTCCCTCCATGCTTCGCCATAATCGTGGTTTTTGGCAAGCATAGTAGATCTGGCCAACGCAATTTGGGTACTGTACAAATCAGTAGTTTTGGTGGTATCCATTTCTTCAACGGTTGGATTATCTAAGCCCAATTGAATTAATCCAATTACTGCGTAATTCAATATGCCCTTGAATTCGGATGGAATATCGTCGCCTATTTTTTGGGTCTTCAAATCCTGTATGGTTCTTATACGTAGTGCTTTTATAAATAGCTGATCAACTACGGAAATGGTTCTCAATACCCGCCAAGCCGTACCGTAATCGGTTGTTTTTTTTACAAAAATATTTTCACATGCGGCAATCGCGGCATCATATTGTGTATTGGTGTTCAACATTATTCTTTTTGGTTTAACTGCTTTGGCAATATCTTTGAATCAAGTGCAATTTAATAGAATCAACTGATGTTTACATTTAACTGCAAAGGAAGTTTATGGATACTCAATCAACCCATTGTGATGGGCATCATCAATGCCACCCCAGATTCTTTTTTTGCGGGTAGTAGAAATACGTCTATCAATGCCGCCAAAGAAAGCGCTTTTGCAATGGTTGATGCAGGAGTAGGCATTTTAGATATCGGGGGGCAAAGTACAAGACCGGGCAGTAGTTTTATTGATGCAGATACCGAAAAAGAGCGGGTAATTCCCATTGTATCATTGCTGCGACAATCCTTTCCACAACTACTTATTTCCATAGATACATTTCACCCAGCAGTGGCAATTGCCGCAGTAGAAGCGGGTGCTTCTATGGTGAATGATATTAGTGGAGGAAGATTTTATAGTGATTTATTACCTACTGTAGCTGCGTTGAAAGTGCCGTATATCTGTATGCATAGTAGCGGAACAGTAGAGACCATGCATGAAAAAATACATTACAACAATATCAGTTCGGAACTATGCGACTATTTTACAGAAAGAATTGCAGCCTGTGAGAAAGCTGGAATAAACGATATTATGCTGGATCCTGGGTTTGGATTTGGAAAAACGATTCCCAATAATTTTACTTTACTAAAAGAAATGGCTGTACTAAAAAAGTTTGGCAAGCCTATACTATTGGGCGTTTCCAGAAAGTCTACCATTTATCAAACCCTTCAAATTACGGCGGAAGAATCTTTAAATGGAACCACTGTATTAAATACATTGGGCTTAATGAATGGCGCAGATATACTTAGGGTACACGATGTAAAGGAGGCGGTTCAATGTATACAGTTATGCCGTATGGCGCAATAATAATGCCCGCAAACGAATGGTAAGCGGGCATTATAATAAATTATTTAATACATTATCTTGGCATTGGCTGACTAGGCATTGGAGCTTGAGCTGGCTGAGGAGCAGGTGTTTTTACGTCAAGAATTTCTATATCAAAAATAAGTGAGGCATAAGGAGGAATGCGAGGCGCACTGCCATTGGGGCCGTATCCAAGCATGGCAGGTATATAAACCCTACCTCTTCCACCCTTACCAAAATATTTCAGTCCATCTTCTAATCCTTTAATAATACTGCGGCTTCCCATAACAACTTCTAAGGGTTGGGTATTGGGAGCATCTTTGTCCATATTACCATCAAATTTTTTACCATCAAGAAAAGTACCTCTGTATAAAACAGACACTTGTTTACCAGAATCGGCTTTTGCAGCAGCATCACCAGCATTGGTTACTTCCACAAAAAAACCAGTGGCATCTTCTGTTGCCTTGATTCCTTTTTTTGAAAGATGGTCTTTTAATTCTTTAGACTCTCTTTGCTTTTCTTTTTCCATTTCTGCTTGGTAATCAACCATCATTAATTCTTGGGTAGCAAAAGTTTTTATCACTTCTACTTTACCATTAATCAAGTCTTTAGCATGAAAAATTTCGTTGTACTGAATCATTCCAAAATTCTTTAAGGAATCTACACTCATTACAAAGTCAACCTTATCACCCGTAGCGCACTTATTAATAATTTCAATAAAGCTATGCTTGGCTTTTTGGTTGGTATCTACCATAAAGTAGACTGGAATTCTGTTAAAAGAACTGCTCAACACAGAGTCTTTTGCAGGTAGTTTGTACTCAACGTGCATTTTTACAAATTGGCCTTGCTTCAAAGTTTCTTTGCTGCCGCCTTTTTGAATTTTATACGCTAACCCTGTTGGTGTTTTTTCGTATTGGTTACAGCTTGCAAGCAATACAACCGCTGCTAACAGCGGGGTGATGATTCTCCTCATTTTATTGTAGTTGATTTTTATATAATGGTATGATCTGTTTAAATTGTTGAATGGTTTTATCTAATGAGTCGCTGCTTCTACCACCAGCAGCATTGGCATGGCCTCCTCCTTCAAAATGCATTCGGGCAAAGAGATTCACATCAAAACTTCCTTTGCTTCTAAAGCTCCACTTTCTTTCTTCGGTTCTATCAATTACAATGGCTCCAAAGCGAATGCCCTTTATAGAAAGCAAATAATTGACCAAGCCTTCCGTATCACCCGTTTTAATACTGTATTTGTTTAAGTCTGATTGTGAAATATACATCAATGCAGCATTGTATTCATACAATACTTCCATTCGGTTTAGCAGGGCAAACCCAATAAATCGCAAGCGATTTTCTAATGATTGGTCGTAAATCTGACCATGTACCATAGAATGATCGAATCCGGTTGATTTTAACGCTGCCACCATTAGATGGACAGAAGCTTTGGTAGAAGGAAACCTAAAAGAGCCAGTGTCTGTCATTACGCCCGTGTATAAACAAGTTGCAATAGCTTGATTTATCAGGTGTTTACCACCACTGGCAACAATAAAGTCGTACACCATTTCGCAAGTAGAACTTTTTCCTGTATCACTAATACCGAACTGAAAAGAAGCGGCATCAGGTTGTTCGTGGTGGTCTATCAATACCTTAATGGCAGTTGAATTAGCCAGATGCTGCGCCAAGTGCTTGGTGCGATGAAATATATTAAAGTCGAGACAAATAATAATTTCAGCAATAGCAAGTACCGCTAGTGCTTTTTCTTTGTGACTTTCAAAATTAATTGTGTCACCAACACTGGGCATCCAATCGAGAAAGTCGGCCCAGTTGGTAGGCGATATTACGGTTACGTTGTGATTTAACGCTTTAAGATAATGGTATATGCCCAATGCGGAGCCCATTGCATCTCCGTCTGGTTTCTGGTGCATGGTAACCACTATTTTCTTGGGTACTGATAATAAAGGGAAGAATTCGTTGATCGGCTGCATATAGTGGCGGCAAAATTGCGGTATATGTGTTAGTCTATCAAATCATTTTACGATTAAATGTTAAAATTAAGCCATTTGTTGGTACTCAAACCCTTGCTATTGCTTACTTTTGCCGCGAAATAAAAAAAATATGAGCAACAGAACATTTACAATGATTAAGCCCGATGCGACTGGCAAAAGCTATACAGGCGCAATTTTAGATCAAATATTGAAAGCTGGATTCAGCATAAAAGCCATGAAATGGATCCGGTTGACAGAGGAGCAAGCTGGTTTATTTTATGATATCCATAGGGAGCGTCCCTTTTTTCAAGAATTGGTAGATTTTATGATCAGTGGTCCTATTGTTGCGGCGGTCTTAGAAAAAGAGAATGCTGTAGCCGATTTCAGAACATTGATTGGTGCTACCAATCCCGCTCAAGCAGCGGAGGGAACTATTCGCAAACTGTTTGCAGCGTCTATTGGTGAAAATGCGGTTCATGGAAGTGATAGTGATGAGAATGCCAATATTGAAGCAGACTTCTTCTTTTCTAAATTAGAAAGATTCTAACAACACTAAAATAGACTTAGAAAAGACCCATGTAAATCGTGGGTCTTTTAGTTAAAACACACTACGAGGATTCCTCAACCTAGAGCTACGAGATCCTATCCTTCCAATTCGTTTAGATCCGCCACCGCCGCCACCACCGCCGCTGCCTATGGAGAAATTGTTTAAGCGTACTGAAATCCCTACTCCTAAAGTATAGAAAATATCATTGGTATAGCCACCTCTATTCAAAGAAGTACTTGGGTACGGAAGATTGGTCAACTCATCACCTCTATAAGTAAGCGCAATGGTTGCTGCTCCATTAGGCGACTCACTTAATATAATATTCTTGTCAGGATAAGTATTCCCAACATCATCTAAATGATCTGTGAAGATTTTCCGCAGCGACACGTCAAAAAAAGCATTGATATTTTCATTCACAGCAAATTTGATCCCAGCTCCTATTGGAATCTGTATCTGAAGCAGTTTATAAGGTTTTCTATCGGGGTATGAAGTCAGCCCCTGCCCCTCTGTACCCAAGGGTTTTAAATATACTTTTTCTCCAGAACGATTGTAAGCCCAAGGATTAAAATGAAAGATTCCAATACCCAAGCTGATATAGGGACTGAGGATATAATCTTCATTTTTCATATTCAGAAAATCGTATTCTACACCCAGATTTATTTCCCAAATATTAGTCTGAAAACTCAGGTTTCTATTGATAAAGTCAATTCGGCTATTGTACCGATCATCTCCTTTGAGTTTAAGCAAACCGAAGTCTAGTTTACCTATGATTTGATCTGTGATATCGTAACTAACACCAATTGAAAAAGCTGTGGAAGATTGGTTGATGGGTTTTGCCTTTTCTTTAAGGTCGCCAAAGTAGGTAGCTAGCCCTAAGCCAACCTTTACTCTAAAAAGATCGTCCTGTGCAAAAGAGCGACTAACTCCTCCCAGAAGCACCAGTAATAATAATCCTTTAAATGAGTTCATAAATTGAATATATTGCAAATATAGATCATTTAAATACCTTTTTTGCAGCTTATGGCAATCATTCTACGAAAGCTGGGGGTATTTTTCTGTAATTGCCGCTTGAATGAACAGCATATTGATATTTAGGCATAAAAAAGAGGCGACAAATTGCCCTCAAATTGGAGCGATTATCACCTCTTTTATATTTTATAGACATGCTATTTTGCAAGTGCAAAATAACATAGATAACTGCTGTTTATTTTACCTCTTCAAACTGAGCATCTTCTACAGTATCATTCTTTGCATCAGCAGCACCTGCTTGTGAACCAGCCTGTTCAGCGGAACCAGCTTG
Source organism: Sphingobacteriia bacterium (assembly GCA_031369485.1). Taxonomy (GTDB): domain Bacteria; phylum Bacteroidota; class Bacteroidia; order Chitinophagales; family Chitinophagaceae; genus Sediminibacterium. The sequence goes on from JANMOT010000005.1 coordinate 15,010, forward strand.
TGCGCCTGTTTCTTGTTGGGCTTTGTAGATGTCTTCGCTTGCAGCAGTCCACGCAGTATTCATTTCTTCCGTTGCAGTATCAATAGCAGGAATATCTTGATTCTTATGGGCTTCTTTTAATTTGGCCAAGGCAGTTTCAATGGCTCCTTTTTTGTCAGCAGGAATTTTATCTCCAAATTCTTTGAATTGCTTTTCAGTCTGGAAAATCAAACTGTCAGCTTGGTTTAATTTTTCAACTTTATCCCTAGCTTCTTTATCAGTTGCTTCATTGGCTTTGGCTTCTGCTTTCATTTTTTCAACCTCTTCTTTACTCAATCCACTGCCTGCTTCTATTCTTATTTTTTGTTCCTTGCCAGTGCCTTTGTCTTTTGCACTTACGTGTAACATACCATTGGCATCAATATCAAAAGTAACTTCAATTTGAGGCACTCCTCTTGGAGCTGGTGGCAGTCCGTCTAGGTTAAACATACCGAGACTTTTATTTTGATTGGCCATTGGACGCTCACCCTGTAACACATGAATTTGAACGCCAGGTTGATTATCGCTTGCAGTAGAATATACTTCTGTTTTTTTAGTCGGAATAGTTGTGTTAGACGCAATCATGGTAGTCATTACACCACCCATTGTTTCTATACCGAGACCAAGTGGCGTAACATCTAAAAGCAATACATCTTTTATTTCACCCGTTAATACCCCTCCTTGAATGGCAGCACCTACTGCAACAACTTCATCCGGATTAACACTTCTATTTGGTTTTTTATTAAAGAATTTTTCTACAATTTCCTGCACTTTTGGAATACGGGTAGAACCACCTACTAAAATTACTTCGTTGATGTCTGAGGTTGAGTACCCAGCATCTTTTAAAGCAGCTTCACAAGGTTTTAAACAACGGGCAAATAAATTATCGGCCAATTGCTCAAATTTTGCGCGACTTAATTTTAGTACCAAGTGTTTTGGAACACCGTCAACAGCAGTAATATAAGGTAGGTTTATTTCTGTTTCTAAAGAAGAACTCAATTCTACTTTTGCTTTCTCCGCAGCTTCTTTCAAACGCTGTAATGCCATAGGATCTTTACGTAAATCAATGGCTTCTTGCGACTTGAATTCATCAGCCAACCAATCCATAATTACTTTATCAAAATCATCACCACCAAGATGCGTATCTCCATTGGTAGATTTCACTTCAAATACACCATCTCCCAACTCAAGAATTGAAATGTCAAAAGTACCACCACCCAAATCGAATACAGCAATTTTCTGGTCAATATTTTTCTTATCCAATCCATACGCCAGTGCAGCTGCCGTAGGCTCGTTTACTATTCTTCTAACAGTTAAGCCCGCAATTTCACCAGCTTCTTTGGTAGCCTGACGTTGTGCATCATTAAAATATGCAGGAACAGTAATAACTGCCTCTGTAACTTCATGACCCAAATAATCTTCAGCTGTTTTTTTCATTTTCTGCAAAATCATCGCAGAAATTTCTTGCGGAGTATACATACGGTCGTCAATAGCAACACGAACAGTATTATTATCCCCTTTGGCAACTTTATAGCTCCAGTGACTGATTTCTTCTGTTACCTCATCAAACTGGCGACCCATAAAACGCTTTACACTGGTAATAGTGTTCTGAGGATTCGTAATAGCTTGACGCTTTGCAGGGTCACCTACTTTTCTTTCCCCATTCTTTAAGAATGCTACTACCGATGGAGTGGTTCTACGCCCTTCATCGTTCGCAATTACAACCGGCTCATTACCTTCCATTACTGATACACAACTATTTGTTGTTCCTAGATCTATTCCAATTATCTTTCCCATAATAAAATTTTTTCTGTTATTGTTGATGTTCAATCATTATGCCAGCTGCCATAAAGGTGAAAAATTGTCATATAATACACAACTTATCTGTTTGAGATGGACAATTTGGTGTTTTAGCAGTAATTTTACTACTTGTTTGGGTCATTTTAGCAACATATATGAAGTATATTCTATATTTTAGGGTCTTACTATTTTTGGGTTGTATACCAGTTAGCAGTTTTGCACAATCAACCATAAAAGGTAGAATCATTAATGAGTTTACCAAGGAATCCGTTCCGTTTGCTAGTGTACAATGGTCAAAAGCCAAATTTGGGGTTTTGAGCGACAGTACTGGTGAATTCAATCTAAAAATATCTCCCAGTAAATTTGATAGTCTAATAGTTAATTATGTTGGCTATCAGAGCAAAACCTATGCATTCAATTCAGTAAAAGATACGGGGCTATTATTCTTGCCACTTGGTCAGATCTTACAATCGGTTGAAGTACTAGTGAAGTCTAAATTCAACAAAGGATTGAGGTGGTGGAAAAATATAATAGCCAATAAAAGCAAAAACAACCCTGAGCAATACAATTCATTTTCTTATACCCTGTATAATAAACTTGAAATTGACCTGAATAATTTAAATAAAGAAAAATTCAAACATATAAAACTTTTACAACCATTTGGATTTGTGTTGGATAATATTGACAGTTTATCTGAAGAAAAGCCTTTTCTTCCTGTATTTCTGACTGAAACTATTTCAAAAAATTATTTTAACAGAAATCCGGTTGGGAGTAGAGAAGAAATAATAGCACAGCAAACATATGGATTAAAAAACGAGTCTATTTTACAATTTATAAATGGCATTAATCAGCATATTAATTTATACCAGAATGAGTTGAATTTTTTTGGAAAAGAATTCATTAGTCCCCTAAGCAATATAGCAGACAAGTATTATAATTTCAAGGGGGCTGATACGATGACAATCGGAATTGAAAAATACTTCCATTTATTATTCTGGCCTAAAACAGAAGGCGAAAATACATTCAAAGGAGACTGTTGGATACATAATTCCACTTGGGCAGTTCAACGAATCAGTCTAGATATTTCTGCATCAGCAAATATTAATTTTGTTCAACGGCTTTCAATTTCTCAAGAATTCAAAAGAATTGATAGTACAAAATGGATTTTTGCAAAGGATATTTTTGTTGCCGAAGTATCCCCCTTTAAGAAAGAAAAATTTTCATTTATTGGGAGAAAAACAAAGCTGTACAGTAATGTTAACATTGATGATCAGGAAGTAGTACAAAAAATTGCCCTCAATAAAAATAAAATTGAAATTATTCAATTAGAAAACAGCAAAATAAATGATAAAGAATACTGGAAACAGAATAGAACTGAACCGCTTAGTATGAATGAAACTAAAGTAATTGGTTTAATTGATACACTAAAAACGCTACCCATTTTTAAAAAATATTCCGATAGAATTGAATTTATTTTTGATGGTCACAAACGAATTGGCGCATTTGAAATAGGTCCTTGGTATAAGTGGGTAAGTGGTAATCCGATTGAACAGTTTAGGGTTCGGTTTGACTTAGCCACTACCGATCGCTTTAATAAAAACCTGAGGTTTCACACTTATCTGGCATATGGTTTTAAAGACAATCGACTTAAAGGAAAATTTGATGTGAAATATAAAATACCCGGCTCCAATGGGTGGAATATATTTGCATCCTATATTAACGATCTAGACAATGGCAAAATAAAGTACAACGATGAAGACGTAACAACGGATAATTTATTCAGTCAACTCATTCGTCGCCCCGGCATACCACAAAAATTTTTAGGAGTAGAAGAGTACAAATTTGGATTTGGAAAAGATTGGCCATCGCACTTATCAATGAATACATTTATAAGCAAAATTGATTACCAAACCTATACTCCGCTTCCTACTATTGGCAGTTTGTCTGACAATCCACTTATAAATACCGAGTTGGTATTTAAATTGCGTTATGCAGCGGGTGAACAAATAATAAATACACATAGAAAAGATTTTAAAGTACGGTCTAACCAGCCCGTATATGAAGTTAGATTTGGACAATCGGTAAACGGCCTTTTCAACGGAGCATACAATTTTACAAAATTCAATGCCAGTATAAAACAGCTAGTAAGAATCCCCAGATTCGGGCAGCTCAGGTACAATATCTATGGAGGAAAGATCTGGTGTAACAAGGGACTTCCTTTTATGCTTTTAGAGCTTCATCCAGGAAATGAAATATATTATTTCAATAAAGAAAGCTTTAACTTAATGAACCGTTTTGAATATTTTAGTGATCAATTTGTAGGTATTAATATTGAACACAATATTGAAAAGAAATTATTAAACCTTTTACCATTTATGCGCAAATCGCCCATTCGACAATTTTGGAATTTTAAAACAGTTTGGGGTAATTTAGATTTAGACAGTAGGGCTTTAAATAGAACTGATTTTGGTGTATACCGTTTGAGGTCGTTAAGAGGAGATTTTTACACAGAATTTGGAACGGGTTTTGACAATATTGCTCGTTTCTTCAGAATCGATTTTGTTTGGAGAGTTAACCCCTATTATGCAAGAACTAACCACGTATTAGTTTTACAAAATAAAAATAATTTTGGAATCTTTGCTAGTTTTAGGATCCAGTTTTAGACGTCTACTTCTTTACCATGAAAGTAAAATTTTTCTGAGAGAAATAGCTGAATACCACCACAAAAAAAGTCGTTAGAATTTTAGAAGGCGTAGGATACCAGCCCAGCTTTTCAACAAAAAATTTCAAAAACAGGTAATTGAGTATTAGGCAGCAGAGTACTACAATAAAATATTTACCCAACTGCTCCCTTTTTGTTACAGAAGTTACTTGAAACACCACATACCTGCTCAAACAAAAGCCAATTGGGAATGTAATTATAAAGCTCATTAAAAATGCAGCAATGTGAGCACTAATGGTGAGTCCGCCCACTAATACTGGCGACTTTAGTAAAATATAATTATACGTAATAAAGAAAAGACTAATATCTAACATAGTATTGAAACCTCCACAAGCAGCATATCTAAAGGTTTGTAGGGGCATGAATTTTTTAAAGAGCGGATAAAATAAATCGACCGTCTTTAGAATCATATTACTTATGAAAAAATGCAGTTTTTGCATAACTAGCTGCGAAGGTAGCTTTTAAAACATTAGTTTTGCCATTCGAAATTGTAAAGATTATGAGTGTGGTGTTCAGCATTAAATCAGTCACAGCCGAAAGTATTAATACCCTTTATGGTACTCATATTTTACCAGCAAGCGTACTGGTTAATTTAACAAAGCCAGAATTTGAGGGAGATTATACTGTTGTGCTTTTTGCATTCATCAAAGAATTAAAAAAACAACCAGAAGTATTGGGGCAAGAATTGGGTACTTATCTCACCACCCATTATTCAGCACTTTTTACTGGATTCACACTGGTTAAAGGCTTTTTAAATCTTTCCATTTCTCACCAGTATTGGTTTACTTTCTTAGCTCAAAATTATCAGGAACCCAACTTTGGTAAGTCGCCTCATACCAGCAATTGCGTAATGGTGGAATATTCTTCTCCCAATACCAATAAACCCTTACACTTAGGCCACTTAAGAAATAACTTTCTAGGGAGAAGTATTGCCGAAATATTAAAAGCAACAGGTAATAAGGTAGTTAAAACCTGTATCGTAAATGATAGGGGCATACATATTTGTAAAAGCATGATTGCTTGGCAACGTTATGCAAATGGGGCAACACCCAATTCAACCCATACCAAAGGGGATCATTTTGTGGGCGATTTTTATGTGAAATTCAACGATGCATACAAGGCAGAAATTGAATTGCTTAAAGCAGGTGGTATGCTGGAAGAAGCTGCTGAGAAACAAGCCCCCATAATGAAGGAAGCGCAACAAATGTTATTGGAATGGGAGGCTGGAAAGCCCGATGTGATTGACTTATGGAAAAAAATGAATGAATGGGTATATGAAGGATTTGAAACCACTTACAAGACCATCGGAACCGATTTTGATAAAATTTATTATGAAAGCAATACCTATTTATTGGGGAAGGATTTGGTAGAAAAAGGATTAGAAGCACAAGTATTTTATCAAAAAGAAGACAGCAGTGTATGGATTGATCTCACTCCTGATGGCTTAGATGAAAAACTGGTGAGAAGAAAGGATGGCACTTCGGTTTATATGACCCAGGATATTGGGTTGGCAGAGCAAAAACAAAAGGAATTCAACGCCAGTAAAAGTATTTATGTGGTAGGTGATGAACAGAACTATCACTTTAAAGTATTGAAACTGATTTGTCAGAAGCTGAAACTTCCTTCTGCCGATGGAATTTATCATTTGAGTTATGGGATGGTTGAATTGCCCAGCGGAAAAATGAAAAGTAGAGAAGGTACCGTAGTAGATGCCGATGACTTGGTAGCAGAAATGATCAATATAGCGAGAAAGAAAACGGAAGAACTCGGAAAAGTGAATGATTTTTCTGAAACAGAGCGGGAAGAATTGTATCAAATTATTGGATTGGGTGCTTTAAAATTCTTTTTATTGCGAGTTGATCCTAAAAAGAAAATGGTATTCAATCCAGAGGAAAGCATTGATTTTCATGGCTTTACTGGTCCATTTATTCAGTACACACACGCAAGAATAAAGAGTATTTTAAGAAAGATTGCCCAAGCATCTACCAACGCTATACCGAGTACCGTTTGCACACTTTTTCCTTTGGAGAAACAGCTGATTATTGAGTTGGAGCAATTTACTGCTGTAATGGAAGAAGCAGCCACAGAAAACGACCCTTCTAAAATTGCTATTTATACCTTTAATTTGGCCAAAACATTCAGCTCCTTTTATAGTGAGCACTCCATTGCAAATGCAGAGAGTGAGGATAAAAAAGCTCTGCGGATTATGTTGGCAAAACTTACCGCTGGTGTAATTAAAACTGGTATGGAATTATTGGGAATAAAAGTCCCTGAGCGGATGTAATAAAAATTTTCTATTATTGCATTCTCAAACTGCCCGGGTGTTGAAATTGGTAGACAAGCCACCTTGAGGTGGTGGTGCTGGAAACGGCGTGCTGGTTCGAATCCAGTCTCGGGCACTCTCTTCTAAGCCGTGTTGTTCTAGCACGGCTTATTTATTTCTATCTACAATTACCTAGTTCTCATTCAGTATATTCTATACCTTCACCTCCTAATAAAATAGTATGTCGAGCTTTATTCTTACCTGCCCCAACTGCAATCATCAATTTGAACCCGGTGAAACCATGCGTGATGAAATTCAGAAAGAACTGCGTGGCAAAATGCAAGACTGGCAACAAAAAAAAGAGGTAGAAACTATTGCTTTATTAGAAGTAGAGAAAAAACGCATGCAGACGGAGATGCAAGATACTATTCGGAAGAATATTGCGGCAGATTACGAAAATCAACTAAAAATGTTGCAACAAAATGCTGCCGATAATGAAGAAAAATTAAAAGAATCAAGAAAAAAAGAATTGGATTTTCTACAGAAGGAACAACTGCTAAAAAACAAAGAAGAGGAAATGCAAATCACCTTGCAGCGACAGCTTCTAGCAGAAAGAGCCAAACTAAAAGAACAATTACAGAAAGAAGAATCAGAAAAAATTAGTGTAAAAGAGCAGGAATACCAAATGCGAACCAAAGAATTGGAAAAGCAGATAGAAGACCAGAAAAAATTGGTAGAAGAAATGCGCCGAAAATCAGAACAGGGAAGCATGCAATTACAAGGAGAAGTGCAGGAATTAATGTTAGAAGAAATACTTGCATCTACTTTCCCTTTCGATAAAATTGAAGAAGTGGGTAAGGGTGTAAGGGGTGCCGACTGCGTACAAATAGTAAGAAACCAATTCGGTATTGAATCTGGTAAAATTATTTATGAAAGCAAACGCACAAAAGATTTCTCGAATGAGTGGATTGAAAAATTAAAAAAAGATATGCGCAGTTTTGGCGCAGATATAGCCATCATTGTTACCCAAACATTCCCCAAAGACATGGAAAGATTTGGTGAAAAAGACGGCGTATATATTTGTACTTTTAGTGAAGTGAGAAGTGTAGCACTCTTATTGCGTAACGCATTACTGAAAATTGCAGAAGCCAAAAAAAGTCAAGAAAACAAAGGCGATAAAATGGTAATGCTTTATGACTACCTTACTGGCACAGAATTTAGTGAACAATGGAAAGCCATTAGAGAAGGTTTTATGAGCATGAAATTAAGCATTCAAAGGGAGAAAGATGCGATGGAGAAATTATGGAAAGCAAGGGAAAAGCAATTAGAAAAAGTAATGTTGAACGCAGCATATATCAAGGGCTCAGTAGAAGGAATTGCTGGAGCTGACGCAATTAATTTAAATTTATTAGAAGACAACGACCCTATTTTAATTGATTGATTCAAGCCAATATATAAACCCCGAAAACACCCCCAATAACCCTTCTAGAAAGAAGCCTATTTACCCTATTAAGGCTGACTTAAGAAATTACCTTAAAAAATATGGCAGAGAAGTTAAGCTGCCCTTCAGTTATAAAGACTTACAAAGGTTTACTTATACCGTGCCGCTGAAAGACCGTAACGGGAAAGATACTGCTTGGGAGAAACTATCGTATGATATGACCGAATGGACTTTTCTGCGCGAAAATTTGGTACGAGTATATGCCATCCTTAAAACAGAAGGCGATATGAGCTTTGTAGATCATTTGGATGTTGCTAGAATTGATTATTGCTTTTTTGGAAACAGTCAACCCTTTCGTGTAAGAATCATTAATAAACTGAACGATAATTACGATCACTATTATATAAAACAAGCCGATGCCAGTCGCGTTTATGGTCTGGAATTAGAGCACTTACTTTCTCCAAATAGGATGACTTATTTCACTACCAACGATACCTTAATTGAAGAACATATACCTGGCGTTCCGGGTGATATTTTTATTCAAGAACATTTGAATACCGCCGTTACCAATAAAATTAGACTGGCCAAAGAATTTGTAAAGTTCAATGAACGTTGCTTTGTACAATTGCTCGGTGATATGCGTTCTTATAATTTTGTGGTGAATATTATTCCTGATATTGAAGACTTTCAATATCGGATACGAGCGATTGATTTTGATCAACAATCGTATGAAGGTAGAAAAAACTTATACCTACCTCAATTTTTTAAAGACAACCAAGAATTGGTGAATACGGTATTACAGCACTTAGATCATAAATCGATAGAACAATACCAAATGGAGGAAAAAACAATGATGACATTTCGGTTGGTTTCATCCAGATATCGGATAAAAGAGTTGTTGGATATTATGGACGATGATGCCATTTCAAAGCCAGAAAAAATTAAACAATTAAGTGAGATGTTGGCAGAACATTTTAATAATAAGCAGTACCAAAAAGCAAATACGATGGGGCAATTGCTGAAAACGCATTTAAAACAAGCACTGCGTAAGCTGCTGAAACAAGTGCCCAAAACCAGAAACAAAGTGGCGGATTAATTCTTTGATTTTTAGGTTTCTTTCAAAACCCAAACGAGACTTAGTCCATTTTTTAACTGATAATTTAAATCTAATTTCGTTTCAATATCTTCCTTATAAAACCTTGCTTCAAGCAGCCCCTCTTGGCATAATGCATTTGAACTAATAAGTATAGATTTACTAAAGTCAATATCCCCCCTACCCCACCATTTAAAAATAGCTTCTTTACAGCTCCATAAAAGCGTAAGGGTTTCCATCTGCTCCCAATCTTGCAATGCAGCAATACGCCATTCAGCCAATTCTGATGGATCTAAAAATTTATGCTTTACCTTATCTATCCTTGTGGTTATTCGCTCTATATCAATTCCTACCCCATAACCCTTACTTACAATAGCCGCTGCATAGCCATCACAATGCGAAATAGAAAAATAGTAAGGATGATTGGGTAAAAAAGGCTTGCGACTTTCTGTTATCTGAATGCGTTGGAGCGGGAAATCAGGATAAAGCAATTTCAGCAAATACCTACCTGCTAAATGTTGTAATTGTTGGTTAGGGTGACTGATTAATGGATTCACATTCAGCGTTTCGCTAAAAAACTCGACTGATTCTTCAATCTTCCAGACAGCCATTTTGGTGAATTCGTTGATATTTTGTTGATAATACAGTGGCACAAAAAGATTTTAGTGGATACATTGAAGAATTAGCATTTTTTTGCAATTCATCTGTAAAAGTAATCGGAATGATTTTAACTGATCTGCGTATTCTGGAAGAAATTGAAAAAGGCACCATTAAGATACAGCCCTATAATCGTATAGATTTGGGAAGCAATAGCTACGACGTGCATTTGGGCAAATGGTTGGCAACTTATGTGGATGCTACCCTAGATGCTAAGTTGCACAACAAAATTGAATATTTTGAGATACCAGACGAAGGTTTTATCCTTCAACCGAGTGGATTCTACCTGGGTGTTACCGAAGAGTACACAGAAACACATGCCCATGTGCCTTTTTTAGAAGGAAAATCATCTACAGGTCGCTTGGGTATTGATATTCATGCAACTGCTGGCAAGGGTGATGTAGGATTTTGTGGCAACTGGACCCTAGAAATTTCTTGTAAGCAACCTGTGAGGATTTATAAAGGAATGCCCATTGGACAATTAATTTACTTCCCAGTAGATGGAGAAATAGGCACCAAGTATAACCAGAAAAGCAATGCAAAATACAGCGGACAGCCGAATAAACCCATTGAAAGTATGATGTGGAAAAATCAGTTTTAGTCAGATTTCAATTTCAATTCAGCTTAAAAATTGCTGCATTAAGTATGCTGGCGAAGCTTACCCAGAAAAGGTATGGCCATAATAAGATAGCAGCGGTTTTAGATAATTTCCAGAAATGAAAAATGGTTATAAGAATAAAGATCCACATCACTAAAATCTCCACCAATGCCCATCCAATTAGGTGGTATTTAAAGAATATCATTGACCAGCAAAAATTCAAAATAAACTGAACCATAAAAAATAAGATGGCGAGCTTTTTTTGTTGTGAATCCACTTGTTTCCAAATCAAATAAAAGCTGATGGCCATTAATGTGTAGAGTAAAGTCCACACAGGGCCAAACAACCAATTGGGCGGATTAAAACTGGGTTTATTCAAGCCTGCATACCAATTAGGAATTTCGGTTATGGTAAATATTCCACCCAAAGAACCAATTCCAATGATAAATACAAGAGATAGTATGCACTTTATAATATTATTCATTAATTAAGCAATTAAATTAAAAACGATTTACGGTCTACATTCTACCGTTTACCTTCCTCTCATAAGCAATAATCCAGCCAACAACATCATTATAACTATTAATCCCTTTCAATTGTTGATTCATTTTAAGGTATTGATCGTATAAGTTGTTGGAAATTGAGCTAATATCTTTCTGGTGTTGCACAAAAAAAAGATGAATTATTTTTTTATCCTGTTTTACCAAGGTATCAATATGAGATTTATTGTATTGAATGACCTTGCTAAAATCAGCATAATTATCTGCTTTGGCATAAAGTAAATACTGCTCCCCCAAAGCGTATTGCAGCATTTCGAAATAAGCGGAATATTTGAGGTAAGGATCAACAGATGATTTTGCTGCCAAAAAACCTACAAAACTGGCTTCGCTTTCACTGGCATATCCAAGTTGATGTGCAATTTCGTGACAGGTGGTAAAAGGAACCAATATAAGGGGGATATCGGTACGCAGTTGAGCTTCTCCACTAAAAGGATTGTAGTAGCCAGTAAAACCAATATAATCTGCTATGGGAGTAAATAGACTGCCTTTAATTGAAGGCTTATTGTATTGTAAAAATGGGAATAAAAGTTCAGCAGATTGATAGGAAGCGATTGCACTAGCATAAATATTGGGTAGAGCGGGTTGCAGCAGGTTGCGGCTACTAAGTATTTTACGGTAATAATTTGCAGAATCAATTAGCTTATTCGTAAGTGCGGTAACTGCTTCTTTTGAATAGGGTGATTTTTCAATACCCACCTGCCAGGCTATCCCCAAGCGATTGTAGTTCAGCCCCCAAAACAACTTAAATAGTATATAAAAGCGCAGCATAAAACGCAGGGTATTTCCTAAAAATCGTGTCCCAAATAAGATTGTAAAACCTTCTTTTTTTAGCTGCTTAATCCCTTTCAAGCAAAGCCTCCCCAGCAAGACTAAAAACACCATATATGCTATATCACCTAAACTAAAAGGCAACCATCCGAAACAAAAACGAAGGCAATTGGCTAAAAGTGGATAAAAACCAAGGGCGTACCATTTCTCCACAAATTCAGGAAAAACACCAAGTATATATAGCAAACTGGCGCATAAAATGAGCCAAGCAGTGTTTTTTAACCATTTTTCGTCGATTATCAGGTTCATAATATGTAGCAGAATAAACTTAAAGTTATAGGTAAGTGGTCGTGAATGGTTATTTTTGGGTTTACTTTGGCATATTGGCCTCTTTTTTCTACCTTTGCAAACCCTTAAAATGTGGATATGAGTAATCGGCGCGAATTTGAGATCGCTTTTGTGGGTTTGAAGCCGGAAATTCATATATATGAATACAGGGTGGATGATGAGTTCTTTGTTGCTTATGGTGAGCAGGATTTTAACAATTGTGTTGCCAATATTAAACTGAGTCTGGATAAAAAAACAGGCTTTATGTTGTTAAAGTTTGATGTTGACGGAACGGTACAAGCTGGCTGTGATAGATGTGGAAACACACTTCCATTACAGCTTTGGGACGAGTTTAATATCATTGTAAAAATGGTTGACGAGCCCGATAGCATGAACGAACAAGAGGAAGATCCAGACATCTACTATATCAGTCGCGGCGCAAGTCACTTATATATTTCCGATTGGATATTTGAGTTCATCAACCTCAGTATTCCATTGCAAAAAATATGTAGTGAAGAAGAAATTGGTGGCCCTAAATGCAATATTGAAGTATTAGAAAAGTTGAGGAAGATGGAAGAAGATGCAACAAAAGACAGTAGCCCCACCTTATGGAAAGGGTTAGAAAAATTTAAGAACATAGATTAATTTTTTGATATTATAAATTTTCAACAATGCCAAATCCCAAACGTAGACACTCACAGCAGAGAAGTGCTAAGAGAAGAACACATTATATTGCACAGGAAGTTACCCTTAGCAAAGACGCTACTACTGGCGAAATACATGTACGCCATCGTGCGCATGTGAGCGAAGGCAAGTTGTTCTATAAAGGTAAATTGGTTGCCGAAAAAGCACCGTTGAAAGCTTAACCTTATAGTTCAATTTATTGTCTTAGCTTACTGCAAATGAATATAGGAATAGACATGATGGGGGGCGATTTTGCACCGCTGGAAGCAGCGAAAGGCATTCGCTTGTTCCTATCTAATGATAAAACTGATGTTACTATTTTTTGCATTGGTGATGAGAATCTGGTGAAGCCACTTGTGGAAGAATACCAGCTCTCCTCACCTTGTCTGCATTTAGTTCATGCCCCCGAAGTTATTGGATACAATGAGCATCCTACTAAAGCGCTGAAAGAGAAACAGGCTTCCTCTATTGCCATAGGATTTCACTTATTAGCTACCGGCAAAATTGATGCATTTATAAGTGCAGGAAATACAGGGGCAATGCTTGTAGGGGCAATGTTTTCTATTAAGGCAATACCTGGTGTAATGCGACCTACCATTGCTACCATTGTTCCAAAAATAAACGGCAGTACAGGTGTGCTATTGGATGTAGGGTTGAATGCAGATTGCAAGCCAGAACACTTGAACCAATTTGCCCTATTAGGTAGCCTCTATGCCGAATATATTTTGGGAATCAGTACTCCCAGCGTTGGTTTAATTAACGTTGGAGAAGAAGAAGGAAAAGGTAATTTACTTGCACAAGCAACCTATCCACTTTTAAAAGAAAATACAGCAATCCGTTTCACTGGCAATATAGAAGGAAGAGACTTATTTGGAGACAAAGCAGACGTAATGGTCTGCGAAGGTTTTACCGGAAATATTATATTGAAGATGGCTGAAACTTTTTATGATATTGCCAAACAACGCGGTTTGGGTGATGACCTTTATCTCAATCGTTTCCATTATGAAAATTATGGCGGCACACCTGTTCTAGGCGTTGCAAAACCAGTAATCATTGGTCACGGAATAAGCAATGCGAAAGCATTTTCTAATATGATAGCACTAGCCCAGAAAATGGTTTCCAGTAATATTTGCACCAAAATGGCCGAATCATTTCAAGCCTAACTTCAGGCAATTTTTTCAGATTCTTTCTTAAGTATAATGGTCACGCTTCCCATTGATTTAGTGAAGCGTTCTTTCAAAGCATTATCTTTACTAAAATATATACCTTTTTATGTGGAAGAATAATGTACTTGAAACAATTGGCAATACTCCATTAATTAAACTCAATAAAGTGAGTAAGGATATTCCAGGTACCATACTAGCCAAAGTAGATTATTTTAATCCTGGCAATTCTATTAAAGATCGTATGGCGTTGAAAATGGTTGAAGTGGCAGAGCAAGAGGGGAAACTTAAGCCCGGTGGAACTATCATTGAAGGCACCAGTGGAAATACGGGTATGGGATTGGCACTTGCTGCCTGCGTGAAAGGTTATAAATGTATTTTCGTTACCACCGATAAACAATCTAAAGAGAAAGCAGATATTTTAAAAGCCGTGGGTGCTGAAGTAATCGTTTGTCCCACCAACGTATTACCTGAAGATCCACGCAGTTATTATAGTGTAGCCAAGCGATTGGGCAAAGAAATTCCCAATTCAATGTATATGAACCAGTATGATAATCTTGCTAATCGTCAAGCACATTACGAGAGCACTGGTCCAGAAATTTGGGAACAGACAGAAGGAAAAATCACGCATTTTGTTTGTACTGCGGGTACTGGTGGTACCATTACAGGCACTGCAAAATATTTGAAAGAAAAAAATCCTGCCATTCAGGTATGGGCAATTGATGTTTATGGATCTCTACTTACCAATTATTATAAAACAGGTGAATTAGATATGAGTTTTGTACATCCTTATATCAGCGAAGGTTTTGGGGAAGATTTTCTTCCGCAAAATTATGATATGAGTGTGATTGATCATTTTGAGCAGGTAACAGATAAGGATGGAGCAGTAATGGCTAGAAAGATAGCTAAAGAAGAAGGATTGTTTTGTGGGTACAGTGCTGGTAGTTGCTTACAAGGATTAATTCAACTTAAAGACAAACTTACCAAAGACGATATAGTTGTTTGTGTTTTTCACGATCATGGGAGTCGTTATATTGGCAAAATTTATAACGATCAATGGATGATGGAACGCGGATTTTTAGATGTGAAAACTTTTAAAGACATTGTAAATGGTCGCCATTCAAAGCGACTGGTTTCTGTTGAAAAAACAGCTACTGTTGCAGAAGCTGTGGAGTTGATGAAGAAATATGATATTGAACATATTCCAGTAATGACCAATAATGAATCGGTTGGTTCGGTAAGCGAAAGTGGTTTATTTCAAAAAGTATTTAGTAACCCAGAAATAAAGCACGCAAGCGTTGAAAGCGTTATGGAGCATGCATATCCAGTAGTTGATTTTGATACTGCTGTGGAAAGGCTGGGCAGTTTAATAACCAAAGAAAATGGTGCTGTATTAGCCAAAGATGAAAAAAATGATTATCATATTATAACCAAATATGATGTAATTCAGAGTCTTGCTAAATAAATCTTAAAGTGGTAATTTTAGAATCGTTATTTAAAAAAATTACTGGTCTGTAAGCGTTTTCATAAATGCAACAATTGCTTTTTTCTCTTGACTGGTTAATACCAATGAATCAAAAGGCAAAGATTGAAATGGCAGATTTATGCCAATACCCACTCCCCCACCAAGCTCATAAAATTTTACTACTTGCTCTAAATTTTTATATACGCCATTGTGCATATAAGGAGCTGTTTTATCTACATTTCTTAATGAAGGCGTTTTAAAAGCAAACATCAATTCATTTAGTCTATTTAGTTTATATCGCCCAGAATCTTGGTCAATTACTGCTTTCTTCCACGCTATTGAAGCAGGAACACCAATGATTTCTGATTCTGACTTTGTATACCAGGGTGGTATATTTCCGTTAAACAAAGGAGTAAAATGACAAGTGCCACATTTTGCTTTGCCAGAAAAAATATTAAATCCATTGATTTCTTCCTGATTCATGGCTGTTTTATTTCCACGCATATATTCATCAAAACGGGCATTAAAGAGATTTAAAGAACGGATATATACCGCCAGCGCATTTCTAATTTCAAATCCGCCGAGTTCTTTCTTACCAAAAGCTTTGATTGCATCTTTTTCATAAATTTTTCTATTGGCCAACCGCTCAGCAATGGATGTAGATGATAGATTAAATTCTTCGGAATTATTCATTACTTCATTAACTTGATCCTCCAAAGTGGTGGAACGCATATCATAAAATTGATTGCTTTGCAAAGCAGCATAAAAAAGCGTTGGAGTATTCCTTGCTAATTTTCCTCCATGCACAATATTACTCGCTTTTATTAGTCCATCTGTCAAGAATTTATTACTATTGTGACAACTGGCACAACTAATAGTACTGCTTTTTGAGAGTCCATTCTCTGAAAATAGTTTTTTCCCCAATGCTATTTTTGCGGGCGATGAAGCTGAAATACTATAATTTGAATAATAGTCAGGATTGAATCCTTTGCCTTCCATCAACTGCTTCAACGAACCAGCAAATGGCTTTACAAAAATACTGTCACCAGCTTGTTGGGGAAAAGGCATTGATACCAAAGAATTACTCAGTGGCATTAAATGATTTTGCAAAAAACCCATACGATCAAATTGATCAAAATCATTATTAGCGTTCAAATAATTTTGGGCACTTTTGAACTGCCTTTTTAATAGGTTAGTAATTTTATTTGCGGCAGTTTCTGCATTGGTATATTCATAGAGAATCGACTCTACTCCAACCAAAGCAGCTGCCGATTCTTTCAACGACCATTTGCTCAATGGTGCATCCAATCCTACAATTCCCAAAACACCTATTCTTATCAGTTGATGTTGCAACATTTCGTTTAAATGCCGAGGAAGTATTTTTTGTGCAACAATATTCGTCTTAATAAATCTAAGATCAGTTTCTAAAATATGAATTTCACTAGAAAGATTTTTTCTGGTTGAATCATCCAGTGTACTAAATAATATTTGTTCTAATACTTGAAAACCATGTGGCGGAAATACTTGGTTATCATCTGTTTTAACATCAGGCAAAGCTGGTCCATTGATTCTTTTATTCATTCCTTGAAAATAATATTCAACCAAGGCCTCCATTTTTTTATACCGCAACCTAGTCTTTAAAAATTGTTGCTTTAAACTATCGATCGACTGTATAGAAATATTTAGACTGTCTAAAACAACAAGTTCAGTAATCAGTGAATCTTGTTGCTTATCAAACCATTGATGAACTACTAAGTCTCCTGAACTTGGTATAGTTTGTTTGCAAGAAGTATAGATACATCCAATAACAAATAAAACAACCACTGAATAAATCCACCATTTTTTCATATCATGCTCTAGTTGGTAAAACAAAAGAATGACCTCCTTGATTTTCAAAGAGATCATTCTAACAATTCAAAAAGAAAATTTATTTAGGAACGTTGGTAATAAGTAAGGTTTGACCGCCAGACTTATATGGTTGTACAGAAGTTGCTTTGCTCGGGTTTAAAAACTTATCACCCTCCACCCAAGAATGTGCGTGAATATTAATTGTAAATGTTCCAGGCACTCCAATAATATCAGAAATATCAATCATTGCTCCATGTTCCCATAATCCAAAGCGTTGGTCATTTGTTGGATTGTACTTAGTATTACCCAAAGACCTATTTTTTATATTCATAAAAGGCTTTTTGGTACCAGTAGCTATATTATACTGCCATATCCATGAATCATGGGTTGCGCCAGGAAAGAACGAATCACCATCTTCTTGTATGTAAACGAAATTATTAGTTGCGCAAAGATTATCTGGATTAATGATATCTTTTCCAGGATCATCAGCTCCATCAACAACCACTTCTAACTTACCAGCAAGTGGGTTATTGGCATCCATTCTTAATCGATACATTCTACCCCAATATGTTTTTTCTGGAGACCCGCTTACTCCAGTTGCAACAAAGTAGACTTCTCTACTATTAGCACCACTTCCTTTTTTATAGTCTAGATCTTCTACTCTTGCAAATTGAATAGAACCCAAGCTTGTATTTAAATTTTCAATTTCAGCTCCTGTCAAATTTTTCGCATTAGGCACTTCTACAAATTCTACATCATAAGTATTGCCCTTGCTCATATTTGTCTCAACTTGGTTTTTATTGGTTCTTCTTAATGCATAGAGTAATCCATTGTTCAAATCACCAACTGTATTTGAAACATATAAATAAACTTGACCATTTCCAGCATCTTCGCCCAAAACAATTACAGTCTTTCCAGGATAAGCATCTTTGTGTAAAGGCACTGCATTTTCACCACTGAACTTTCCAAGAGCAGGCAGCACTCTAGTTTTGTCTTTGGGTTGTGCAACTCCAATAGGATTAATTGCATGAGTCATTGCATTTACATTACTCTCCCCTGTAGTTAGAAAAACGGCAGAAGGAAACCCATGTTCTTCTGGAGTAGCTAAAGAACCGGAACACAAGCGGAACATTCCACCATCTGTATCAACAATATATTCGCCTTTAGTAGGATTTAATTGTTTATCTAAATAAACCCTAGACACAGCCCAAGTATTTTCGTGGTTAGTAACCATAATATATCCAGAACCATCCGGATTTTTTAGAAACCCTTGTCCATCTGGTGCACCTCCATAAATAAAATTAGGCGACCCTACAATAGTATCAGATGTACTAATAAGAGTATTGATTCCAACCGCATTAAAATCAGGGAACATTTCAATAAAAGCAGGAGCTACCGATCGGTTCTTGAGCACTGGTTGATTTGCAGCGGAATCAACATCCTTTTTTTTACAGCCATTAATGGCTACTACAAAAAGCAAAATGGGAAATATTTTTTTCATGGTTTTATTTTATGAGTGCAAAAGAAATGATCCTATGTTAACAGAACTTTAATTTAATATAAACTTTCTCCATTTTTATAGATATATGTTAAAAATTAATACAATGATAATGATAAGATAATACAGCCGTATTCCTATTCATTTCGTTTGAAAATGCATATATGATCAAATATTTTTTTCTTACCTTAGCACCATGAAAAAATACAGTTCAGGCGTTTTACACGGAAAAGAATTAGAGGCACTTTATAATGATGCCAAAGACAATCAATTTGCTATACCAGCGGTTAATACCATCGGTACAAATAATATTAATGCAACTTTAGAAACTGCAGCCAAAGTAAATTCCCCCGTAATTATTCAGTTTTCTAATGGTGGAGCCCAGTTTATTGCTGGTAAAGGCATGCCCAATGACGCCTTACAAGCAAATATTTCGGGTGGTATTTCGGGTGCTTTGCATATTCACAACGTTGCCAAATACTATGGTGTGCCTGTTGTATTGCATACCGATCATGCATCAAAAAAATGGCTTCCTTGGATCAGCGGTTTAATTGATGCTGGTGAAGCTTATTATAAAGTAAATAATCGCCCTTTGTTCAGTTCGCATATGTTGGATCTTTCAGAAGAACCCATTGAAGAAAATATTGCTACTTCTGTTGAATTTTATAAACGCATGGCTCCATTGGGAATGAGTATTGAAATTGAATTAGGGGTTACTGGAGGTGAGGAAGATGGCGTTGACAACAGCGGTATTGAAAACGATAAATTATACACCCAGCCGCAGCACGTTGCTTATTCTTATACGGAATTAAGTAAAGTAGGTAACTTATTTACGGTTGCTGCTGCCTTTGGTAATGTACACGGTGTTTACAGCCCCGGTAACGTAGAATTACGCCCAGAAATATTAAAGAACAGTCAAGACTTTATTCAAACCGAATTGAAGACTGGCCCTAAACCTGTATATTTTGTATTTCATGGTGGTAGTGGATCTCCTCAAAGTCAAATTAGAGAAGCCATTGGCTATGGTGCTATTAAAATGAATATTGATACCGATTTGCAATGGGCATTCTGGGAGGGTGTAAAAGACTTTTATAAAAAGAATGAAGCTTATTTACAATCGCAATTGGGCAATCCTGAAGGTGCTGAAAAACCAAATAAGAAATTCTATGACCCACGTGTATGGTTGCGTAAAGGGGAAGAAACTTTTTCTAAACGACTTGAAATTGCATTTGACGACCTAAATTGTATTAACCGGAACGCATAGTTCATAAACAGTGATATATTTATTCCGCAGTATTACTCTAAATGTATGCTGCGGATTTTTTGTGCCTATAAATTAAATGACTCTATTTGTTTTAACATTTTTATTACCTATTGGCACGATCATTGTTTATTTAAAGCTTTTTTTAAGGTTAGATGGGAAGCCATTTAAATTAACCACTTAAATTAAGCTTATGATTACAGTAATTATACCTGCATTAAACGAGGAATCTACCATTGCAAGTGTGGTAGAATTGGCCATCCATTCCGCAAATGTTGCCGAAGTGATTGTGATAGACGACAAGTCGATGGACAAAACCGTGGCCAATGCATTGGCGGCAGGTGCCAAAGTAATTACCAGTACTAAATTAGGAAAAGGCGCTTCTATGAAAGATGGTGTTCTGCTTGCTCAACACGAAGTATTGGTTTTCTTAGACGCAGATATAACAACTTATCAATCTGATATTATTAGTCTTCTCACCAGTCCATTAATTGCGAATGAAGCGGATTTTGTAAAATCATTTTTCACACGCCAAGCTGGTCGCGTTACTGAATTAGTAGCCAAACCATTACTGGCATTATTGAACCCTAATTTTCCCAATTTTCAGCAACCATTAAGTGGTATGATTGCTGGAAAGAAATCGTTCTTTACCCAATGTGAATTCGAAGAAGGCTATGGAGTTGATATTGGTATTTTGATGGATATGCACCAATTGGATGCTCGCATTAAAGAAGTGAATATTGGAAATATTGAAAATCGTATGCAACAATTGGATCAGTTGGGAAAAATGTCGAGAGAAGTGGCCAAAACCATTATTAAAAAATCTGTGGGTATGAGTCCTCAAAACCTAGAAACATTCGAGAATATACAGGTAGTGAGAGAGCAGATGGAATTTGCTATTCGGGACAGTTTATTGTCGCTGAAAAAAATTGCTGTTTTCGATATGGATCACACGCTACTACGCGCCAGTTTTATACATACTTGTGCTGAACATTTTGATTTTAAAAAAGAGTTGATTCAAATTGTAACCAGTAATGGGAATCCATTTGTGAGAACCAAAATGATTGCAAAATTATTGAAGGGTAAGAGTATTAGTGATTTACTGGCCATTGTTGACGGTATGCCAATCACACCCAATCTTTCAGAAATCATAGCGCTCTTAAAAGAAAATGGTTATATAGTTGGTATCATTAGTGATAGTTATGATTGCATTACCAATCACTTAAAAAATAAATTCGGATTTGATTTTACCATTGCCAATGAACTTGAATTTTCTAGAAGTATTGCCACAGGTGAAGTAAAAATACCTTCTTTGTTTATGCAAAATGAGCTTAGTTTATGCAAGCATGATTTCTGTAAATTAAATGCTTTGGTAGCAGTCTGCGATAAATACCAAGTTGACTTAAAAAATACGGTGTATACGGGTGATGGGGAAAATGATATTTGTTGCGTAAGAACTGCCGGTATCGGCATTTCTTTTTGTTCAACAAATGGGTATATAGATGCAGTGGCCGATTTCACTATTAAAGAACCGGACTTCGCTTTACTAGATCCCATTATTTCATAAAATTAAATTACTCAATTACCTCATATAGGCTTACTGGAAGCTGTTTGTTTTTAAGCAGATATTCGCCTATGCTTTTGCAAGAGAATGAGTTTTTTACTTTTTCAAAAGCAGATTCGGGAATTAGTATTTGTCCCGCACTTGCCACAGACTGTAATCGGGCAGCAGTATTTACTACGTCTCCTACTACCGTATAATCTAACCTGCGTAAAGTGCTTGAACCAATATTTCCAGAAATTAATTCGCCACTGTTAATGCCTATTGATAATTCTGGTTTATAGTTTACTGCTTCGTTAATACTTGGCAAAGCATTAACATGAGTTCTAAGTGATAAGCAGGCATCAATGGCTCTGTCTAAATGATACTCGCCTCTAAATACAGCCAGAATAGCATCTCCAATAAATTTATCAATATATCCCTTCTGTGCAATAATTTCTTTTACCATCACATCAAAATAAGTGTTGAGCATAGACACTACAGTATCTGCTGGTTGAGTTTCTGTGATAGAAGTAAACCCACAAATATCAATAAATACAACCGTTGCATCTACTGTTTCATTTACCATAAGTGAATCTTCAAATGATTTTGTACCCATAAAATGGAGGACAGAAGCATCCACATACATTTTAAGAATATTATTTTCTTTGATGGCCAGTAAAGTATCTTTTATTTGTTGAACGTGTTTAAGGGTTTTTTCAATGGTTAGTTCAAGGTCTTCGAAATTGACTGGCTTACAAACAAAATCAAATGCACCTCTGTTCATGGCAGTCCTTATATTGTCCATATCACCGTAAGCGGAAACCATTACTGTTTTGAGCAATGGGTACACATCATTTAATTCACTCAACAGGGTTAATCCATCCATTTCTGGCATATTGATATCGCTTAGAACCATATCGATATCGAAGTTGTTGCGTATTTTTTCAAGTGCGTCATTTCCATTTAGTGCAAAAATAAATTCGTATCGTTTTTCTCGAATTTGTTTCCTGAACTTTTGTTTGATAAGGGTTTCTAAATCCATCTCATCATCTGCTACTAATATTTTAGTCATATTTATTGAATATGGAGTTTAGATTTAAGTAAGACAAAATCTACGGGTTTGGTCAAAAAATCATCTGCTCCTAGTTCCATGGCTTGATCGTGATTTTCGGCATCACCATAAGCGGTAATCATCATAACGATGGGAGGAGGCGTATGATATACTTGCTTTATTTGTCGCAACAATTCTAAACCACTCATTCCGGGCATATTTATATCGGAGAGAATCAGAACCGCTTCATGATCGTTATTTTTCATAAATTCTAGTGCTTTCTCACCAGAATTGGCAAAAGCGAATTGTACAGTCCCCTCTTTTATTTCTTTTCTGAATTTTTGCTCAAACAATGTTTTCATATCTTCTTCATCGTCTACAACTAATATTTTCATACTCCATTATTGTCGTGGTGAATTTAAGCTATTATGCAATGTCGGGGTACGCATAACTTCAATTTTATGCATACCCTCACATTGTATGTGCAAATACTATTGGTATTATTTACGAACCCTTACTGGATAAGCAGGTGTTTTCATTTTTTTGGGTGGATTAGATTTTAGTTGCTCTAATAATATCTGAATTGCCTTTTCAAGTTGCGGATCTTTACCCATTATAATATCTGCTGGCCATTGTTCTACTTCTATATCAGGAGGCGTTCCTACATTTTCAATTCCAAACCCTTTTTCATCATAAAAAGCAAGATTAGGTGCAGTTACACTACCTCCATCAATAAACTCAGGGAAATTTAAAATACCTACCAACCCACCCCATGTAGTTTTACCTATCAGCGTACCCAGTTTTTGTTGACGGAAAAGATAAGGTAAATAATCGCCGCCTGAACCTGCTGTTTCATCAATCAACATTACTTTAGGCCCTTGTATGGATGCATTGGGTGCTTTTTGATCTTTACCATATCTATAATTCCAGTAAGATTGAACTGGTTTCTTAAGCATATCAATATAATAATCTGCTAATTGACCACCTCCATTAAAACGCTCGTCAATAATAATGGCTGATTTATTGGCTTGAGGAAAGAAATAACGCTTGAAATATTCATGTCCCGCTGTTGTTGTATTAGGAACATATACATATGCTACTTCACCATTGGTTGCCGCTTCTACTTTCTTCATATTTCCTTCTACCCAGTCACGATTCCGTAATGAACTTTCATTCGCAATGGGCGTAACTTTTACAGTCCTTGCATTAGAACCATTTTCTGAAGTTGAAACAGTAAGTGTAATTATTTTACCAGCAGTATTTTCAAAAAAACTATAAAAATTATTTTCAGTGGTTATATTTTCCCCATTTACTGAAATAATATAATCACCTTTTTTTATATCCACACCCGGCTCTGTTAATGGAGAACGTAAATCGGGCGACCAATTTAATCCACCGTAAATTTTCTTAATTCGAAAACGGTTATTGCTTATTTCATAATCTGCTCCTAATAGGCCGCCGGGTACAAATTCAGTATTCACTCTTCGATCTCCGCTATTTGAAAAACGATGGTGACCAACAGAAAGCTCACTAAACATCCACTGCATTACCCTGTATAAATCATTGTTACTTGAAACGTCTGGCAGAAAAGCTTCATACTTTTTCTTCATCCCTTCCCAATTGGCACCATGCATACCAGGATCATAAAAATAATCGCGATTCACCCTCCATGCTTCATAAAAAATATTTTTCCATTCTTCCTGTGGAGCTATTTTCACTTGCAAAATACTTGTGTTCAACATAGCATCTGGCCCAGGTTTTTGACCAACAGCAGTTATACCCCATTTCCCTTTATTATAAAAAAGCATTTTCTCGCCCTTGGCAGCAATTTCAAAATCATCTGCTGGCATCATGGGATCTTCTTTTCTTTTTTTAAAACTATAATTATGCAACATAGTTGGCCCAGCATTTTTAGCCATAGCAGATAAATAATACAATTCCCCTTCTTTTGGAATTGACAAAGAACTGTAGTAGCCATTTGAGATAGGAAGTGGAATGATACGACTTTCCATTCCTTCCCAATCAATTTTCATGGAGGATTTTGGTGAAGACTCTTTTATGGTATCTGTTTTACTCGAAATTTTATCAGCGGTTGTTTCTTTTATTTCCTCCACATCATTTTCCTTTGTAAAGGGCGAAACGACTGATTTTTGTAGCGTTACCAAATATATTCTATTGGTAGCATCCATATCTTGATTGGACTGATCAAACCAGTTTACAATAGGGCCAGCATCGGTACTGGCAATCATATATAAGTATTTTCCTGAAGGATCAAACTTGGGCTCAGTAATATTGCTCAATCCATCTGAAACAGGATAAGATTTATTTTCAGTTAACGCATAAATCCATGCTTTTTCGAAATTGGTTTCTGTGATGGTAGTATAAGAAATAAAATTTCCGTCGGACGACCAGCTACCAAATAATTCCCTAAAAGCACCGGGAACATAATGAATATCTTCAGCAATTTTTTCTGATTTACCCGAAGCAATATCCAATATATAAAGTCGGCGCCCATTATCTACAAAACACAATTTTTTACTATCGGGACTCCAATGAATAAATGCATAAAAACCAGAGCCATTTAATTTAAATGATTTTGGTTCACCCATACCATTCTGGTTTTTTATATGCAGTGCATATTCACCATTGGCATCAGAAAAATAAGCAATTGATTTACCATCGGGCGACCATTGAGGATATTTTTCGTGAATATCGGCAGTATTGGTGATATTCAATTGATCACCTTTTTGCCCGGGAATGGTGATGATATCGCCTCTGAAATCGACTACTACCCTAGTGCCAGATGGAGAAATATGGGTTGAACGAATATAGTTATCGCCTTTTACAAAACGTGGTCTAAGATCAAGCAAATCAGCAGCAATGCCTACTTTCAATTTGTTAATGGTATTATTAGCAGTGTTGTAGACATGTAGATACCCAGACTGAGCAAAAATAATTTCCCCAGAAGTTCCATCGAGACTAGAAACAGGAAAATTGTTGAACTTGCTTAATTGCTTAACCAACTTACTCGATGGTTCATAACTGAACAAATTAAATTCTCCGTTTCTATCGCTGCGAAAAAAAACGGTATTGCCTTCCCAAACAGGTTTTGTATCGTTACAACAGCCTTGTGGTTTTGGTATTTCAGTAACAGCATGAGACTTAATATTATACAACCAAATTCTACTCATGGTACCACCGCGATAATTTTTCCATTGTTCAAATGCGTCGGGTATGGTTGTATAAGCAATCATAGTGCCATCGGGACTAAAAGATGCCCAAAATGCATTGGGAATTTGCAATTGAATTTCACTCCCATTATTTATATCAACTGTAAATAATTGAAAATAGCGCGTAGTAAAACTATTGCGTTGTGAGGCGAACAAAACTTGTTTCCCATCAGGTGAAAAATCACGCACAAGGTCGTTACCGGGATGCCAAGTAAGCCGCTTAGGAATACCTCCAGCAACAGGTATTACGAATACGTCGCTATTGCCGTCATATTGCCCTGTAAAAGCAATGGTACTTCCATCAGGCGAAAAAATTGGATTGGATTCTACTCCTTCGCTTGCCGTAATTCGTTTAGGGTTGGAGCCATCGCGATTAGCCACCCAAAGATCTTCCGCATAAATAAAAGCAATATGTGATTTGCTAATGGCTGGTTGCCAAAGTAAGCGGGTATCATTGGTGTCAATAGCAAATACTGTTTGATGTAAGCCTGTGATACAAAATAACATCAATAGTAGATGAATAGCTGTTTTCATGTGTTAAAATTTGAAGTGAATTTATGCATTTATTTATGGAAGATTGTTCTGCAAGTGATTTATACTGATAATGAAATAATAAACTCACTACCCTCTCCCTCCTTCGTCTCTACTTTCAACTCTCCACCATGCGCTTTTACAATATCATAACTCAAACTTAAGCCCAATCCTGTTCCCTGCCCAGTGGGTTTGGTAGTGAAAAAAGGTTGAAATATTTTATCAAATACTTTTTGAGGGATGCCGTTGCCGTTGTCTTTTACGCTTACTAAAATTTTATCTCCCAACCTTTTAGTGGTTACGGTTACAAGAGGAACGTAAACTTCGTTGGAACGTCGGGTCGTCTGACCTTCCGACGCCGTGACGTCCTGACGCTGCTTTACCGCATAAAACGCATTCGTAATTAAATTCAAAATCACTCTACCAATATCCTGTGGAATGATATTAATATTGCCGATGCTTTCATCAAAATCTGTTTTCATGGTGGCGTTAAACGATTTATCTTTTGCTCTTAAGCCATGA
>JANMOT010000010.1:0-46265 GCA_031369485.1 Sphingobacteriia bacterium
CTCATTGGTTTTAAACCGCTTCGAAAACTCAATTGCATTGATCCCTTTAAACATAGCTAATTAATTTAGCCGTAAATTACTAATAATATTAGTCAACACCAACTCTTTTTAATACCTTCGAGAATTATCTACCTAATCCTAAAAATTAATAAAGACTAAGAAGCAGTACGAAGCCTATTTGTGTTGGATTGACGCCATGTTTGATAAAAAGGTAAAACCGAATACAACAGAAGGTCATAAAGTAGATATAGCCCTCTTATTGATTAAACAATACGAAGATGCACACTACCCAATACCGATGCCCAATCCTATTGACGCCATTCGTATAAAAATGGATGAGATTGGATTAAAGAACAAAGATTTAGTTGGTAAATTTGGAAGTAAAGGATATGTATCTGCGCTTTTAAATAAACGAAAACCACTTACACTCGAATTGGCCAAACGTTTTCACCAAGAGTTGAATATTCCTGCTGAAATTTTATTATCCTAAATTAGTGATTTAGTAGCATACAAGCACATATAAAATTGTGCTTGTATGCTCATTTTGTATCCCCCTTACCAGATATCATGTTTAATCCCTCAGCAAATAAATAAAACTATTTGGAAAGTCATTGGCTTCGCCAATTTTGTCTAATTTAGATATATATTCTTATTAATCCTCACTCCTTTTGTAATGGCAAAAATTCACGCTTTAAAAATTTCAAATTTTAGAGGCATAAAGCAATTTGAGCAAATTTTTGGAAACGAGAATTTTATCTGTCTTATTGGTAGAGGAGATTCAGGCAAGACCTCAATTTTAGATGCCATATCGTTTGTTCTTTCTCCAAACTGGAATCTTGCCTTTTTTGATACAGATTTTTTTAATTGTGAAGTAGAAAATCCTATCGTGATTGAGGCTTCAGTAATTGAGCCTCCCGAATATCTTCTTCAAGACAATAAATATGGAATGTATTTAAGAGGCTTGGATTCGAAAACAAATGTCATTCATGATGATATCCAAGAAGGCCAGGATGATGTGCTAACAATACGCCTTACAGTCACAAAAGATCTTGAGCCTTTATGGGAAGTGGTTTCAAATCGACAGGAGCCAATTGAAATAAAAAGTTCTGACAGAGCAAGTTTAAATGTTTTCTTGGTATCGGACTATATTGACCGCCATTTCTCATGGAGCAAAGGAAACCCTTTATATGCGCTCCTTCAGCAAAGCGAAACTCAAGTAGATAGTGCAAACGTAATAATTAATGAGATGCGTAAGGCCAAAGGTCAAATTGATGGATCAAATGGCTTCAATTATCTAGATGAAACAGTAAATAAAATAATGGTTTCGGCTGCAAATTTGGGATCGGATATTTCAGGTACGACTACAACAATTGACGCAAAAGAATTAAATATTAAGGATGGAAAAGTTTCTCTCCATGATGGTAATATTCCTTTTAGGCTAAAAGGAAAAGGATCCAAAAGATTAATTTCAATTTCAATCCAAACTGAATTGGCAAAATCAGGCGGCATCCTTTTGATTGATGAAATAGAGCAGGGATTGGAACCAGACAGAGCTCAGCACCTTGCAAACATCTTAAATAAAAGCAATTCCGGGCAAATATTCATAACTACACACTCAAGAGATGTCCTTGTTGAGCTTGAAGCCCATAATCTTTTTCGGATGAAAAAAAATGAAACGGCATTGTTTTCTTTTACTTCAGAACTACAAGGCTGTTTAAGAAGTAATCCGGAAGCTTTTTTTGCCGAAAGGATTATTGTATGCGAAGGGTCAACAGAAGTCGGTTTTTGTCGAGGTATAAATAAATTCCGAATTGGTCTTGGAAAGGATAATATTACACTCAAAGGAATTCGCTTTGCAAATGGAATGGGATCAACACAGGTCGAATATGCGGAGGGTTTTAAAACTGCTGGCTATGATGTCTGTATATTCTGTGATTCAGACGTTACAGCTATTAATGACAAAAAAACTTCCCTTAGAGCAAAGGGAATATCAATAATTGATACAGAAGTAAATAATTCTTTTGAAGCACAGATGTTTTTAGACCTCAACTGGACTGGAATTGAAGAGTTAATTAAATACAGAATGACCTTTAAGGATTTAGAGCATATTAAAGCACAGGTTTCAAAACATCATTCCACATCATTAATTGAAAATGCATTAACCATTGATACGCCAGAAATACGGCAATCACTAAGCAAAGCCTCAACCGAAAAGGATAAAGATTGGTTTAAGAGAACAGATCATGGAGAACATATAGCAGAGGTATGTTGTAGGAATATGGAGTTCTTTAAGGGAAAGAAACTTAATTTTCAAATTGAAGCATTAAATAAATGGATAGATAATGCTTGATATTGATTGCTTTTTATCTCACGATAAAACTATGCTTATTGCACCAGCTGGTTATGGGAAGACGCATTCCATTGCTTCTTCAATGAATGTCTTAAAGTCAAATGGGAAGCATTTAATCCTTACACATACGCACGCGGGAATTGCATCAATAAAGGAGAAATTAAAAAAGGAGAATATACCGTCAAAATGTTTTCATGTTGAAACTATCTCAGGCTTCGCCCAACGATATGTGCTTTCATTTTACAAAGGTGATGATATTCCTGAGTTGGGAAATAAAGCATATTTTGGCTTTATTCTTAAAAAGGCACTTTATTATTTTAATCTTAGACCCATCCAAAAGATACTTCAGAGAAGCTATTCAAGTCTTTTTGTTGATGAATATCAAGACTGCACTTCCAATCAGCACAACCTTATTTTGTTAATATCCTCATTATTTCCAACACGCTTTCTGGGAGATCCCTTGCAAGGAATCTTTCAGTTTGATCCTCTTGACTTATTGGTAGACATGGGTAACAATACCCAAATGGAAGGTTTTTCCTCAAACAAGTATGAGCTTCAACAGCCTCAGCGGTGGCTGAGAGGGAATAATGAAAAACTTGGAGAAGCATTGAAGGCCATACGCAGTGAACTTCTTTTAGGAAACCCAATAAACCTAAGCATGTATCCAGCTATAGAAAGCCATTGCTTTAAGGAAGAAGATATAAACGACCCAACTAGTGAATATTACAAAAAGGTGAATTTTTCTCTAAATGATAATAGCCTGCTAATCATACATCCCAATACAACAAGTATAAATCCACGGCTTTCTCTTATTAAAAAATTCAAAAACAGATTTACATTACTCGAATCGATTGATGACAAGGACTTTTATAAGTTGGCAGGCAAATTCGATAAAATTGCTGTAGGCCAGAGTGCTTTAGTGATTAAGGAAATTTGCACAGCAGTTTTTAATAAAACAGAACTTGATAAATGGTTCAATGATAAGGGACTTAAATCGAAAACAAAACCAGATGAAAAAGAGTTGATTAAGCCCTTAAAATTAATAATTGAGGATTATGAAATTAATCCATCTTTTACGAAACTGAGGAAAGCAATGCTTGAAATACCAAAGCTTCCAATGCTTAAATGTTATCGAAAGGAAATTTTTAATTGTTTGTGTAAATCACTACAATATGCTGATACAGAAAAAACAACAGTTCTGGGTGCTATGATTGAGACAAGAAATACAATCAGAAGGTACGGAAAGAAGACAAATATAAAATGTATTGGTACTACACTTCTTACAAAAGGTTTAGAATTTGATACAGTACTGATATTAAATGCTCACCAATTCAATTGCCCTAAACATCTTTATGTGGCGTTAACCAGAGCTTGTAAAAAACTAATCGTATTTGCAAATAATAAAATTCTGACAACGAAAGAAATCTAAGCGAATCGGGGGTTTTTGCGGTACGAAAATTTTTCGGTGTGATCTTATTGGCCTTAGCAGTAAAAATCTTCAGCAGTAATATAGCTGTGTTTGGGAAATAATCATACAATATATTCAAGGTTTTATTTTACTTAAAAGTAAAATAAAACCTATTTTTGCTTGTATTTTCGTGTTTAATCCTCTATATTTACATAAAATTTATTTTTAAGTAAAATAAAAAGGTCTTTTACAACCAAGTATTCTCCAAGGTGAATTACGAAATAGTTGAACTTGAAAATTTATCTGGCAGTAAAACAACTATCTACTCCGTAATCATAGGAGATGATAGCATTAGTTTATTTGATTACTTCATCAAAGAGAATATTGTAGCATATAAAAATGAGGTAATCAATATTTTAAATAGGCTTGAAACGATTGGAAAAACAACAGGAGCAAGAGAAATATTTTTTAAACATAAAGAAGGTAAGCCAGGTGATGGTGTTTGTGCATTATATGACGATCCAGATAGTAAATTAAGATTATACTGTATCAGATACGGCAAAGCTGCTATTATATTAGGTGGAGGCGGACCTAAATCATTAATAGTACGAACTTGGCAAGAAGATCCAAAACTTAAAATGGAAGCTGAAGAAATAATTAAAATCTCAGCATTAATTATTCAATTTCTCTCATCAAATGATTTGCAATGGTCAAAAGACGGGCTTCATTTGGAAGGAGAGCTAAATTTTACTGACAATGACGACTAAGAAAAAAGCAAGAAAATTCATTAGCCCCCTAATCAATGAATTATTAAGCGAAATTAATCCTTTACAAAAAGAGAAGATTAAAAATAATATGAAACTTGCTGCTCGCTTAGATGACCTTTTAACAGAAAGGAATTTAGGCAAAAGCGAGTTTGCAGGAATGGTAAATAAAGAACCCTCTGTAATTACTAAGTGGTTAAGTGGTACTCATAATATGACTTTGGAGACCTTAACAGAAATTGCATTTGCCTTGAAAATAACCGTTCAAGAAATTTTGGCATATCAGAAAAAAAACCAAGCAATTTATAAACTAAAGATTCAAATAAATACGGATATTCCAGCAGATCCAAATAATTTATTTGTAACTAAATATGGAGATATAATTAGCTCTCTTTCTAAAAAAAAATCAGCAACCTATTTATCAGGAAGCAAGCAATTTTATAGTACTCCAATATCCATAATATCTAATTTTTAATTATGCCTCAAACAAAAAAAAATAAGAATTTTTCTGCCGAGATTAAGTTTACAGGCATAGAATTATTAAAGAGTACAATCAATATACCATCATCTCAAGATATACCTCTTAATAATTTCAATTTTAATATCAATATTGAATCAAAAGGTGATGCTGAAAAGAAACTACTCTTTGTAATTGTTAATGTAGAAGTAAAATCTTTTGACCAAAAAGAAATCTTAGGTTCAATAATAACAAGCTGTATTTATGAGATTACAAAATTTACAGAGTTCGTGAAAATCGATTCTAATGGAGCGATGATTATTAATCCACAATTAGTTGAAATACTAAACTCTATTTCAATATCAACAACTCGTGGTGTAATGTTTACAACGTTTAAAGGAACCTATTTACATCAAGCTATATTACCTATTATTGATCCAAAATCATTTCTACCAGCAGAACCTAAATAAGAATCTATTAGAAGGGGGTTAAAAGAATTTTTTTTAAATTATTAAAGACTAAGAACCAAGATGTACACTACCCCATACGAGCTAGCTCGTATCGTTCGCAAATAAAACAGCCCCGCACTTCGTGCTGGGGCTTTGTGGTCTCGCCAAGGCTGCCAGCCTTCGCTTCGCTCGGCTGTCTTCTACCGTATTGAACTTACTCAAAGCCCTTATCTCAACCTCTGGCTGATATTGGGCTGTTTTATTTTCTCACTGCTACGAGCTAGCTCGTATCGTTCGCAAATAAAAAAGCCCCGCACTTCGTGCTGGGGCTTTGTGGTCTCGCCAAGAATCGAACTTGGATCTGGAGCTTCGGAAACTCTTATACTATCCATTGTACAACGAGACCTATTTTATTGCGCAAATGTAATATATGCAAGCTATTCACGCTTCAACCCCTCAAAAATTCGTTCCGTATCTTCTTTTTTACAGAGCTCTGTACCCAAATGCAAGGTAGCAGCCGTGCCCGCAGCTATACCATACATTAGCATTTCCTTATAAGCCCATTGCTTTACCAGCGCATATATCATTCCCCCTACCATACTATCACCCGCACCTACCGTACTCTTTACCGTTACCTTAGGTGGCTTTACCAAATACTGCTCTTCAGCAGTCACCAACAAAGCCCCATCAGCCCCCATTGACACCACCATTATTTCACAACCCCCTCCACTTATAATTGCTCTAGCAGCACCTACTATTTCATGCGCTAACAAAGTCTTTTTACCTACTAAGGTTGCCAACTCATTTAAGTTGGGCTTTAATAAATACAAACCCTCTTTTGCCGCATACTGCAAAGCTTCACCCGATGTATCTACCACTAATCTACAACCTACTCTTTTTGCAATGGCAGCAAGGCGACCAAAAAAATCTACCGGCACCCCAGGCGGTAAGCTACCACTGGCTACTATATAAGAGATATCAGTGGCTTTATTTACATAATTCAATACCGCCTGCCACGCTGCTTCACCCACCATTTCCCCCTCCATACCAAAACGATATTGCTGTTTTTTTTCTTCATCAAAAACAATAAAATTTTCCCTAGTTGCCGCTTCAATCGGTATGGCAACAATATCCACCTGCTCTTCTAATAATAATTCTTCTAATTTTTTTCCGGTATATCCTCCTGATAAAAAAATGGCGGTTGAACCTACTCCTAATTTATGCAATGCCCTACTCACATTAATACCACCACCACCAGGATCCAACGCTGCCTTTGTACATCGCAACTTTTTCTCAGGAACCAACTCAGGCACAGTTATACTTTTATCCAAAGAAGGATTTAAAGTAATGGTAATAATTTTAGGCATATTAAGAATTTGTTTGAATTATTTTTTTACAGCACTAACTTAACCAACTCTTTCATTGCCGCTGGAAGAAATACAGCAGTTGGAACACTGCGCATGATTTTTAAATCGGCAAACAAACTACCCTCATCATCCAAAAAACGAAGTGTATCCGACGCTTTATTTCTTTTAAATATGGCAGCAAATATTTCATCGCCACGCATATAATTATGATGCAACACATGCAATAATACACCATCATATAAATTACCTTTACGTTGCTTAAATGAAGCTAAAACACCCATACTTTCCCCTTTTTTTAAAGCCGTCACTATCGCTTTCGTTCTTTGCTGAATAAACTTAAAAGCATAGCCTGTACTCGCTTTGGCAGATCCACCCGCAATACCTATATAAACAATCCTACCCTCCACACGCGGAAACCTGGTATTGGTCATGGGTATTATACCAAACTCTTCGTGCTTCACCTTATAATCTCTTATCTGCATAAATTCACTGATATACTGTTTCAGTGCAGTATCATAATCCGCTGGTGCTAATAATTTTTCAGTAAACAATGTATACTCTACCAATGCAGTGGTTGCCGATGTAGGCAATACATAAATAAAATTAGTGCCTACTTGCTGACTCACCCTAAAATCCATAAAAGTAGCTTTGGAAGCATCAAAAACAGGTTCTACTGTTTCAATTTCCCATCCCTTAAAATGTTGCAGAAAATAAAATTCGTTTTTTTTAGGTTGAATGGGTTCGAATAAAATACTATTAAAAATAGTCTCCCCATATACCATTTCATCTTCTAATTCAACACCAGCCAACCCATCGTCTGTGTTATTGATCAGGGATTTCACCCTTGACTGTTTCCATTCTATATTGGAAAAAGAAGCGGCAGCTGATTGTACAAATTCATAAAAATCAATCCCCCTGATCATCTTATAAGTATAGGGATCTATTAGTAGATCACCTGTATAATTACTCGAATAAAATGCAAGGGAATTCCAACGATGAAAAACAATGGATTCAAATATATCGGGTTCTTTTTCCCAGAAACACCAGGTTCTATCATTGCTGTTTTTTAAGGCCGCATCTATCACTAAAATTTTTTTACTCAAAAAATACGGATCCTGTAATAGCCGATACAAGAGACTTAATCCCGCACAACCCGCTCCTGTAATAATATAATCGTAATGTTTTTTCAATGGTTAAACGGACTTCATTTTTTCGTCTCTTCTTATTTTATCCCAATATTTTTTTCCGACTACCAGCATACCAAAACTTTCGCCTTCCTGCTTGTGCAAGTGTTTGTGGTGCATTTTATGCGCCCATCTTATAGCACGTATATAACGATTGTTACTGCGCGTAAATAATTTAAACCGCTGGTGAATAATAATTTCATGCACTATAAAATAAGCAAAACCATACATGGCAATACCTGCTCCAATACTTACTACCCAATACAATTCATACATGCTGCCCAGCATAATACACAACCAGCTTGGAATGGCGAAAATGATAAAGAACGCATCATTTTTTTCAAAAAAACCAGCTCCTTTTTGGTGATGATCTTCGTGCAGATACCATAAAAAACCATGCATAATATACCGATGTGTAAACCAAGTTATTCCCTCCATCAATATAAATACCGCCAGTGTAATGAATAGATAAATCATTTTATAAAAATATTCTGAGTGATAAAAAAAATAAACTCTGTATAAGTAATAAAGGTAAGGCAAAATGATTTTTTGGGTGGAAACTCATTTTACGCATCATGAATAACAATGCAGCACTTGTAAAAAACCAACACCCATAATTTAAAAAAGGTATATCGGGTGTATTCCATTTCCAAAAGCCAAGTTCAACAGCTATGGGCTCCATCAACCAATCGAATAAGGTAGCGAGTAATGCACCTGCAACAATAAAAATCCAACTTCTCACTAAACCATTCAAGTTTATTGAATTCCTACTTTGCAACCATTCACTTATTTGTATGCTAGCTATACCACAACAATAAACAATTACAAACCAATTAAACCCAATCAGCAATGGCACTCCTTTTAGTTGAATACCCATCACGGTTCCATACTGGTAGCTACCAAATAAAAGTCCAGTATTCACACCAATCATTTCTACCATCATTCCCGTTACAAAGCAGAGCAGAAAAAAATAAAGCAACCCTTTCTGCCATTTTTCTTCGCAAAAAAATAAAAGCGTCGTCATTAAAATCAGGTTCAATGGGGTATTGCTGATAAACCAATCTTTGTACGGTGTAAATGCCATACCAATAAAGCCACTCAAGTGAAATAGCAAGGCAATAAAGACGGGTATAGTTGGTTTACGAAACAACATGGTTTATTTTTTTGAATGGGGAATGGTGATCTGCTTTTACCAGATCTGCCATTATTTTAGCACTACTGAGGCAAAGCGGAATTCCTCCTCCTGGATGAACACTGCCTCCCACAAAGTACAATCCTTTTAAAGTTTTACTGTAATTGGGGTGACGCAAAAAAGCAGCATTTCTATTATTAGAACTGGTGCCATACAATGATCCCATATAAGATGCTGTTTTCAATTCAATACCTACAGGTGAAAGCAGCTCTTCCGTTTCAATCAATGGTTCAATATCACGGCCCAATGCTTTCGATATTTTTTTAATAATAGCAGCCCGATAAAAGGCTTTAATGGCTTCCCAATCTTGGCCTTTATTTGCGGGTGCGTTCACCATCACAAACCAGTTTTCTTTTCCCGGTGGCGCATGAATTCCTGGTTCGCATTTAGCAGTTATATTAATGTAAACAGTAGGATCATGGTAAGCTTGCCCTGTTTCAAATAAAGACTCAAATTCCTTTTTATAGTCTTCTGCAAAAAAAATATTATGCAAGCCCAACTGTTCAAATTCTGCTGCTACTCCCCAATAAAATATAAACGCACTACTGCTTCTTTCTTGTAATAAGATTTTCTGTGCTTTTACTGGTTCATCCAGCAATATTTTGTAAGTAAAATAAATATCCATATTACTCACTACCAAATCGCAATGGTAATTATTTCCACCTACTACCAGTCCCTTTACTCCCCCACCACTGCTAATAATCTTATCTACTTTTGCATTCAACTTAAAAACAACTCCCTGCTTCAAAGCCAATCTGTACAAGGCATTGGTAATATTAATCATACCACCTTTGGGATAAAACAAGCCCTCATTGTGTTCCAAATGTGGAATCAGTGAAAGCATAGCTGGTGCTTTGTATGGGTTGCTCCCATTATAGGTAGCATAGCGATTAAAAAGCTGGACTGTTTTTGGCGATTGAAACTTTTGTTCGTTGTAACTATTCAACGACTTAAAGAGAAAAGACAAACGCGTATATTGAATGGCTTTAAGCATTTTTCGCTTAAACAGAGTCGCTATTTTATGCAGCGAAAAATTTAAGAATAATTCCCCAATATGCTTATAAGTAAGTTCCGACCGACGAAGATATTGTTGAACATTGGCAGTAGGCTCTCCTAATTTTTCAGATAACTCATTGGCAAAGTCTGTTCTATCTGCATAGGCTTTTAAGGTGGTTCCGTCTTCGTAAAAATAATTGCAAGAAATGGGTAATTGCTCAAAAGAAAAATAGGATTCCATTGGTTCACCAGCAGCTTCAAATAATTCTGCTACCAATGCTGGGCGGGTAAAGAGACTGGGGCCGGCATCAAAATGATAGTCGCCTTTTTTAAAGCTAGATAGTTTACCACCTGGGTATTCGTTTTTCTCGAAAACCGTTACTTTATAACCTTGCAGCCGAAGCCTTATAGCAGCCGCAATACCAGCAATACCAGCACCTACAATGAATGCTTGGCGGGGCGAATTATTCATTGCATGTATTTTTTTGCTGCAACCACCATTGCTTTATTTTAGGAAATGCTATTAAAAACCAACTGGTAAAATAATTGGTTTCTTGTTGCATCAATATTTCTATTTTTTCAAAAGAGAGAAAGTCAATATTTGCTACTTCAGTTGGATTCGGTAAAACGGTCTCGTTAAAATAACCAATAAAAACATGATCAAATTCGAATTCAGTCAACCCATTCTCAAAAGGAGCTTTATAAACAAAGTCGAATATTTTTTTCAGTGGTGTTTCAAATCCCATTTCTTCTTTCAACCTTCTGTAAGCAGCGTCTGCGGTAGTCTCATCTGGGCGGGGGTGACTGCAACAGGTGTTGGTCCACAAACCGCCACTGTGGTATTTACTCAAAGCTCTTTGTTGCAGGAGCATTTCACCTAGGTCGTTAAAAATAAAAACGCTGAAAGCTCTGTGTAATAGGGCTTTTTCATGGGCTTCCATTTTTTCCATCAGTCCAATTTGTTGATCAAAGTGATCAACTAAAATAACTTTCTCCATAGCTGGGTGATTAAAAAATATTTAGGGTGCTTCTGATACCAGCTTTGGCCAGAATATATATTTTACCATAATCAGGAATTCGGATGCGTTCATCCATGATTTTTTGTGGAGCTAGTTTTTTTATTTTATTGAACAGGCTTAGGTAATATTTATAAGCTACGTACACCCCAAAGCGGGCTTTAATAGGAAGTTGAAGTATGCCTTTGAGGGCGTGGTCAAAATCGTTTTGTATATCGGCTTCTATATTGCGTTTATCAGCTTCAGTAAAATTATTAAAATCACATTCCGGAAAATAAACTCGGTTCAATCCTTCAAAGTCGGCTTTAAGATCGCGCAGAAAATTTACTTTTTGAAAAGCAGCTCCGAGACTTCTCGCATAGGGTTTTAGGTGTTCATAGCTGTTAAGATCACCTTCGCAAAAAACAAATAAGCACATCAGTCCCACCACTTCAGCACTACCATAAATATATTCATTATAACCAGAGCGATCGTACTCCTGCTTGTCAAGATCCATTTCCATACTATGAAAAAATGCATCCAGCAGCAGTATATCAATTCCATACTTATGAAAAGTCAACTGAAAGCTGTGAAGGATGGGGTTGATGCTGATTTTATGATCGATGGCTCGATAGGCAGCAGCCCTAAATTCTTGCAGCAATTCATCTTTATTGTATTGATGAAAAGTATCTACAATTTCATCTGCAAAACGTACAAATCCATAAATATTAAAAATAGGCGTACGTATGTCTTTATGGAGCAGCCGAATAGAAGAGGAAAAACTGGTGCTGTATTTTTCCGTCGTTATTCTGCTGCACTCCTGGCTTACTTCATGAAATAAGTTAATCATAATTAAATTGACCTTAAAACTAAATAATAGATTAGGAATAAACCAATAAAAGTTATGTTCCCAGCCTGATTAACAGTTGGTTTATTTTATCTGCCTATTTAAAAGCGTTTATAATTTCTCCTGACACTACTTCCCCACTGATAAGGCTGGGTGGTACTCCCGGGCCTGGTACAGTAAGTTGCCCTGTGTAAAATAGGTTTTTCACTTTTTTACTTCTACAAGACGGTTTTAAAACAGCAGTTTGCAGTAAAGTGTTCGCCAAACCATACGCATTTCCTTTAAAAGAGTGGTATTCATTGATAAAATCGTTGAGCGCGAAGGATTTTTTATAGATAATGGCATCATTGATAGACACTCCAAGCTGCTTTTCCATGCGCTGAATAATTTTTTGAAGATAGCCCTCTCTCAGCAGTTCGGTATCACCGCTAAGGCCCGCGGCAACAGGAATGAGCAGGAATAGGTTTTCACAGCCTTCGGGTGCAACAGTATGATCGGTTACAGAAGTGGCACTTACGTAGAACAGTGGGTTGGAAGGCCATTCTTTACTGGTATAAATTTCTGCTCCGTGAATGTTGAAGTCGGTATCAAAAAAAAGGGAGTGATGCTGAATACCAGCTATTTTTTTATTCAAGCCAATATAATACAACAAACAACTGGGAGCCATGACTCGTTTCTCCCAATAGGCGGCAGAATAGCTTTGGTATGGAGCATCTAAAAGTTTGGTTTCAATATGGTGGTAATCAGCTCCGCCAATTACAATATCGGCATTGAAAGAAACTGTAGTTTCTTGGTTATTTTCTAGGTGAATAGCTTCTACTGATTCAGCAATTCCGTTGTGGACGGTAATTTTTTTCACCGGGTGATTGAACTTGAATTTAACGCCCAAAGAAAGCGCCAAATCATAAATGCCCTGAACAATTTGATACATTCCTTTGTGGGGATACCAAGTGCCACCTTTGATATCAGCATAATTCATTAGGCTGTATAAAGCGGGTGTATTTTTGGGCAGTGCTCCTAAAAAAAGCACAGGAAATTCCATTAATTCAACCAGTTTGGGATGCTTGAAATATTTAGCCA
This sequence comes from Sphingobacteriia bacterium, assembly GCA_031369485.1. Taxonomy (GTDB): domain Bacteria; phylum Bacteroidota; class Bacteroidia; order Chitinophagales; family Chitinophagaceae; genus Sediminibacterium. Next base: position 13,090 of record JANMOT010000010.1, read on the forward strand.
CATGACTTTTCATAGAACTAAAAACATCAAGGCGAAACAATCCTTTAAATAGGTCAAGGTCAATAAATTCAGAAAGCGATTGACCGGGTTTGAATACCAGTTTTTTAATGCCCACCTCATATTTATACGCAGCTTCTTTCATGAACAGATCTAGTTGGTTACCCGCTCCAGGTTCAAGTTTTTCAAAGCAATTTTTAAGTTCGGTATAATCAGCGGGAATATCCATTGGCCCATCGGTCCAGTAAACACGGTAAGAAGGATCGAGCCGTTTAAGTTGATAATAGTCCCCGACCGTTTTTCCAAATTGATTAAAAAAACGTTCAAACACATCGGGCATCCAAAACCAACTGGGGCCCCTATCAAACGTAAAACCAGCTTCAGTAAATTGCCTGGCGCGACCACCAGGGCTGGAATGTTTTTCTAAAACCGTAGTATCATAGCCAGCTTTGGCCATAAAGCATGCAGCGGATAAACCCGCAAAGCCACTACCAATAATAACAACTTTCTTTTTTAGCAATTTGGGGGTGTTTGAGTCAGCAAAAATAGTTGATAACTCAGAAACGTTCAACATGAGATTTCAGCAACTTACGTGCAAAGTGAATTCTACTTTTAATGGTACCCAACGGTTCTCCCAGCATGTCTGCAATTTCATGGTATTTATAACCATCAAAATAAAGGAGGAAGGGATTTTTAAAAATTTCTGGTAGGTTGTGAATGGCTTGTTTAACCTCTTTCATATTGATGCCAGCAATAGCTTCATTGGCAACAGCACCTTGGTTAAAATCGAGCAGAAACTCATTAGGGGTATTATCAAAAATAGTACTCTGCTTAGCTTTCCTTCTATAATTGTTGATAAAAATATTACGCATGATGGTATACAACCATGCTTTAATATTGGTACCTACATTGTATTTGTCTTTGTTGGCCAAGGCACGGAATAAAGTCTCCTGAAAAAGATCTTTAGCTGCTTCTTGGTCGCGCGTCAACGTCATTGCAAAGGGTTTCAGAAAATCTGCATTGGTGGTGAGCATCTGGTTGAAATCGATCGTTGACATAAAATTGTGTTTAATCTTTTAAAATACAAAGTTAAACATAATTTCAATCCAATTTAATTTTTATTGAATATTAATATAACGATTTAAGTATTGAATATCAATAACTTAAATATTAAAATAAAGTACATAACAATAATATTGCTATTTTTTGTCACAGAATTGATTGAAATGCTTATAAAGTGGCGATATAATCCATCACTTCGGGAAGTGATTTTTTAAAAGTAATATTTGAAGGAATTCGCTTTTTATAAACTTGGGTGAGTACGCCAGATAATATAACTTGGAATTCGGGTAATCTGTTTTGCGCATTTACCAAGAATTTTTCAAAATTAAAATTATTAGCAACTGAAGTCAAGTGAGAATAAAGTAAAGTTGGTTTTTTTAAATTGGCCACATACTCTACATCTTTCATGGGCACGTTGGTACCTAGATAAAGTACTTTAATACCGCGACTTTTTAATAAATAGTACATAAACAAGATTCCCAATTCATGGTGTTCTCCTTCGGGAAGAAAAAGCAATACCGTTTTTCTAAGCACAACATGTGGGTTACAATTTTCAATTCCGACAATAATTTTCTGACGCACAATATTAGTCACCAAATGCTCTTGGGCTGGATTGATATGATTGGTAACCCATAAAATACCAATTCGTTCTAGAAATGGAAATATAATATTTGTGATTGCTTTTTCAATGCCTTTACTCATAATATAAGTATCAAGTAAAGATTCAAACCCTTCTATTTGCATGTCAACCATGCAATGAATCATTTCATTTACCAGCCGTTCCTGTTGTGCCTGTAGTTGAGAAAGTGAAAGAATCTTTTCTTTTATTTCTTCCTCAGACATCTTATCAATATAGGAAATTTTAAAGCCGTATTTATTCAATAAAGCTATATTCAATATTGCTTTTAGTTCAGTATTAGAATAATAGCGAATATTAGTATCTGTACGTTGGGGATTCAAAAAAGAGTAGCGCTGTTCCCAAATTCTAATAGTATGGGCTTTTATTCCTGATAAATTTTCTAAATCTTTAATGGTAAATGAGTTCATAACAACAGCAAGGCTATTTAAGTTAAGTACAAATAAATTGTTGGAATACCAAAGCAATCTATTGATTAACCCTATTAACTAAAGAAAGCCGATTTTGTTTAAAAAATCAGCTTTTTTGTTTTAAAAAGTTCAACTCAATACGTATTGAATAATTTTATTTCAGTCGCCTCAAATATTCGCCATAACCACTTTTTGCGTATTTATCGGCCAATACAGTAAGCTGTTCCCGATTAATAAATCCCATCCTGAAAGCCACTTCTTCAATACAACCCACTTTCTGACTCTGGCGTTTTTCAATCACTCTTACAAACTCACACGCATCAGCAAAAGAATCAAAAGTGCCCGTATCTAACCAAGCAGTACCCCTATTCATAATGCCTACTTTTAAATTGCCTTGTTCTAAGTACACTTTATTTACATCGGTAATTTCATATTCACCTCGGGCTGAAGGTTGCATATTTTTTGCAATTTCCACCACCGTATTATCGTAAAAATAAAGTCCCGGTACCGCGTAATTACTCTTAGGTGCTTGGGGTTTTTCTTCAATAGATACCGCTTTGTTGTTTTCATCAAATTCAACCACACCATATCTTTCAGGATCGTTTACTTCATAAGCAAATACGGCCGCACCTTCCACATCGTTAAAAGATTGTACCAACTTACTAAAGCCTGCGCCATAAAAAATATTATCGCCCAATATTAAACAGACTTTCTCCTTGCCCACAAAATCAGCACCTATTACAAAAGCCTGTGCCAGTCCATTTGGCTCATGCTGTACCGCATAGCTAAAGCTGCAACCCAGTTCAGTTCCATCGCCTAATAAACGTTTAAATTGATCTAGATCTTGCGGCGTAGTAATAAACAATACTTCTTTAATACCCGCCAGCATCAATACCGACAAGGGATAATAAATCATCGGTTTGTCGTAAACCGGCATCAGTTGTTTGCTGATTCCTTTGGTAATAGGATACAAACGAGTACCCGATCCTCCAGCTAATATGATTCCCTTCATTAGATGATTTTTTAAATTAAAATATTAGTTTATTCACGGTGTCTTTTAACCTTGGCAACAAAGTATCTTTTTCTGAAAGCAATAATTCAGCTTGCGGAATGCGCCAATCAATGGCCAAGTCGGGATCATTGTAAATAATACCACCTTCAGATGCTTTGTTATAATAATTATCGCACTTATAAAAAAATACGGCTTCTGCACTCAATACCACAAAACCATGCGCAAAGCCTCGGGGTACAAAGAATTGGGTGTGACTGTCTTCGGATAATTCTACTGCAAAATGTTGACCAAAAGTCTTTGAATCTTTTCGCAGATCCACTGCGATATCTAACACCGATCCTTTCAGTACCCTTACTAGTTTTGCCTGGGTAAATTCACCTTGCTGAAAATGCAATCCACGCAAAACACCTCTTTGAGAACTGGACTGGTTGTCTTGCACAAAATCGACCGCCATACCAGTTTTTTCTAAAAAAGTATTTCGGTTAAAGCTTTCAAAAAAATATCCTCTATGATCTCCAAAAAAAGTATCATGAATTAAGAAACATCCTTCTAGTGGTGTAAATGTTACGTTCATATTTATTTATTATTGTACATAGACTGGTAATATTGTTGGTAGTTTCCACTGGTTACGTTTTCTAACCAATGCTTATTACCCAAATACCAATCAATGGTTTCACTGAGGCCTTGTTCAAAAGTAACGGTTGGCTTCCAACCCAATTCACGATTGATTTTGGTGGCATCAATAGCATAACGCCTATCGTGCCCTGGCCTATCTTTAATATAAGTAATCAACTTCTCACTGTAGCCTGCATCCCTACCCAATTTTTCATCCATCTGCTGGCAGAGTAATTTTACCAAATCAATATTTTTCCATTCATTGAATCCACCAATATTATAAGTGTCCCCATCTTTACCATCGTGAAAAACAAGGTCAATTGCCAACGCATGATCTTTCACATACAACCAATCTCGGGTATACAAACCATCCCCATAAACGGGCAGCGGTTTTTCCTGAATAATATTATTGATAAAGAGTGGAATTAATTTTTCTGGAAAATGAAAAGGCCCATAATTATTAGAGCAATTAGATACCACTGTTTGCATATGATAGGTTTCTCTGTACGCCCTCACAAAATGATCGGAAGCGGCTTTGCTGGCAGAATATGGAGAGTTGGGATCGTATGCAGTGGTCTCCATAAAAAGTCCCGACTCACCAAGGCTGCCATACACTTCATCCGTAGAAATATGGTAAAAACGGTGACTGCTTAAATCCGCTGCCCACTTGGTCTTGGCGGTATTCAACAGGTTCACGGTTCCAATTACGTTGGTGTACACAAAATCAAGTGGGGAAACAATAGAACGATCAACGTGTGATTCAGCAGCGAGGTGAATAATATCGGTTACTTCATATTCATCAAACGCAGCTTCCAATGCTTTTACATCTAATATATCTACTTTGGCAAACTTATAATTGGGCTTGGTATCTATATCTTTTAAATTTTCTAGGTTGCCAGCATAAGTAAGCGCGTCTAAATTAATGATATTGTAATCGGGATATTTATTAACGAATAAACGTACCACATGAGAGCCAATAAAACCTGCCCCGCCGGTGATCATGATGTTTTTTTTCATAGCCATTCCATTGAATTTTAAAATATTACTAATTCCATTCCTTGTTTTCAATCTCTCCATAAACCTGTTCAATCCCTTGCTGCAGGCTGATGGTAGCTTTCCATCCAGCAGCAGTCATCTTACCCACATCCATTAATTTCCTAGGCGTGCCATCGGGTTTGCTTGTGTCTAAAACAATCTCCCCTTCAAAGCCAGTGATGGATTTTACCAGTCGCGCTAATTCCAAAATAGTTACATCGCTGCCTGTACCAATATTCACCAGGCCCTTCTCATTGTAGTGCTGCATTAAGTACATGCAAGCATCTGCCAAATCGTTTACGTGTAAAAATTCTCTTTTAGGCGTACCCGAACCCCAAATGGTTACCGTAGGTTTATTGTTGCGCTTGGCTACAATAAATTTACGCAACATAGCGGGTAAAACGTGACTTTTTTCTAAGTCGTAATTGTCATTCGGCCCATATAAATTAGTGGGCATGGCAGAAATAAAATTGCAACCATATTGAGCCCGATACCCATCGCACAATTCGATACCCGCAATTTTTGCAATGGCATAGGGCTGGTTGGTTTCTTCTAAATAACCACTTAATAAATAGTCTTCTTTCAAAGGTTGGGGCGCCAGTTTTGGATAGATGCAAGAAGAGCCCAGAAATAATAATTTCTTCACCCCATTTACATAACTGTGGTGAATGATATTGCTCTGCATCATCAGGTTATCGTAAATAAATTCAGCACGATAGGTGTTGTTGGCAACAATACCGCCCACTTTAGCCGCGGCCAAAAAAACATAATCGGGTTTTTCTGCTGTAAAAAAATCAGTCACTTGCTGCTGGTTTCTTAAATCCAATTCTTGGGAAGTCCGGGTGATGATATTGGTAAATCCATCGGCTTCCAACCTGCGTGCAATGGCACTGCCCACCATACCTCGGTGACCAGCAATATATATTTTATCTGCTTTATTCATGTTCCATATTAATGCTAAAACCGCTGTTTTTCAACAACTGCTCTTTCTTAAACAAATCAATATCGGCCGCTACCATTTCCTTCACCATTTCTTCCAAACTATATTTAGGTTTCCAGTCCAGTTTGGTATTGGCTTTGGTAGGATCTCCTATCAACAAATCTACTTCTGTTGGTCTAAAATACCTAGGATCTACTTTCACCACTTCCTTACCTGTTGCTAAATTATAAATGCCCGATTTTACTACCCTTCCTATTTCATTCTCATCCTTGCCTGTAAATTCCAACTCCACTCCTATCTCTGCAAAAGCCATGCGTACAAAGTCGCGGATATATGTGGTAATGCCCGTAGCCAGCACAAAATCTTCTGCTTGTTCCTGTTGCAACATCAACCACATGCCTTCAACATAATCTTTGGCGTGGCCCCAATCTCTTTGTGCATCTAGGTTTCCGAGAAAGATGGTATCCTGCAATCCTAATGCTATTCTGGCAACGCCTCGGGTAATTTTTCTCGTTACAAATGTTTCTCCCCTTAATGGAGATTCGTGGTTAAACAAAATGCCATTGCAGGCGAACATATTGTATGCTTCTCTATAATTTACAGTAATCCAATAAGCGTAGAGTTTGGCTACTGCATAAGGACTTCTGGGATAGAAGGGCGTGGTTTCACTTTGAGGCACCGCTTGCACCAATCCGTATAATTCAGACGTAGATGCTTGGTAGAATTTCGTTTTTTTAGTAAGGCCTAATAATCTTATGGCTTCTAAAATTCTCAACGCTCCAATACCATCGGCATTGGCGGTATATTCAGGGGTTTCAAAGCTCACATGAACGTGGCTCATAGCCGCTAGGTTGTAGATTTCATCGGGCTGCACTTCTTGAATAATGCGAATAAGGTTGGTACTATCGGTGAGGTCGCCATAATGCAAAGTCATGTGGCGCGTAGGCACGTGCGGATCCTCGTACAGATGATCAATCCGCTGGGTATTGAACATAGAACTGCGGCGTTTAATGCCATGTACTTCATAACCCTTCTTCAACAAAAGCTCTGCCAGGTATGCGCCGTCCTGACCGGTAATTCCTGTAATTAATGCGATTTTCATAGTTATTTAAGAATAAATTGTGTTATTTTTCTCAAGGGTTTTGCCAAGAGTGTGAACCAGTAAGGCTTTAGTGAATTTATTTCCCAAGCCATTCTATCGCCTTTATTGGCGAGTAAACGGTTTCGGACACTTTGGTTACTGGCGCCACCCGTTCTCATCTTCACCATTGTTTCCTGCAAATATGCAACCTTAATGGCATATCTGTATAAAAAACGAAGCATCAGCTCATAGTCCGCCGCAGTGTATACGCCAAGGTTGAAACCACCATATTGTTCGTATATATTTCGGCGCACAAAAAAAGTAGGGTGAGGCGGCATCCAACCGTATAAAAAATGCTTGCGTTTAAACCCACCAGCTTTCCATCTTCGGGTAAGTTTTTGGGTATCTTCTGCATCCACATAATCAAGATCGCCATACATTGCATCCGCATTTTCCGATTCAAATAGTGTCACCACTTTTTCAATAATATTGGGCGCAGCATAAAAATCATCTGAATTTAATATGCCAATAATTTCACCCGTAGCAAGGGCAATGCCTTTGTTCATGGCATCATAAATACCTTGGTCTTTTTCTGAAACAACCACCGCATTGGGTTGCAATGCTTGAATCATATTTAAGGTAGCATCGGTAGAGCATCCATCAATAAAAATAAATTCAATGTTTTTATGCCCCTGCATTTGTACAGATCGAATGGTATCTGCAAGTGTTGCAGCACTATTAAAAGTGGCGGTAATAATAGATACTTTCATCTTAACGTTCTACAATAATATTTTCCATCACCAGCATATCCATACTGGTTCTTAGGAAGCAGTCCAGTGCTTCTTCGGGACTATTTACGATGGGTTCATTTTCATTAAAAGAAGTATTGAGTAAAATAGGAATACCCGATTTTTTTCTAAATGCATCAATCAGCGCATAATAGCGGGGAGAAATGGCAGCATCAACACTTTGCAACCTACCCGTACCATCTGCGTGCGTAACAGCGGGAATAATGGCTCTTTTCTCGGGAAGAATGGGATATACTTTTTCCATGAAAGGAACCAAGTCGGTCGTGCCAAAATATTCAGGCACCCATTCTTTTAAAATACTGGGGGCGAAAGGGCGAAAACTTTCTCTTCTTTTAATTTTACTATTCAGCAAATCTTTGGCATCGGCCCTGCTGGGATCGGCCAGAATAGAACGGCCACCCAAAGCACGGGGACCAAACTCAGCCCGCCCATTAAACCATCCAATTACGCCTGCATTTACAATTCTATCAGCTACATAATCGAATAGTGAATCATCTGCTAATTTCTTGAAAGGAATATTTCTATCGCTTAATAATTGTTCAATATACTCGTTGGTAAAATGAGCACCCGTACAAGCCGCATAAATAGGCGCAACCCTAGGCTGTTGCAGGGTTTGGTGGTACACGTATTGTGCAGCACCCATGGCAATGCCAGCATCGTGACCAGCAGAAGGAATATATATTTCAGTAAAAGGGGTATTGGCTAAAATTTTACCGTTGGCTACACTGTTTTGTGCGCAACCGCCAGCGAGACAAAGTTGGTTGATCCCTGTTTTTTTATGCAGAAAATTAAGAATATGGAAGATGGTCAACTCAGCCATGCGTTGAATAGAAGCCGCAAGGTCTTTGTGGTATTGTGTAAGCGGCTCTTCTTTTTTTCTGGCAGCACCAAAAACTTCCGTGGCTTTGGAACTGTAAGCAATGGGGATGGCAGGAATATGATCATCATTGTACTCCACAAAACCCTTACCCGCAGAGCGAAAATAGCTGAGGTTGAGTTTGAAAAGCCCATCGGGATCTAATAGCACCACGTCTCTCAGCTTATCTACATATTTAGGTTCACCATAAGGGGCAAGGCCCATTACTTTGTACTCATCACCATAATGCGGAAAGCCGAGTAATTGGGTGAAAGCAGTATAAAAAATTCCAAGGGAATGGGGGAAATCAATGGAATCAAACACTTCAATATTTTGTTGGTTGCCAATGGCCAGCATGGTAGTGCTGAAATCACCAGAGCCATCAATACTAACAATAGCAGCGCGCTCAAAAGGAGAGGCAAAAAAAGCACTGGCGAGGTGACTGCGGTGGTGTTCTACTGCATGAATTTTATTTTTCAACTCACTGGCATTGATATTAAAGTGAAGCGCAAATTCTTCTTCCAAAGAACTTACTTTACGTTGGTTAGAAAATCTTTCTTTGGCATGAACAAAGGTCTCGAGGGGGCGCGATGCAAAAAATAAAAGTTTCTTCAGAAACTTAGCTTTGGGGTCGCGACCAATGGCAATATGATCAACTTCATGAATGGAAACGCCTGCTTCTTTCAGGCAAAAATCAATAGCCATAGCAGGAAATCCAGCCCAGTGTTTAATTCTTCTAAAACGTTCTTCTTCCGTGGCGGCAATCATGATACCGTTTTTAAAAATAGCCGCAGAAGAGTCGGCGTGATAGGCATTAATACCAAGTACAATCATAAAATATATTTTAGCTTATGCTAATCAGCAGCAGCTTATCCGAATAATAAGGAATAATCTTTTTTAAAATTTTGTTGGGCAATATACTCCAAAGCAAGCTGGTGTGCGCCTTGGCAAAAAATATTCCACTCATTTTGGTTTATTAATGCGAGTTGATCTATTGCTTCTGCCGTATTTTCCGGAGCATCCATTGCTAAATTCCATCCGGCATTTTTTTCTGTCAGCAAATTCCAAGAAGTAAAATTACTGCTGATAATAGGTCTGCCAGCACCCAATGATTCAAAAATAGCGTGTGCAAAATTCTCTCCTTTGCTCAACAATACCAGTGCATCGTATTGGGCAATCATAGCTTGCATATTTTCTTGTTCGTAACTGCCCTTGTATTGCATGGTAATATTGGGCGGCAGTACAGCAGCGGCTTTCAGGCAATGCTTCCAATAATCTTCTTCTTTTACAACGCCATAAATATCCAAATGAATTGTTTGTTTACAATGTTGTAAGGAAAGCAGCAAGTATAAAAGATTTTTTTTTGCGGTGATGATGGAAGCGTATATCAACCTAAGCTGATTGGAATTTTTATTAGTAGCTTGAATGGTAGTCAGTGGCTGTTGGGGAATATTACCGAGCAAGTGAATTTTGTTTTTGGGTGAATGAAAGATGGATAGTCCCGACACCTCATTTTCTGAAGTAATATGCCAATGCATATTTAGGGTGAGTTTAAGTTTTTTAATAAAGTGGAGATACCATTTTTTTTTAGTGGCTTTCACTTCTACTGCGCCTTCTTGCAACATACCTCTTGGGGCAATAATGGTTTTTATATTTTTAAGTCGCGTACTTCGAATAGCTATTAAGGGATAGATGAGAAAGGGCAGGCTCATAAATCCGTTGATATAAATAACGGAGGGTTGAGTATGGTTGATGAGGCGGTATAATTTAAGTGGGTTGACCTTTTTTTTATCATCGTACCAGATGGAGATGGAGACCGCTTCACCAATATTAATTTCATTCCATTCATTGAGGCGAATATTTTGTAGGGGCTGCGTTTCATTCAGATCGTACCCACCCGTAATGCAATAAAATTGGTACTGCTTACCCAGCAGCAGCACTAGGTTGCGGAGTGACTGTACAATTCCACCTGCTTTATAAGCCGGGTAAAAATATTCGTAAATGATGAGGATTTTTTTTGGGGGCATGAAGGGGATGGAAAGTTTATATTTTATTGATCGAGCATTTTTTTTAAATTTTTATGTCTCTATCAGCCTTAAGAATTTCGTAATAATGACTCTATGTCAATTGGTGGGACAGTGTTCCACTTATTTTAAAAATGAGATATAATTTTCGCATATACAACTGTATTAACCCCCTAATTCTTTATTCATTTTTTTTATTGCCTTGTCAAAATCACTTTCAAAAAGTTTGTCCTGAACAATACGATACTTTTCAAATTCACTTTCGGCAAATGCTTTAGCAATTGCCTGTGTAACCTTCCCCGCATTTTTTAAAATATCCTTTGCATTAAACTGCAAAAAGGCATTCAGCTTTCCAGCCCAATCCTTCATTGTCATTGGAATATTCCGTTCCGCCTGTGTTTCGGCATAATCTAAATACATGGTTACAAAACGGTCAAGGTTTTTGATTTCTTTTTCGGTTAAATAATTTTTGGCAATGGAAACATCAGTCTTAATAATTTTCCCCTCGGGTGCATTCTTCCATGTAGTTAAGCCCATTTGTTCTTTCTTGCTGTTTGCTCTTGATACAATTAACTCGGCTGCAGTATGTCCGTGAATAGCGAAATGCAATTTGTTTTGAACTGATGCAAAAAAAGTTTTCGTTACATCATCATCCGATTTGTAATCCATTGCAGTGCCGTAAATGTCGGTTATCTTTTGATAAAAATTCCGTTCACTTGCTCTTATCTCTCTTATTTCTGCAAGCAAATCATTAAAGTATGCTTGACTTAAAAATGCTCCGTTCTTCAATCGCTCTTTGTCCAACACATACCCACGAATAGCAAAATCTCTCAACACCGAAGTAGCCCACTGTCTGAATTGTGTGGCTCTGTGTGAATTGACACGATAACCTGTGGCAATGATTGCATCCAGATTGTAGTGTTTGGTTTTGTAGTTTTTCCCGTCTGATGCAGTTACCGAGAAATCCTCGACAACTGCATTTTCATCCAGTTCTTTTGACTTAAAAATATTTTTTAAATGAAGCGAAATATTGTCGGCACTACAATCAAACAATACTGCCATCATTTTTTGTGAAAGCCAAATTGTTTCATTCTGAAAGCGGACTTCAATCCCGTTTTCGCCTGCCTGTGAGGTGAAGATGAGAAATTCGGCAGTACTGTTTCGTATTTGCAGACTTTTATTGTTCATTCCGCTTTCTAATTAAACAAGATTAGTTGATTTGAAAATTATTGCCCAAAGATCAATTTTGCAAAAGAGTTTTTCTAAGTCGTTAATATTAATCAAAGTGGCATTGTGAAAGACTTATTGTAAATATAGCTTAAAGGCTTGAATCTTATTGGGTAATCATAAATACTGCGATATACGGTTTTTGAACAACGGAAACCCAAAATGCACTTGTACTTTTTGTTGAACTATAAAAGGATCTACTGAAGAATCTTGTAAAGCGAATTCAATTGCTTTCTTAATTTCGTCTGAATTATTAGGATCTACCAGAGTACCGAGACTGCCATTTAATAAGGCATCAACACTGCCGTCTTTATTACCCGCAATTACTTGCAAACCACAGGCCAACGCTTCTATCAATACAATGCCAAATCCTTCACCCGTGCTGGGTAAAATAAATATATCGGCCAGTAAATAATGATCAACCAGTTCGGCTTCACTCACAAAGCCGGCTAGTATAACCCGCTTGCCAAGCCCTTTCGCTTCCACTAAATGATTGATGCGATTTAATTCACCCGCATCTGCTTTGCCTACCAATAAATAGTTAATAGTTGCATTAGATTCTTTCAGCTCATGTAATATTTTAATCACTTGGTCGTAGCCCTTGTATTGCTCTTCCGAAGAGAGGCGAGCAATGGTGAGTAATATTTTATCGGTCGATTTTAACCCATACCGCTCTAATAAATAATGGGGTTTATTGAAGTTAGTGGGATAGGCAAAAAAAGGATCCAAGGCATTGGGTAAGATATTAATTTTATGGGCATCAATACTGGGGTTATTGGCCAGTAAACTTGACTTGGTAAAATGACTGACCGCAAAAATGGAATGCGTTTTTTTCAATAACCACCATTTTTTTCCTGTAAGGGGTTTCCACACTTCAATGCCGTGCGCAAATAAAACCAGCTTTACAGCAGGATGAAAAAGTTTTACTAAAAAAATAAATGGCGCGAGGTTGATATGCCCAATTAAAATGGTTTGGTATTGATTGGCTCGTTTAAAAATAGCCCATAAACAAGCGAGCTTATTTCCATTAAATCCTTGAAAGTTTTTTTTATTGAAATATTTTTCATTCGGTACCTCATCATAAATGGAGAGAGCGTCTACCCCATTGCAATTTACAGCAGCCAATATATTTTTATTAAACTGTTCAATACCGCCTGTGCGGGAAAAAGCGGTTAAATAAATAAAGGCAGTTTTATTTACCAAGATTGGTTATTGTTATTTAGTTTGCTCAAGCAATAACACCAATACCTACTCCAATGTGTTTTACCAGAAGGAAGACCAGATTTATAGTGTTGCAGCAAAGCAGTATCCGCAATTGGCAATTGCATAGTAGCAAACCATTGTTGAAAAGGAAAAATAAAACCTTGTTTGGGTCTGTTCCAAATTGCTTCGGGTAATATATCTTTAAAAGCCTTGATGAGTAAGTGTTTGGGACCGCCACCAAATCGAATAGTCGGGTGAATACTTTGGCATACTTGCATAAAATCTTTATCTAAAAAAGGCACCCGCACTTCAATAGAATGCCACATACTCATATAATCTGTATCGCGCAGCAATTGATTTTGCATATAGAGATTGGTCTCTGTAAAACTTACTTGTTCTTGAAGATTTAGTTGTTGAACAAAATCAGGTAGGGTTATTTTATCAATAGCTGCTTGAATTTCAAGCAAAGAAATACCTAAGATATTTGAAGCTTGAAGCGGAGTAAAAAAACCACGGTTGAAAAGGTATTGCCCCATGGCATTGTTCCTTTCTAAAAAACGTATTTTTTTGCGTTTATCGCCATTCAATAATTCAGCGAGCGGAAAAATAAAATTAGGAATGAGCTGGAATTTTGCAAGAATTTCTGCTCTTTTAAAAGAAGGATAACCACCCAATAATTCATCAGCACCAATACCACTAAGCACCGCTTTTAGTCCCGACTCTTTAGCGTATTTGGTAATAAAATAGGAGTTGATGCCATCATTACTCGGTTGATCCATTGCGTTTAAAATATCATCCATTGAATGTTCAAAAAGCAATTCATCAACAGTGAAGGATTGGTGTTTGGCATTGGTTTGTTGGATGATGATTTCTTGGTACTTTTTTTCGGAGAAAGCGGACTGGTTAAAGTCGATCGACAGTGTATGCAAATGCTCACCAATAAATTCTTTGGCAAGCAGGGTAAGAATGCTGGAGTCGATGCCTCCACTTAAAAATAAGCCAATGGGAGCATCTGAAATCAAATGTCTTTTAACGGCATCGCGAAGGGTGGTTCTGATGGCATCAATGGCAATGGATTCTTCGTTAATGGTATAATTATAGTTGGGAGTATTAAAATAGTGAATGGAATGAGAAAGCTGCGAAGTATTGAGTTTCATAAAACAGCCTTTGGGCAAACTGAGCACGCCATTAAGGGTGGTAAAGGGTTCGGGAATATGACCAAAAACAAGTAAGTAGGTTTTCCAGTCGCACTGTTCCTTCCAGTTGGGGTTAATTTGTTTAAAGGCTTTGGTTTCGGAGGCAAAATAAAAATGCCCATTGCTAAAACTATAATAAAGTGGTTTAATGCCCGCATGATCACGGGCAAGAATTAGTTCTTGTTTTTGAATATCATAAATGGCGAGGGCGAACATTCCGTTGAATTTTTCAAAACAGTTAGATCCCCATTCTTGGTAGGCTGCGAGAATAACTTCGGTATCGGAGTGAGAAATAAAATGATGCCCGAGAAGGATGAGTTCTTGTTTCAGAACTTGAAAATTATAGATCTCACCATTAAAAACAATCATCAAATTTTTATCGGTAGAGAACATGGGTTGGTGGCCCGCAGCAGAAAGATCTAGCAGAGATAACCTGCGATGTGCCAGGGCAATACCAGCAGTATCATCGGTAAAAATACCCGCATCATCAGGGCCACCGTGCTGCATAGTATCGCGCATAGCAATAATAGCAGCCATATCGGGCTTAGCGTTAGGAGAAATAATACCAGCGATTCGGCACATTAGGTTGATTGAGTTATTTGGTTATTGAGTTATTGGGTTATTGAGTTATTGGCTCTTTAATCAAACTAAATCAGTTTTAATTAAGTGATTAATTAATTCATTGATTGAAGAAGAATAACACTCCCATGAAGTATCTATTACTGCTTCCCTAGATTTATTTTTGAGACTTAATAATTGTTTAGGATTATGAAGTAGAGAAGATAAAATAGACATGATTTCACGAATATCTCCCGGCTGAACGACAAAGCCTGATTCAGAATTAATCAACTCACTAGCACCACAATTGATAGTAGTGATCACTGGCAATCCATGAGCCAGTGCATCTGCCACTACCATACCCCATGAGTCTAAATAAGTTGGAAGTAATAAAACATCTGACTTAAAATATAAGTCAGAAAGTAGCTCTTGAGGTAAATGACCAAGGTAGGCTACATTTTTAGGCATATTATCTATTGATATTTCAGCTTTTGATCCAGCTAACAAAAACTGTATTGGGTAATCTATTGACTTGTTAGCTATTTCAATTAGATCAAGTAACCCTTTTCTTGCAGTTAAGATTCCAACAAATAATACTTTAAGAGGCTGAGTTGCAGTAATTTGTTTAGGTACTTCTATTGATTTAGTAATGCCTAGCCTTACTTTATATACTTGGTTGGTTGAAATATTTTCACTGTAAAAAGTAGAAGCAGCGAAATCAGAAAGAACAATAATTTTGTTAGCAATTGCTATTTCTTTTCGTTTTCTTTCTCCTATATAAAATAGTGAATCTCTACCACCAACCACATTGAGCATAAAATCATATTTCATAGTAATGGAGTCAATAAAAGATGGATGCACTTGCGCACAATCAAGTACACATATACCTCCATAATTCTTAACTGCTCTAAAGCTATGTAAAGATGCTTTTTCTGCACCAAAAAACAAGAATGGTCGTTTTCTCTTTAGATGTTTTGAAACATAGTAATCATGTATTATGTCTTCATAATAACTTCTTCGCTCTATATTATTAATAACCCTTAAGAATAAAAGAATTAAAATTCCGATGGGGTTCGAATGAACAATATTTTGATTAACACTTGGATCGTAACGTTTAGTTATAAACTGATTTAGCTTAGTAAAAGTAATCCTCACTATCGATTCTACTATGCCCTTTGGCTTATACCAATATGTAGTGTAATATTGAACTTCAAAAGAACTCAACAGAATGGCTTTTACCAAATAAGGCGTGTGCTGCTTTACTGGATTTGAAACAATTATTAGTTTTTTATCCATTCTTTAGTAGAAAAATAATCTAATTGAGCTTCAACATTGGCTTTACTTGACCAATTCAACATTTTTTCAATACATTTTTGCTTTAGGAAGGGTAATATATCACGCTCTTCATATATCTGTTCCATAAGTTCAGTCATTTTGTCGAAATTCCCACTAGGAAATATCCAACCAGTATTTGCTGGCTCTACTAAATCTTTTGCAGCACCAACTGCATCACTCACTATAATAGGTGTACCCATCAAAAGCG
The DNA here is from genome assembly GCA_031369485.1 of Sphingobacteriia bacterium. Taxonomy (GTDB): domain Bacteria; phylum Bacteroidota; class Bacteroidia; order Chitinophagales; family Chitinophagaceae; genus Sediminibacterium. Next base: position 29,295 of record JANMOT010000010.1, read on the forward strand.
ATTCATTCACAGGCAGTCCATAAGGTTCAAAAGTTGAAGGAAATACAGTAATATCAGCTATTGAGTAATAGTATTTTAATTGAGTATACTCTATTATTCCAATTAAGTGTATCGATCTTTTTGCTTTATGGTTTTCTATTAAATTTTCAATATCGTTTTTTAAGGGACCATCTCCTATCATAATCAAATGCATTCCATCTTTAAAGATAGTTAAAAATGATGCAACAAGTTGAACTGGTGCTTTTCTATCAATGAATTTGGCACAGAATAAATATATAAAATCTGGTTTCACCCCTTTAAATAAATTTTCTTGAAAATTTTTTAACAAATTCTTTTCAACATCAGCAAAAAGACGTTCATCAACTACATATGGGGTAATTGAAATTCTATTTTTGTTTATCCCGATATTAATTAAGTATTCATATGAGCTAGTTGATGGTACAAAAACCCCATCGGCAAGTATATTATAAAGAAATTTAAGGAATAAAGGTTTAAGTATTCTTTTTAATCTATTTGAGCCTATTTCTCCAGCTTTGTTTGTAGCATCCGTTGTAAGAATCGCTTTCCTCCCATTCAGTTTCAGCCTGATAAGATTCACCCAAAAAACAAAGAGATAATGGCCATAAATGATAACACAGTCTCTGTCCCTCAAATGATACCAAACACCTCGACTTGAATAGTCGAAGAAATTAGTACCCTTTCTGATTTTATTTTTTTGTTTTAAGGTGATTGAATGATACCCATCATATACATTGTGTTTAAATGCTTGTTTCGTAAGGTTCTCATCTCCGAAAAAATTAGTGTGAGATAATACATCTAGATAAACAACTTTTGTATTGATATTGATATAATCAGAAATTAATACAAAAGGGTATACATTCTGTATAGGACCTGCCGAAAGATATCCGATCTTAAACATTTTTTTTTGCATAAAAAGATTTTTTACCCTCCCAAAAAAAGATATTATCAACAAGAATTATTCCAAGTGCTAAAAACATTGAATTATAAACATTAAATGCAACTGGCACGAAATAAATTAAACATAAAAATAAAATAAATTTCAAGGACAACGGAATTATTAAAGCTCGTACTAAAACAAAAGCTAGGAGAACCCTAAAGAGAAGAAGTATAAACCCGCCCTCTAAAACAACTCTTTCTATTTCTCCTTCAACGAAACCATACTCCTTAACAAATTCACTTGTCCCAAAAAATGCTTGAGCACCTTGATAGGTGCTTCCAATTCCAATTCCTAATACTGGATAATTACCTTTAAAATTATACACTGCCAGAAACTCTCCAAAAATTCTTGTTTCTTCTTCCCCACTTTCTCTCCCTCTTTGCCGCCTTTCAGAAAAGTTGTCTGCTACTTTATTTAAATTTGTTTGAAAACCCAAAGACCCAGATCCAGCTGCAAGAGTCAAGAAAAAAATAACAGGCAAAATCAAGCTTCCCAAAAATTTTGAGAGATAGTTCCATTGTTGGTAAACCAAAGCACTTATGAAGATAACAAATAGGTAAACGCTCCCTCTTGAGCCAGAAATCAAGCAGCCATAAAAGATAAAGCAAGCCATTGAAACGATTTGAAAAGGAGGATAATATTTTTTTACCAATACCCAAATAAATAATGTTGCAAATACAAGGAATGAATTAAATCCGCTGATATATGAAAAAGTACCAGTTACTCTTACTGAAGTACCAACTAGTGCAACAGAACCAACTTTTTCAACATCAACATATTTGTTTAGTATATTATCATTCGGAAGCGTGTATTGAATTGTAGCCAGTATCAGCTCAGCTATGATTAAAATAAATATAATTTTAATTATACTATCCAGTTGAAAAAGCTCTCGGTTTGATAAATAATAGAATAATAAAAGCCAAAAACCAATGTGTAAAATAACTCCTATTAGTCCGTGATAAATAGTTAAATTCAAGGGGTTAATAGCAGAAATAAATAAATATAATAAGTAAATAACAATATATTGATTATTGAATATTCGACTTATTTGGAAAGAGTTTTTTACGAGTATGATAAGGGGTAAGATTAATTGAAGCCCAAAAATTAAATTTCCAGCTTGTTTACTATCAAACACCCATTTACGCAAGGAGCCACTGAATAAAGTAAAGATTAGAATATATAAGAATAGTTTACTATTCTTATTAATTAGATTTATCAATAGCGCTAGTTAAGTATGCTAAATAATTTTCCACAACGTTAACTTCTAAATGATTTCTCAAGTGGTGGGCAATCCCTTGATTCTCTATTTCATTAATATCTGATAATAATGCTTTAAGCATAGCGTATCTAAACTGTTCTGAGTTATTAACATCTATTATTATCCCAAAATTTCCAACCGCTTCTGGCAAGCCACCTCTATTAGAAACAATAACTTTACAACCACACGCCAGAGCTTCAATTGCAACCAAACCAAATGGCTCATCCCAATCAGAAGGCACAATAACAATTTTATGGTCGTTATATAAATCACATATTTCATTGGGTGTTTTTCCTCCAACAAAATTGACCTTATCTTGAATTCCAAGCAGCTCAACCAGTTCACGCAATTCATGTTCTTCGTTTCCCTCTCCACATAAAGTTAAAATAGCTTTCTCATTCAGAAGTGCGAATGCATTTATTAGCAATTTTATTCCCTTATCAGATACCAATCTACCTACATAAAGAAACTCCTTTTGTCTCGTATTATTAAAATTTTTAAACACGCTGTTATAAGGATTGTATAAAACAATCGATTCTATTCCCAATTTTCTCTGCATAAATGTACTTACTGTAATATTATGTGCAAAGCGCGTAAACCATTTTTTTATTCTACCAGTAAATAAATTGCCGTGCTCATAAAAGGTATGATGAACCAAAAACCACTTATTGGAAAATATACTACAAAATAAACCGGTTCGTAAGCTCACATTTGCTTCAAGTATTATATCGGTTTTTTTTAATAACCTCAAAAAATTAATGCTCGAAGTATTTCTGAATACTTGCATTCCTTCTAAAACTCTTTGATTACTTTGAGAATGTGTGTAAACAATTACGCTGTGGCCTTTAGCAATAAACTGCTTACCCAATAAATACATAACAGTCTCTTGTCCACCTGTATCTGGGTAAAAACTTAATGAAATAATTAATATATTCATTTTATCTTTTCTTAGCAACTAAAACGAATATACTTGCATCTTTACTCCTCTCATCATCACTTGATAATTTATCTAAAAAAGGGATGATTAAATTCTGGAATAAACTATTATTAACGGCTCTTAGATATTTCCACTTCAGCCTTCCATTTAGTTTGTCTTGAATAACTTGCATACAAAATGCAGATACGCACAAAACACCATTAAATTTTACTACCTCAAAGCCGCTTTCTTCTACTATTTTTTTTAAGCCATCGGAAGTCCATCGCCAGTAGTCTGAAGGGTCTGGATGATAAATCCAGTGCCCATGCGTAGATAAGATGATATAGCCATTGTCTTTAAGTGAGTTTCTACATTCTGAAAGATAATTTTGAACATACTCTACATGTTCCAAAACTTGCGTAGAAAGAACAATATCAAAATTAGATTCAGGCATATTAAACTTACCTGAATCACTAATTATCCCATCTGTGTTGGGTACCATTGAAACATCAATGCCAAAATATTTACATCCTAATTTCGCTATTATTTCAGCATAAGGTTTAGACCCACAACCAGCATCTAAAACCTGAAGATTATTGCTTGTACCATTGCTTATTTGAACAAGATTATCAGTGATACACTGCCGCAATTTTGTTTGGGTATAATATAAGTTACCCCACTTAGGGGGAAATAGCCGACCATTACTATTCATAAAAATTTTTAAGCTGTTTTTCAACGATATATATTGCATCTGCCCTTGCTAGAATTTTACTCTTATATATCGTTTTATCATAAATAAAATAGTGTGCCAATTTAAAAATAGATTTTTCTATTTTTAAACGGAATATAACCATGTAAAGTGGAAAACTATTACTGATAAATCTATGTTTTAATAATAAATAAGTTCGGTTTTTATAGAATCTAAGGTATCGTTTATATACAGATTGTGCACTACCGTACCCTTCGTGTTGAACCAAGAAAAAAGAATTCACTCCAACAGCATTGGCTGAGTAGTTTAATGTACGAATGCTGAAATCAATATCTGCATCTAAAAAATCAAAAGTTTCATCAAAAAAACCAATCTTGTCTAATAGTTCTTTCCTAATTACTATAGCAAAAGAATGAACGCATGATTTTTTGTTGGCAAATCGAAGATAATATTGATGGTAAAAGAAATGTAACTGATGACCAAGTATTAAGCTTGCATTTGTTGGTACGGGTTCAGAACTGCCATTTTGTTTACCAAACTTATCAACAGATTTAGAACCAATTAACTGTAATTCCTTATTGTTCAGTAATGGATAGATAACTTGATGAATAGATGTTAGAAGTAGGGCGTCTGAATCGAGTAATATAATATAATCGCAGGTACATGAAGCTAGTCCAATATTTACCGATTTAACATACCCGAGATTTGAATCATTAACAATCAGTTGTAGTTTAGTTACTTCAAAAATAAATGCTGGGAGAGTTTCAGTTGAGCAATCATCAACTACAATTATTTCTAGCACTTGATCATGGTTGTCAAGTGATATTACAGCTCGTATACATTCACAAAGAGATTCCGAAGTATTATAATTAGTAATCACAACTGAAACCATCTCACTGTTTTTAAATACTGTCAATTATTTTATTTTTAAGAACTGTCCATGAAGAAAAACTATTATAAGTGTTTTTAGCTGCATTTCCTAAGCTATGACAAACTGTTCTATTACAATACAGAAAATTAATACTATTGAACCATTCGTTTATATTATCCCCAGCCAGTAAACAATTCTGTTTATCTAAAAAAATAAGGTCGTCATTCATACTACCAATTGATCCTAATAAAACTTTACCTGATGCAAAAGCACTAGCAGCAATACCACTTTTTGTGCTAACGCCACCATTCCCACCTTCTTCATGGAATATAATGTCGGAATCAACAAATAGGTTTTGAATGTCTTTTCGAGGCAAAAATGGCAGATATACTAAATTTTTATTCGTAAAAAAATCAATACTAGCTGTGGTTTCGCCATGTAGAATAGTCCATTGGAATAAAATATTATTTTTATCCAATAGAGAAATTAATTCTGGGATTATACTATTCCTGCTTTTACTTATTCCAAATGAAAGTATTTTAATGGCTCCATTTGATTCAGTATTATCCTGTAGTATTTCCCAGTCACTAAAAAAATTTGAAGGGGTAAATAATAATGTACTCTTAATTAATAACCGCTTAAGAAATAATTGACCTTGAACCGTACTCACAAAAGTATGTTTAGCTAATAATGTAATAATTCTAATTTGAATTGTTTGAAGAGTAGAAATTGGGAAATACTTTATTTTTTTGAATCCTTCTCCAAAAACAACTTCATGTGCAATCAAAACTACTTTAATGCCGTTTATCTTTAGCTTAAATAATAGCAAAACAAGCCAACCATTTAAACCATACCTTCCATACAAATTGGGAACATATTGAAGTATTACTACTGTATTAGGTTTGTTAGTAATTCTTTTGATTAAATTAAAATACTTGAACCCTACAGAATTTGTTTTAAGTTCAGCCTTACTTAGAATATCTACCTGATAGCCAGCCTCTTTAAGGCATTCCGCCATCATTACGGAATGGTCGCCAACACCACATTTAAATGGTGGGGAATTTGGTGAAATAATAAATATATTTTTCAATGAAAAAGTCGCTTATAGTCTACTTTATAATTCAAGTCTATATTTCGCTCGCCAATTTTCTTTGCTGGCACTCCACCAAAAATTTCTTTATCAGGTATATTACGCAGTAGTAATGAACATGCAGCTAATGAGGATCCATTATACAAATGCACTCCTTTCAATATTGTAGTTCTAGAGCCAATGAATACATAATCTTCAATAATAACTTCACTTTCACGGCCTAAGAATTCACAGTCCTGCAAATCATGATCGGCTGTTAGTATCATGGAAAAAGGAGAAATTGAAACATTACTTCCAATTCTAATGCCTCCTCTTGTATCTATATAACAACGATTATTAATGGTAGAATTATCACCGATAACTAGCTTGCCTTTTGCCGTAAAAATACATCCTAAATGAATTGAACTACCTTTTCCGATATTGAAGTCCATAATTGATCGGAAGTAAAAGAGTCTTATTGTATGACTAGGAATCCAGGTGATTACGGTATTACAAAACCAAACTCTACCTTCTCCCAATATTTGTCTTAAACTATACCGCATTAATTTTTCTTAGAATTTGATCAATATTAGCACGATACGTATTAGCCAATGCATATTCTAATTGTTGTACTATATCATTTTTACTTCTTACAGAAATAACCCATTGTAAAAAATCATGAAATGAGTCGTTGCAGTTCCCCGCATTAAAAATTAATTTTTTATAAATCTCATGTCCTTCTACATTTGTTCCATAAATAGGTAATCCAGTAGCTATATATTCAATTAATTTATGTGCATTCGAAATGTCAATATCAGCAACTTGTTTCTGCAAATGAACACAAAAATCCATATTGGGTAAATATTGTACTATTTCATCAGGGCTTTTTACTCCGTATAAGGTAACGTTATTATAAGCAATAAGTTTATTAATAAACGCAACGCTTTCTGCTGCATTAAATCCACCTAAATTGTTTTCTTTTTCCTGAAAAGCTCCAAAGAAATGAAAGTGAATACCACTATTTAAATCTATCAAGTTAATAAATCTATTTGTATCAATTGTTTTCTTAAATAGTGACCCAATAAATAATGCATTTTTGGGAGACCGTTTGTATCCACTCAAAACATCTATACCTCTTGCATAATTTTCAAATGCTTTATTTAAGCCGTGTTGTAAAACAAGAATATTATCGTGAAAATTCATTGATTTAGCAATATCGGTAGATATTGTTACCAATAAAGAAGCTTGGTTAATTAAAACTTTATTGTATTTGGCTGAATGGACTAAATCATATACAAACAATACGCGTGGTATAGTTTTGTAAAACTGTATTCGTGATAAATAATTTGATTCAAAAATAAAAAAATAGGATGGTTTTCCATACTTCGCAACGAGGTGGCTCAAGCGAAATTTTTCTAAAATAGAAAGAAAAATATTTGGTAGGAATCGCTCTCCTTTTATAAGCGGACTTCTAGAAACGACAGATACTCCAAAACTGGTTTTTTCAATTACAGGAAAAAATCTTCGTTCGGATTGGGTCGGGTTAAAAAAAAGTACGCTATAGCCCATTTCTTGTAGCGTAATTGCAAAATGATGCTTAGATAGTAACTGTCTCCCCCAAGATTCAGTGGAAAAAAGCCAAATTGTTTTAGACACTAGGCGAAAAGTCATTTAATTTATCCACTATATAAGAAATATCCTCAGAACTCAATTCAGGATATAAGGGAATGGATAAAATTTTGTGTTGTATTGAGGTTGCTATAGGGAAATTTGTAGGGCTAAGTTTTAAAAATTCATAGCACTGCAAGAATGGCAAAGCGGTTGGGTAATGAATTGCTGATTCAATACCATTACTATTTAAATAACTAATAAGTGCTTGCCTATCATCTGTTTTTATAACATATAAATGATATACATGCTCATTCGAAAGAAGCTCTGGTAGTGTAAGATATTTATTAGTAATTCTTGTATTGTATTCTTCAGCAATATTCCTACGCATTTCCGTCCACTCCTTTAGATTAGGCATTTTTGCTAGCAGAATGGCAGCTTGTAAGGTATCTAATCTACTATTCCTACCTATGCGTAGGTGGTGGTGTTTTTTAACTTGCCCGTGATGTGCAATTTGACGAGCAATTTTTTCGAATTCCGCTTCTTTAAATACCATACAGCCTGCATCACCGTAGGCGCCTAAATTTTTACCGGGATAAAAACTAAAGCTGGCGGCATCTCCCCATGTACCAACATATTTGTTTTTGTGAATCGAAAGATGCGCTTGCGCGCAATCCTCAATTACTTTTAAATTATTAGTTGCAGCTATCTTACATATGGAACTCATATCTGCAGCACGTCCGTATAAATGTACTGGGAGGATAGCTTTAGTTTTACTAGTTATCCATTTAGGGATTATTGATGCATCTATACAAAATGTAACTGGGTCAATATCTACAAAAACAGGTGTTGCACCCACTCTCGATACTGCTTCGGCTGTGGAGATCCAACTAATAGCTGGCACTAATACTTCATCACCTATTCCTATGCCAAAACTCTCTAAAATAATTTCAATTGAATCAGTACCGTTTGCACAAGCTACAACAAGAGGTTCTCCAATCAAATCTCCAAAAGCAGTTTCAAATTCTGCTACTGGTGCGCCTCCAATAAAATTGCTACTGCGAATAGTTGAACGTATTGCTTCATCAATTTCCATTTGCAGGTTTTGATATTGCTTGTAAAGTGCTCCAAATGGAACAGTATGCTTACTTAATTTTTTTTGCTGGATTTCCGACATAAATTCCTTTTTCTGTTATATTTTTTGTTACAACTGCACCTGCACCTATAACCACATCATCGCAAATATTAATTGGTAAAATTGTTGCATTTGAACCAATAGATACCCTATTACCGATAGTTGTTGATTTCCACAATGCCTTATTTCCTCTTGCAGGCCCTCCTTCCGAAAATAAATCATTTATAAACATAACTCCATGACCGATAAAACAATCACTACCGATTGTAACCAACTCGCATATAAAACTATGCGACTGTATCTTGGTTCTTTCTCCAATGAATACATCTTTTTGAATCTCCACAAAAGGTCCAATAAAGCAATTGTCACCCACAGTACAGCCGTATAAATTGACTGGTTGAACAACTTTTACTTCATTACCAAAAGCAACATCGTCTTTAATTTGAACCTGAAAAACAATAGGGTTAGCCAATATTTAATTTTTAGCAGATAAATAAATTTTTTCAATAATCTCTACCGTTTTTAACCCTTCAAATGAACTGGTACTGATACTTGCATTGTTTTGCAATACGTCAATCACGTTGTCGTAAATTTTATCATGATTGCTCATGGAACCTTGATAATTACCATAATTATTAGCAGTATTTCCTTCTGGTAAATTTTCAATTTTGTACCCTTCAATATTCTGATATTCTAATTCGTTTAAATATTGGCCACCAATTTTTACAGTTCCTTTCTCTCCAAAAATGGTTAAAGATCCTTCCATGTTTTTACCATAACTATTTACAGTATAATTTACCGTACCAATGGCTCCATTACTGAATTCAAGAATCACAACTCCTGTATCTTCAAATTCAATTATATCTTTGTGAGCAAAATTACCAACTATCGCCTTAGCTGTTTTCACATCCCCAATCATCCAATATAATAAATCAATAAAATGGCTGAACTGTGTGTACAAGGTACCCCCATCTAATTCTTTAGTCCCTTTCCAAGAATTGAGATAATAATCTTCATTTCTGTTCCAAAAGCAACTTAGTTGAACACTATAAATTTTTCCCAGTCTTCCCTCATCAATCATTTTTTTTACTGCTGCAACTGGTGGATTGAAGCGATTCTGCTTTATAGAAAAAAGGCGTTTATTATTTCTTTCAGCGGCTTTAATCATTTCGCCACAATCACTTGCGCTTAAAGCCATTGGCTTTTCGCATAATACATTGTATCCTGCATTTAAACAAGCAATACTATGTGCTGCATGAAGACCATTGGGAGAACAAATAGCAATTAAATCAGTTTGTAACGCATCTAAAAGCATTGACTCTAATGAATAATAGGCTTTAGAGTCATATTTGGCAGCCATTGCATCTGCCTTCTCCATTACGGTATCACAAACAGCAATCAGTTTACCTCTTTTAAAAATATGTTCTGCGTGGCGTTGTGCAATTTTGCCACATCCAATTATTGCAAAGTTGAGCATTAATTAATTATTTTAAATATTACTTGAACTTACACATACTGTAAAAAATGAAAAAAATTATAATATAATTATTCGACTTATAAAACTTAGTCAGAATTCTAATATTTTTAAAGTTCATTTTATAAGAAAATAGATTTTATTTTTTAGTTACCTGTAATTCTAATTATGTTTTAAATGATACTGCGCCATATAATTTTAGCTTCAACACAGTTTGAATTTGGGCTAGTTTGCCATAAAGAAATATCTTTACTAAAATATATAAATTAGATTTTCTTCGAAAAAATAAACTTCATAAAATTCGAATGCACAAGCTTTCTATAGAACCATTGAATTGGCCTTAACATTGGGTATTTAATTTCAATAGGGATGATGTGATCATATTCGATATGCTTTTTAATCGGCTTATCCATATAATTTTCAAATTGTTCTTTAGAAAGCTGAAGTTTTTTTAGAACAAAGTCATAGTCATTTTTTAAAACTTCGGGGTTATAATTTGGTGTTTTTAATTCCTCAATTGCCTTTGTTTTAGTAATCTGATTAGAATTGATCAAGTTAGACAAATGAGCCTTTCTTTTATCAATATTAAATCGACGCAACAAAATATACCCTTGATAAAATCTAGTCCATACACTTTCATAATGCTTTCCTCCATAATCCTGCCAGCCTAACTCTTTTGAAATCACATTCTTAACTTCTTCTTTATTGTAATCAATATAATCAAGTAAACAATAAAATTGAAAATTTTTTATTTTATTAAAATAAAAATCCTGCCATGCCGATGAAATAGGAAAAGACTTCAACTTCAATTTTCCATGAGTGGCATGTATGTCTTTTAAATTTCGCCAGTCTCTTTTATTAAAAACCCAAGATGAGGGCAATATTGCTTCAGTTACAATATTAAAGCCTCCAATAACGTTTTTTATCTTTAGTTTATCTGCTATTATTTTAGTTGCATGAATAGCACTATGATCAGTTATTGCTTCAATATCTATTACACCAGCTTCTAAATATGCTAATTGAACGTCTCTGAATTCCTCCCAGTCTACGACATAAGTGTACAAATCGAATCCAAGTTTTTTTGATAAATTTTCAATATTCATAACTGCTAATTCACTATTCCAGCCATTATCAAAGTGGAATAACAAAACTCTCAAACCCATCTGCTTTGATAGATAAGCTAGATATGTACTATCTACACCTCCGCTCACTCCCAACATTGTATCATATTTTTTTCCTTTTCCATCGCTTTTAATTTTATCTACGATTTGTTCAAGCCTAGCTTTAGCAATTTCAGGAGGCAAAAGAATTTGACTCGCTAATTCTTGGTATCCTATACAATGATTGCAAATTCCAGCATAATTAAAATTAATGTCAATGTCGTCATTAGTACCTAATACGCACTTTATACACTGCTTATATTCTTTCATTTCGTAGAAATTAAATATTAAAACCCTCGGTCCATAATCCGTTAATATGCCAGTTATCTAAATCATTCAAATAATTAGAATTATTATTGGCAACTGGCTTATATACAAAACTTCTTGCTTTATCAATTTGAGGGATGCTTCCAATTTCTGAAAAAAGTTTGAAAACTAAATTACTGATATTACAAGCGAAATTACCCCAATAAAAAATTCTTGTAAAGTCACCATCTACTTGCAAAAGTGATTTTAAAATAAACTTCAATGTGTCTACTTCATTATATAGCAAATCTACTATGACTAATCTGTCATTATTAATTGAATAAGTTACCCAGCCAGAGATCACACTATTAATATAATAATACTTAGTTTCATATTTAATTACTGGGTTATTTTTTAGCCGCCAGTTAAGATACTCCTTATTATAATCAATATGAATCAGGTTGATTTTTTCTTTTTTTATTTCATTAAACAGGTTTTGATAATCACTAAAGTTCTGGATTGTATTAGTGATTTCAATTTTTTTATTTGTTTTAAATAGAAAATTAGCAAGTATTTGATTTTTGAAAACGAAAATATTTTTTACAAAATATTTTCCTATCGCTACAAATATGTTCCTTGAGTTATTTATTGCTTTTGTAATTGTATAAGGTTTAACTAAAATTTCTACACACTTTATATTTTCTTCATGAACAGAAAACATAAAATTCTTTTTCCATGCAGAAACTGCTGGAGTAAACCCCCAAATCAAGGTACTGCCTTTTTCCACAGCTTTTTCTATTGCAAACGAGTATAATTTCTCAAATAGTTTTTGCCCTCTATATGCGGCTTCTAAATAGCTTGTTTCACTTTTTGAAGATTCGAAACATTGTTCACCAATCATTAGTTTTATTGGCAACATACTTTGAGTTGCAATTATGGCATTGTTGTCAGTGAGTGTTGTAAAGATAGTATTTTGATGAGCGCAAAATTCCCAAGTCCAAATATCTGAATTTACGCGATGACCTAATACTTTATCTAGGTAATTTATTAGATCAAGATTGTCTTTTGCCAATAGCTTATCTAAATGGTTAAATTTTAAGTTACTCATGTTGTTATAAAAATAGATGTTTGTTTAAAAGGGTTTCCATTTTAGATAAGTTATTGGCTTTCCACCAGTTCGCAAGTTCATTGTTAGTTGTTATCCAAGATTCATCATCAGCAATTAACGCACCCATTATTTTATCATACAACTTTAGGTAGTCATCTTCTAAACAGTTATTATGCCATAATACTGTTAAGACACCATTTAGCTTTTTAACTTCAGAGTAGATTTTTTGAAAAAGCAAATATGCATTGCTAACACTTAATCCAAGATATTTAAAAAAAGTTACATCCATCACTAACAATGGTATTTCTAAAATATTTATGTAACTATTTGTTTTCAAGTCAAATGGTCGAAACGGGTAACATAACCCGTTTCGATACCCTGGCATATCTGCAAAACCAAAAGTAGTGTCATAATTAAAATTGAGTGTATTTAAATTATTCCAAGTATTTGGCGTTTTAAATCTTAAATAATGATTCCTATATCCTTTTACGGTTTTTCCATAAGCAGCTTCTAAATTATCTTTTTCTTGTTTTAATTTGCTTAAATTGTCGAATGCTTGATGGCCTCCATGTAATCCGATTTCAGCTCCAATCCCTTCTAATTTTTCAAAGACATTGAGCTGAGATTTGATGTTATAATTAAAATCTTCTTCATGGTTATCTAGGGCTAAAAAATAATAACTTGCTTGAATCTTGTTTTCTTTCTCAAATTTAATAAAATGCTCTAAACTCCAGTTGGGATTTTGTATTTTTCGAAATATTCGCTTAAAATTATATGCACTAGCCTTAGGATTATTGTTTTTAAATTGTGCTATTGCGCTTTTTAAAAAACTAATTTTTGATTTATAATCAAATAAGTAGTCAACATCATGCGAAATACATACAGCAAATTTCTTATCATTAGGGTAAATAGGCTTGAAGTGTAAGTTGTTGTGTAAATAACTAGAAATTATGGGGTCTAAAGCATTGTAATTAGACATATAATATCTAAAACGATCAAATTTATCATGTATAGTGCATGAATACTCCTGCCTACATGTATATATATCACGGATATTATTAATCATAGTAAAGTAATATTTTTTAAATAAAATTGAACTCGTTGCTTGGGTTAACTAACAAGGGTTAATTTATAAAATTTTAAGAAATATTATTTCATCACCAATTTAGTGGAATACCAAATATAAGATATACAATTCTAAAATTATTAAATGGTATGTTTAAATTAAGATATTTGTGATTTAAAATTAATTCACAAACACTTAAGTATTTAGATTATCATTACAAAAGAATAATGCAATCTTATATTAAAATTTTATTTGACACTCTTTTACAGCAGTTATTATAGAGAATTGTTTTCTTACAGTAATGCTGATAAAACCAAAGTTATATTTTGCAACTAATTAAATGCCTGAAGCAGTATATCTTTCTTTTCAATTGGAGCCAAAATATAATCAACTTGATCCATACTATTGTGTATGCCAATTGTATTCTTAAGATTTAGTGTTAGTAACTTTGTGTTAATCTGGAGAATACAATAACCATTATCATTTAATATTACTTCCAATTCATTTTGCCTATTTAGTCTAGAAATATTTTCTTTATCGTAAATCGGTAAGATTTCAATAATGATATAGGGTCTTTTCAATGAGAGTAACTCCTTTAATCCTTTGATTACTTCGAGCTCACCTCCCTCCACATCAATTTTAATTATTGAGTCTTGCTTAATCTCTGTGAATTTAAATATATCCTGAAATGAAAAGCATGGAACGAATAATGAATGATGTATTGATTGGAGTGGCCTAAAATTTTCAACCATACTAGCAGATGGATCAATATCATCTTCATTAAAAAAATCAAGTTTTTTAATTTCAGCTTTCTCACCAATCCCTACAGGAAAGATGGTAATATTTTCCCATTTATTTAATTTAATCAATTTGTCAATATAAGCAACGCAGATACTATTGGGTTCAAACCCATAATAGTTCAGGTTATGAAACACTGATTTTGCTGCAATTAATGTTTGTCCAGTATTCACGCCAACATCATAAAAATTTCCATTGAAAAATGGAGAAATTTTAATAAAAAGATTCATCATCCAAGGTTCATGATTCCAGGTATTATTATATCCCAAACCCCCTTGGATAGGTATAATAACTTTTTTACCGTTCCTCTTTTCAGAAATAAACGTATTGATATAAGTAGATAATTTTAGTTTGTTAAGGATTTTAAATACTAATAAATCCATTTTCTAAATTTTAAAGTTTTGAGGATAACTAATTAATACAGCATTATGTGGGCGCTGAAAAACAAAAAAGCTACCAGCGGCTACTGCAGATGCATTTCCTTGTTTTACTGCTTTTGTAAAATCATCTATTGAACCTGCTCCACCACAAGCTATTACAGGAATTGAAACGGACGATGTTACGCTTGACAGTATATCAATATCATATCCTTTATAGGTGCCATCTCTATCAATGGAATTTAATAAAATTTCTCCTGCACCAATTTTCTCGCATTGTTGAGCAAATTCCACTGGATCTAAGCCAGTTGACTTTGATCCATTATCAGCATACACTTTATACTTTCCCCATATATTTTTTTTAACATCAATACTAGCAACAATTGCTTGAGAACCAAATTTATCAGCTATATCACTAATTATTGTTGGATTTCTTAAAGCAGAGCTATTAACTATTAATTTCTCAATACCATTGTAAAATAAATCATGCGCTTGGTCTATAGTTGTGATGCCACCACCATATGAGATTGGCATAAATGCCTCACTTGCAATATCAGCTATCTTTTTAATATCAGGTGCTTTATTATTTCTTGATGCATCAATATCAATGATAACCAACTCATCAACTCCTTTATCATTAAAAATTTTAACCGCATTAATAGGATCACCTATATATTGGTAATTCTTGAATTGCACAGATTTATATAATCCATTCTTATGAATCAATAAAACAGGTATTGTTCTAATTCTTCTCAAAAACTATAAGTTTACAAAGTTTTTATACAATTTCATTCCAAATTGGTGACTTTTTTCTGGATGAAACTGAACTCCTATAATATTATCCTTTTGCACAGATGCAGTAATATTATATCCATATTCTGCCGTAGCTGTTACCTGTGTAATATCTTCACATAAAATATGATAAGAATGTGTAAAATAAAATCTTGGGGATTCTATTCCAGCATATAAGAAATTGTTCTGAGCAGGATCTATATCTGTCCACCCCATATGAGGTATTTTATAATTAGTGGGTAGTTTATCTGTCTTAAATTTGACAACTTCACCTTTAATCCATCCAAGACCGGTACCAGATCCTTCCTCACTTTTTTCGAATAGCATTTGACTACCAGCACATACGCCTAAAATAGGAGTCTTCAGTTCAAGAACCATTCTTTCTAAAACGTTAAAAAAAGCAGAACTCCTTAATTGGCTCATGCAATAATCAAAGCGACCAACACCGGGGAGAATTAATTTACTTGCTGCTTTTATATCATCAATATTATTCGTAATAACGGCGTTGGCTCCTATTTTTTTCAACATATTTTTAATAGATGAAACATTGCCGATACCGTATTCTAAAATGGCTATCATGTAAGATTAATAACTTGGTAATATAATTGACTATGTTCTTTTAAAATAGCCGCAGTACCAAATTTACTTAAACTATAATTTCTAATTTGATTTGAAGAATAAAGTTCATAATTTTCTAAAACTTCACTGATTCCTCTTGCTAAACTATCCGGATCAAAAGATTCAATCATTTTGCCAGTAAATTCTTCGAAATACTCTTCTGACCCACCACATTTAGTTACTACTACTGGTACTCCCCGTGCTAACGCCTCTATAACAGCCACACCAAATGTTTCAAAAAAACTGGGTAAAACAAATAAATCAGCTGCATCTAATAATTTCTTTACTTGCTCAGATGTTTGTTGCCCCAAAAATTGCACAGTATCTCCTAAATTTTCTGCAATTACAAGTTCACTTAACTTTTCCTTGTCAGCTCCAATACCAACTAATTGAAGTTGTATGTGTGGGTATTTTTTTTTAAGAATAGGTATAGCTTTGATTAAAGCTACTTGGTTCTTATTCTGATCTAAAGAAGCTATATTTATTAAAACAGGTTGTTGTAGATTAGTTCTATTTAGCGGAACTTGAAAACAATTATCTAATACATTATGCATGATTTTTACATCATTATTAATACTGCCAATAAAATTCAATACAGTATTATACAATTTATTACTAACAGCAGTAAAATAGTCTGCATGATCAATGGACTTTTTAATATATGGCAATAGTCTCTGATCAACTTTACCCCGATGATAAAATGAACTATGTTCAGAATAGATATATGGAATAGAGAATTTAAGCTTGATTTGATAGCTTAGAAAACCGGCTACCAAAAACCTACTGTGCGCATGAACTAAGACAGGAC
>JANMOT010000028.1:0-18319 GCA_031369485.1 Sphingobacteriia bacterium
TTTAGTTTTGCTGCATTAAATCCACTGTATTTTTTTATAATAATCCCCTCTCTGTTAATTAACAATGCAGTAGGGCAGGCACTAAATCCTAGGTCTTTAAACATGGATGCACCATTGTACAACATAGGAAAATTAGGCTGGATTTTTTTGTAAAAAAAGGCAATGTCTTCTTTTTTGTCTTCCACATTAATGGTAACTAATTGAAAAGAATCGGCAGGAAAACTGTGTTGAAGGTCATTGTATTGTGGCATGGCTTGCATACAGGGACCACAATTTTTAAACCAAAACTCCAATAAAATAACTTTACCCATATATCTAGTGAAGGACATAAATAAGTTTCCTTTTGGTTTATACTCGTTTAAAACAAAGCCAGTAAACAAAGTTCCCGTTTTAACCTCTTCTTTTCTTAATTCTGGAACAAAGGGTTTATAGGTATTACCATAAAAAGCATAATCCCATGACTTGCTGGAAGGTGGTTTTGGATTGGTTTGCACATCATCATAAGTCATGGTAACATAATCTCTTCCATCATTTCCTCGGATATACCTGCTTATAAATATTTTAGGCAAAAAACTAGTTTTATCAACTACAAGTTCATAAGGTCTTCTAAGATCTTGCTTTTGTTCAAAAGTGGTTAGTCCAGAATAAAGTCCAAAATAACTATTTGCCTTTTCAAATGTTATCTTCCAATACAACTTACCATTTACCAGGGTATCTGCAATAGATTTAGTAAAGCCGGCATCTTCTACTACAATGGGTAAACATTGGCGGAGCATTGCATAAGAGTGGTATAAGAAACTATTACTGCTCATGTCTTTTTTTGAAGAAATAAAACTAGAGTCAATGGTTAATTTTTTTAAATCGAGTCGGAGATACTGCTTGCCGTTGAATATCGTACTCAGGTCTGTTTCCTTTGTTTGAAATCTTATTCCAAGAACACTAGGCGTAAATTGCTCCAAATACAAAAAAGCAGTTTTTTTATGATAGTAGTTTTCGGAATGGTATTTTGTTTCTCTTGTATATGTGTAAGAAATAGCAGGATGTTGCCCCAATGCACTGATTACTTTGTTGATAACATCAATTGTGTTAAGTGAAGCAGGCTGGGCTTTTATGGGATTATAATTCAACAAACCGACTATTGCCAAAAGAACTACACTGCATTTATTTTGTTTCATACCTATTCATTTAGAAGTTAAAAGTACTTATGTTGCGCATAGCTGTACCGATAAAATTGACTAATTACCCAAACAAATCGACTAAACTCTTTCACCCCTATTTAGTCGTTTGAAATAGCTGTTTAGTCGAAATACGGCCAATAGAACTGTTTTATACCTGCCATTCACATATTTTTATTGGATGAAGTCTGGCGTGAATTTTATTAAGGGAAACAAATATGCAAAAGTAGAGATCCTCTTTTTTGTTGTACTCACTTTCCTTATTCCTATTATATCAGACTTTGAGTATGCATTCTATGAAGAACCAACATGGTTTTACAATGGCAGTTACTCTACAAGTATTATTAGAAGATTGGTTTGGGGGAGTTTTAGAATCATTCCCTATTATTTATTTTACAAATTAGCTATCGAAAGAATTTTAATCAATAAAAAATACTTCACCTTTCTTGTTTGGTTTGTACTATTCGTTTCCTTTCTTAGTTTATATGGGCAATTCATGTATAACTGTATCAGCCTTATGTGGTTTTTACCTAATGAAATTTTAGCAGAAACGAATAAGGTTTTAAACAAACCGTATGTTTTTCATTTCAACATAAACTATATGTTGAAAGAAATGATTTTAATGAGTGGGCTTGCCTATTTCATCAATTACAGACAACAAGAGATAAAAATAAGTGCCTTAAAAGCTTCACAGCTTCAAACAGATTTAGACAATTTAAAACTCCAGATACAACCTCATTTTTTCTTTAATACATTAAATAATATTTACGCTCTAGCCTTACAAAAATCCGATAATACGGCACCAATAGTGGCCAAATTAGCCCAAATGATGCGCTATGTTTTATATGAAACAGTTCATACAAAAGTGATGTTAAAAAAAGAAATTGAATTTTTGGAGAACTATATTGCAGTGCAATCTATACGTTGCGATAATCGTTATAGAATTGAATTTGATACCCAAGGAATTGATAACACTACCTATATTGAGCCATTGCTATTACTCCCCTATATTGAGAACGCTTTTAAACACAGTACAGATCAAGAAAAAGGAGATGGATTTATAGAAATGGTGGTTTGTTTGAACAACAACGAATTAACCCTAACTACTTTCAATAAGAAATCCTCTGCCAATATTCAAAATAATGGGTTAGGGATGAAAAATACACTGAAACGTTTAGATTTACTTTATCCAAATAATTATTCCATCCATATTCAAGATGCCGACGATCACTATAAATTAACCTTAACTATCTTTTTATCTAAACATGATTAATTGTGTTATTATCGATGATGAGCCTTTAGCCCGGAATATACTTGAACAGTATATTCATTCTCATCAGCAAATGAATTTATTAAAAATCTGCAGTAATGCAAAAGATGCGTATGGCGTTATCCAGGAACTACAACCCGATCTGGTATTTTTAGATATACAAATGCCCGGAATCAATGGCATAGAATTAGTTAATTCATTAAAAAACCCACCCCCAATTATTTTTACAACTGCCTATACTGAATTTGCCTCTACTAGTTATGAATTAGAAGCAGTAGACTATTTAGTAAAACCCATTACTGTTGAACGTTTCACTAAAAGCATCAACAAGTTCTTAAAAATGAGTCAGGCTGAATCAGAAATAACTGTAAAAAATTACCTCTACATTAAATCTGGTGGAGATTTGGTAAAAGTTAAGTTTAGTGAAATTATTTATGTTCAATCAATGAAAGACTATGTTAAAGTATTTACTACACATGGTCAATTAATTACTTTACTAACCTTAAAGTCCTTATTAGAAATGGTGCCATCCGCACAATTTATACAAACCCATCGTTCCTTTATTGTTAACTCCCACTATATTTCAGCAATAAAAAAAGGAACATTAATAGTACAGGGATACTCAATTCCTATTGGTGAAAAATACAAGGATAAGATTGTAATGATATAGTTGTTTTATTTCCCCATTTTCATATCGTATATTTTCCCCCCATTTAGCCTACCTTCTTCAATAATGCCTAATCCCAATATTGGTATATTGTTCTCTTTAATTAATTCTATCTTTTCATTTGATTTTCGATTATTGTATACAAGTAGATTGCCTTTTATTGAGCCTTTTATTCATTCGGAGTAAGGTAAGGAATTATCGTATCATAAACATGCATGAGTTGATCTCTAAACCCGTCTTTCTTCTTTTTCATCAAAAAAAGCCCTGAAGAAATCAGCGAATTCCCCGTAAAATTTCTTTGTGCAAGTACTAGGTTTTTTGCCGTATCAATCATTAAAAATTGTCCCCCAAATCCATCTGCCCAAACTGTTTTATTGTCGTTATCTAACCACCATAAATAACCATAAGCATCAAAAGGCTTCATATTTTTATTGAGTGAATCAGTGTATGGTTTCAAACTTTCATTTATCCATTCCGATGAAACCACTTGTTTTTCTTTCCATTTTCCCTGTTGAGCTACCATTGCACCTATTTTAGCAAAATCCCTTGCACTTAAATACATCCAATATACCCGATGATCAGACTGATCTTGTCTAATTGGCCATGGATTGCCATATATTATATTGGAAGCTGCAAAATCTTGCATCTGCAGGGGCTTTGCCAAATTAGCTTCCATAAAAGCACCAATAGACATACCTGATTTTTTTTCTAAAATGGTTCCCAAAACATTAAAATCGAAATTATTATAAAAGAAGAATTCCCCAGGTTTGTATTGCTCTCTTTTGGGTCGATTCGCCTTTGCAAAATCAGTTTCTGCTTCTGCGGGAATATAAACCCCAGATTTTGCCATTAATAAATCTTTTATTGTAGCCGACTTTTCTTGTTTGGTTAATGGGGTTTTGCTTTCATCAATCCCCAAATCTGCTAAACTTTCGTCTAAACGCAACAAGCCTTTTTCTTTTGCTATTCCTATTAATAAACTCATAATGCTTTTTCTGGCAGAATGGCAATTAATTAGTTTCTCTGTATTGCCAGATTCAAGAATAATTTGTTCATTCTGTATCACCACAACCGCCTGGGCATTCTGAGCAGTATCTTGAATAAAACGTTTCAAATTGGTTGAAACCTTACTAGGAAGTAAGTTGTTTCGGCTAAGCTCAACCCCATAATCACTACTTTTTTTCCAAACCCTTGGCATACAAGAATAGGATAAAGCAATAATGGTAATAATAACAACTAGATAGCATAAAATGGAACCTTTGAATTTCATAATTTTCCTGTTTTATGTACCAAAATTGGCCATTTAGCCTACTTGTTTGTTCTCAAAAAGGGTTTTGAGAGTACAGAAAGTGGGAATTAAGGGTGATTGAGCTGTCTTATACCCTTTTTTCTCCCATATAGGCTTTGGGAGAGTGGCCTGTAGTGAGTTTAAAAATTCTATAAAAACTAGGTTCTGAATTAAACCCACATTGGTAAGCTATTCCTAGGATAGAAAAATTATTGGATTGGGGGTCTTGTAATTTCAATTTAACTGCCTCTACCCTATATTCATTAATTAGGGTTCTAAAAGTTTTATGAAATTGTTTGTTAATCACGGCAGAAAGGAATAATTCACTTATTTCCAGCTCAACTGCCATTTTTTGTAAGCTAAGTTCTGGATCAAGGTAAATTTTAGCTTCATTCAATGCGCTAAGAATTTTTTGCTCTATCTCTTTCAACTGATCAAGTGGCATTATTTCTTTTGCTGTTGATTTCGGAATAGTGGTACCAAAATTAGGTGTACTGATTTCTTGTTGAATAGCCAATTGATCTAAGTAAGAAGGGGAATCGGGAATATTGTATCCTTTAAATCCCATATAATAAATAACACCAGAAATATAAATAAAGAAAAATTTCCAGTGGGCTATTGGGTGGATCCTAAATTCGAATAAAGAGTCCGATAAAATGTCGATCGAGAGGATTAGAATCAGCAATCCCATTAAGATAGCAATATGCTTCACCCAGGTATAAGTTGGAAAATCGGTATTAGAAGTTTTACCATTTAGCCATTGTTGGTATTTAATTAATTGTTTAAAACCCAATGCCCAATAAATAACAGACGATCCAATAGATAAGAAGTCCTCTGCTTTTTTAATTTTGTTATAATAAAGAGAATTGGCAAGCATATCTTTATTGGTAATTCCTTCCGTAGTAAAAGTGTAACAGTAAATAAAAATAGAATATCCAAAGAAAAGAGTAAATGGAATAAAATGAAGCAAATGTTTCCTTTCGAATTTTAACTTTATTAAAACCAAAGAACTGATGTATAACCAAATTAATGGTTGTATCAATAACTCAAATGATCTAGGGAAATAACGGATGTAAGGATGATAGTTGAGCTTTGTAGTAAGCAAAAGCATTTTAGCGGAGAGCAAAGCAAAAAGAAGTAGTACAAGTGATAAAAATAATTTACTACTACTCTTTCGCTTATTTTTCCATATTAATACTGAAATAATGAATCCCTGAAGAATTCCAAAAATTAAAATGATTTCGAAAACTGAAAATTGGTAATTCATTCCATTTTAAACTTTATCATAACTCACACATTCTTTCAATTCTTTTTCAGTATATGCAAGTTTATATTGTTTTAACACTTCATCGGGCACACCATTCCACTGATTGGGTGCGTTGCCCATATATCCTATATCTTTTACGCCTATTTCTGAAGTATAAAAACCAGTTGTAACCAAATCGCGCATTTTAGTAAAGAAAGCTACGCCCTGCGCCACTTCGGGCTTTGCTTTATTCGGATAGGCAATTGCATCTACCACACTAATTTGTTGTTTGGCATCACAATTCACAAAAGGGTTATTGTATAATTTAAAACAATACATATCTAGCCAACGCAATCCGCCTCGCATTGGAATCTGGTGTGATGGCATATCTTTTACAATAAACTCAATAAAATCTGGCACTTTGGCATCACTGGCACTGCCACTTACTGCATCTTTGGGAATGATGATATCGCCCAGTACTGTGATGGTAGCTATTTCATGCGGACTAAAGAAATTTGCTTCTTTGGCAATTCTAGCCAGGTGATCTTTCTCCTCTTGCATTCTATCTATCAGCACAGCATCTGCTGAACCAGCAATGGCTTTCTTGTCAGCAGTTTTACATGCTTCTACCAATACACCAGCACCAACCGTACCGATCATGAGGGCTTTGATTGATTTTCTCCTATCCATATTAAATATTTTGTTTTTTCAATTGATCAATAATGTACTCACTGGCACGCATGCTTAGTGCAAGTATGGTCCATGTAATATTTTTATCCGCTTGAGAAACAAATTGCGATCCATCTACACAGAATAGTGTTTTACAATCGTGGGCCTGACTCCATTTATTTAATGCAGATGTTTTTTTATCATTGCCCATTCTCACGGTTCCTGCTTCATGAATAATATTTCCTGGTTTAGCCAATCCATAATTATTGGAAGCATCATCATCACCCCAAGTAATTACTGCGCCCATATTGTGCATAATTTCCTTGAAAGTTTCTTTCATATGTTTGGCCTGATTTATTTCGTACTGAGAATTACGGGTATTAAAACGCAATACAGGAATACCAAATTGGTCTACTACAGTCGGGTCAATCTCACAATAATTTTTTATATCAGGTACCGCTTCCCCCCTTCCTGCCATTCCTACATTGGCACCATAAAAAAAACGGGTATCTTCCTTTAAAGAACTACCATAACCACCTGCTTCTTTTGTTTTTCCGTTCACCAAATATTTGCCATTCATATTTTCTACCCCCATTCCAAAACCATAGGCAGGTTGGCTCATCCCTCCCCAATATTCAATATGATAACCACGTGGAAAATCTAGTTTTTTATTGTCTTTCCACCAAGGCGTATAAATATGCATACCACCTACACCATCTTCGTTGTAACGCTTTCTACCAAAGAGCTCTGGTATTACCCCACCAAGCGCTGCTCCAGTAGAATCGTGTAAATATTTACCTACTATATTACTCTCATTGGCCAATCCATTGGGGTGTTGCTTTGATTTTGAGTTGAGTAATAAACGTGCAGTCTCGCAAGTACTAGCAGCAAGAACTACTACCTTACCACTAATCTGGTATTCCATCTTATCTATCTTATTCACATAAGAAATACCCGTAGCCAATCCTGCTTCATTGGTAATGACTTCCCTAGCCATTGCATTGGTAATTACGTCTACATTACCCGTTGCTAATGCAGGTTTTACCAATACCGATCCCGAAGAGAAATCTGCATACGCCTTACAACTTCTATTACATTGTCCACAATAAAAACAGGCACCTCGTTCTTTATTAATGGGTTTGGTAAGAATAGACAACCGAGATGGAATTACTGGCACACCAACCCCTATTGCTGCTTTCTTAATCATCAACTCATGTAAGCGGGGTTTGGGTGGGGGTAAGAAAATACCATCAGGATCATTTTCCAATCCTTCATTGCTACCAAATACACCAATCAATTGATCTATTTTATCGTAGTAAGGTTTGATGTCTTCATAGCCAATAGGCCAATCATCACCCAAGCCATCAATGCTTTTTCTTTTAAAGTCTTTGGGGCCAAAACGCAAGGATATTCTACCCCAGTGATTGGTTCTTCCGCCCATCATACGAGCGCGCCACCACTCAAATTTCTCACTGCCAGGTGAATGCGTGTAGGGTTCCCCGTCAATTTCCCAACCCCAGTAACAACCATCAAAATCACCGAAGGGTCGAAATTTAGTACTGGCGCCTCTGCGTGGGGATTCCCAAGGGTTTTTTAGTTGTGAAGAATGAATAGCTGGATCATAATCGGCACCTGCTTCTAGAAGACAAACTTTTAGTCCCGCCTTAGCCAAAGTATAAGCGGCCATTCCACCGCCTGCACCTGAACCAACAATCACTACGTCGTATTTTTTTGTTTGCTTTTTTATTTGAAAATCTCCCATAATATATTTTTTGCTAAGCAAAAGTGAATATACCAAATATTCCAATATATAATCATCTTTGTCCGATTGAAGTCGGACTAGAAAACACTATGCCTTTACTACTAAAATTAGTTCTCTATTTTTGTTTAAGAAATATATGGTTGAGAAAAAAAAATGGTGATATATTTAGAATCTATATGAAGTATTTTATGGAACAAACAATGCGCTGGTATGGGCCAACTGATCCGGTGAGTTTATGGGATATAAAACAAGCTGGTTGCACAGGAGTGGTTACTGCCCTTCATCATTTAGCGGTTGGAGCGGTATGGACTATAGCAGAAATAAAAAAAAGGAAATTGGAGATAGAAGCAGTAGGAATGACGTGGACGGTAATTGAAAGTTTGCCTATGCATGAAGACATAAAGAAGCAGAAAGGAGATTTTCACTTTTATATAGAAAATTATAAACAGAGTTTACAAAATATTGCAGCATGTGACTTGAAAGTAGTAACCTATAATTTTATGCCCATACTCGATTGGATGCGGACAGATTTATCTTATAAAATGATTGATAATAGTCTAGCACTTCGCTTTGAAAAAGCAGCTTTCATTGCATTTGACATTTTTTTATTAAAAAGACCAGGAGCAGAAAATGAATATTCTATTGCAGATATAAATGCAGCAAAGATTAGGTTCGCAGCAATGACGCCAGATGAAAAAGAAAAACTCTATCGCAATACATTACAAGGATTGCCAGGCAGTGAAGAGCGATTTACCGAAACAGAAATTTTAACCGCAATAAAAAATTATGAAGGCATTGATGCTGGCAAATTGAAAGCGCATTTATTTTATTTTTTGCAACAAGTAATTCCAGTGGCGGAAGCAGTAGGATTAAAAATGGCTATTCATCCCGACGATCCTCCATTTCCGGTTTTGGGTTTGCCAAGAATTGTAAGCACAGAAAAAGATGTAAAAGAAATCATTGATGCCGTTCCATCGCCCGCAAATGGTTTATGTTTTTGCACAGGCTCTTATGGCGTTAGATCTGATAATGATTTGGTTGGAATGGTAAAACGTTTGGGACAACATATTCATTTTTTACACCTAAGAAGTACAAAAAGAGATGCAGAAGGAAATTTTTATGAAGCGGATCATTTAGATGGCGATGTGGATATGTACGAGGTAGTAAAAGAAATTGTAACGGTAATGAATCATTTAAAAATAGCTATACCGATGCGGCCAGATCATGGTCATCAAATGTTAGACGATTTAAAAAAGAAAACATACCCGGGTTACAGTGCCATAGGAAGGCTGCGAGGATTGGCAGAACTGAGGGGACTGGAATTAGGAATTCAACGCAGCTGGCAACATCCAATACTTAAAGTATAGTAAAATTCATTCGGTACCTGCCAATATAATTATCACAAAAGTATTGGGTTATAGTATGGCAAAAGCGTCCTGATAAATCAAGACGCTTTTAAGTTTAAGGGCAGGGATTAACTGCTATTGATTAACTGCAACCCATACTGGTTCCACAGTTTAAACACTTGTAACAAGTACCGCTGCGAATGGTGAGGTGACCGCAAGTGCTGCATGCAGGCGCATCGCTCTGCATACTTTTTGCAGCGGCATTCACTGCATCCATGCCCCCATTTACAGCTGCTGATACTGTAGCAGCTCTTTGCAATTTAGGCGACTGCATTCCTTCCACTGGAGTGCTATTAGGCGATGGAGCAGTTACACGAACACTACTCAGTTCGGGCTTTCCCAAAAAACTGGCTTCTCCCTCCCCTTCACCTGTATTACCTACAGTTGGCTTATCTAGTACATGAACCAAATCGGTTCTATTCAAGTATTCATAACCAAGTGCGCGGAATACAAAGTCCACCAATGAAGTGGTGGTCTTAATATTCGGATGGTCTACCATACCCGCTGGCTCAAAACGAGTAAATACAAATTTATCTACAAACTCTTCTAGTGGAACACCATATTGCAAGCCCACAGAAATAGAGATGGCAAAACAGTTCATTAAACTGCGAAGGGTTGAACCTTCTTTGGCTAAATCAATAAAGATTTCACCCAAAGTACCATCGGTATATTCACCAGTGCGCAGAAAAACTACTTGGCCACCAATCTTAGCTTTTTGCGTAAACCCTCTGCGCTTGGCTGGCAGTGATTTGCGTTCTACTATTCTAGATAAAGCACGCTTTAATTCAGTATCGGTAGAAGCGGTCATTCGTTTCTGTACTTCTTCTAATAATTCATCAACCGTAAGTTTACCAAGGTCAACAATATTAGAAACGTCTTCAACCAATACCAGCTCTTCCGTATCTTCTGCGCTTTCTTCTAATTTCTTTTTCTTATCTGATTTATTGCTTAGGGGTTGGCTCAGTTTTGAACCATCGCGATACAAAGCATTTGCTTTCAATCCGAGTTGCCAACTCATCATATAGCAATCGCTTATTTCTTCAATGGTTGCTTCGTGAGGAAGGTTGATGGTTTTAGAAATAGCACCACTGAGGAAGGGCTGGCAAGCAGCCATCATGCGAATATGTCCATAAGCATGAATATATCTTTCTCCTTTCTTGCCACATTTGTTAGCACAATCAAAAACAGTAAGGTGTTCATCTTTTAGGTAAGGCGCGCCTTCAATGGTCATGGTACCACAAACAAAATCGTTGGCAGCATCAATCTGATCTTCGGTAAAACCAATAGATTCTAAAAGGTTAAAGTTCCAATCGATGTATTCAGCTTCGGGGAAGCCTAATCTTTGCATGCATTCATCGCCCAAAGTAAAGCGATTGAAGATGAATGCAATTTCAAATGCAGAACGAGCAGCGCCATTTAATTTTTGAATTTCAGCGGGAGTAAATCCTTTTGCTTTAAGGCTTTCGTTGTTGATGAAAGGAGACTTTTCAAAGCTGGCAGCACCTACAGCGTATTGTTCAATAGCCAATGCTTGTGCCGGATTATATCCCAAATTTTTCAATGCTTGAGGAACAGATTGGTTGATGATTTTAAAATAACCACCACCACTTAGTTTTTTAAACTTTACCAGTGCAAAGTCAGGCTCTACACCAGTTGTATCACAATCCATTACCAAACCAATAGTGCCAGTAGGCGCAATTACTGTGGTTTGTGCATTGCGATAACCATATTTTTCTCCCAGTTGAACCGCATCATCCCAAGCACGGGTAGCAGCACTTAGCATATAGTCGGGACAATACTTGGCTTTAATACCTTGGGGTTTAATTTCAAGACCCACATAGGCATCAATGGCATCGTAAGCAGCAGCACGGTGGTTGCGCATTACACGAAGCATATCGGATTTATTTTCTTCGTACTTATCAAAAGCACCAAGGAAGGAAGCCATTTCAGCAGAAGTCTTATAAGCAACGCCCGTCATGATTGCAGAGATAGCACCAGCAATACCGCGAGCATCTTCACTGTCATAAGCAATACCACTAACCATTAGCATAGAACCGAGGTTGGCAAAGCCGAGACCTAAAGTTCTGTAATCGTAAGAAAGTTGTGCTACTTCTTTGGAAGGAAACTGAGCCATCAATACAGAAATTTCAAGCACGGTAGTCCACAAGCGAGTGGTATATTCAAACCCTTCAACGTCAAAAATATTATTATCGTTGTTGTGAAATTTGCGTAGATTGATAGAAGCCAAGTTACAAGCAGTATTGTCTAAAAACATATACTCAGAACAAGGGTTAGAAGCGTTGATGCGACCACCTTTTGGGCAAGTATGCCACTCATTAATAGTAGTGTCGTACTGGGCACCTGGATCGGCGCAACGCCATGCAGCATAAGCAATTTTATCCCACACTTGAGAAGCAGGAATTTTAGACATGGTGCGACCATCAGTTCTGGCTTTCAGTTCCCAGTCGCCACCATCGGCCAATACTTTAAAAAATTCATTCGGAATACGAACGGAGTTGTTGGAATTTTGTCCCGATACGGTAGCATAAGCTTCTCCTTCATATCCATTGTCGTAACCAGCTTCAACAAGAGCCGCTACTTTTTTCTCTTCCCCTACTTTCCAGTCAATGAACTCCATTATTTCAGGATGATCTAAATCGAGGCAAACCATTTTAGCAGCTCTACGGGTAGTACCACCGCTTTTGATAGCACCAGCAGCGCGATCGCCTATTTTAAGAAAGCTCATTAATCCGCTAGAAGTACCGCCGCCACTTAGTTTTTCGCCACCACCACGAATTTGAGAGAAATTGGTACCTACACCAGAACCATATTTAAAAATGCGGGCTTCGCGAGTCCACAAATCCATGATACCACCTTCGTTAACGAGGTCATCGCTCACACTTAAAATAAAGCAAGCATGGGGTTGAGGCCGCTCATAAGCGTTGGTAGATTTTTTTAGTTTACTGTCCTTCGGATCCACAAAATAGTGGCCTTGGGGTTTACCCGTAATACCATATACTTCGTGCAAGCCAGTATTGAACCATTGTGGGGAATTGGGCACGCAGGACTGGTTCAGGATGCTATAAGCCAATTCATCGTAAAACACTTCTGCGTCTTTATCAGAAGCGAAATAACCATGGCGTTCGCCCCATACGCGCCAGCAATGCGCCATACGATGGGCAACTTGCTTAACGCTGGTTTCTCTACCAAGAGAACCATCTACTTGAGGAACACCAGCTTTACGAAAATATTTTTGTGCAATAATATCAGTAGCAATTTGGCTCCATTGTTTGGGAACTTCTACGTTATTCATTTCAAAAACCTTTTCACCGTTCGGGTTTTTGATTATGCTGTCGCGATAATCGTATTCGAACATATCGTAGGGGCTTACACCTTCTTGGGTGAAGCGGCGGCTGAATTGCAAGCCTTTTGGAGCGCGTGGGTTGGGCATATAGCAGATGCTTTTAAAATGGGTTAATGGTGTCCTGCTTTACGGTGAATTGTGATAGCGGTTGACGAAAATATCTTTCTCACAGCAGAAACCAATACCGTAAATATGCACAGCTTGTGGATAAGGAAGGTGGATAAATTCGTACCTCAAATCCCTGTTGAATTTCACCGCTTATGCACAGGTGTAGATAAGATTATTAGGAAGATGAAATGATAAAAACAGTGGAAGAAAATATCCTAATTTCTTAAACAAAACTGATAGAAGGGATAGAAATTGATTGGAAAATGGGGAAAACCATTCAACGAGGGCTGTGACAGCTGTTAATCCACTAAGAAGGGCTTTAATAAGTGTATAAAACGAAAACTTTTCTGCATTTTTGCAGGAGGACTATTTAATGTAAGGCATGAAGCAAGCAATCTATCAACAATTCACGGATCGAAAAAAGGGGGGCAAGAAGTCATTTGCTGTATTGATAGATCCGGATAAGGTAGATGCGGCTAGCATTGCCAATTTGGTAGCTTTGGGTATTGCGGCCAGAGTGGATTATTTTTTTGTAGGGGGCAGCCTAGTTATATCGAGCCATTTAGACGAATGCATTCAGCAGATAAAAGCAGCTTGTAGTATTCCAGTCGTTTTATTTCCAGGATCACCATCACAGGTGAGTCGTTCAGCGGATGCATTGCTTTATTTATCGTTGATATCGGGCAGAAATCCGGAATTGTTGATAGGGCAGCACGTAATTAGTGCGCCATTTGTAAAGCAAAGTGGATTAGAAATTATACCTACGGGATATATGGTAATAGATGGTGGAGCACCCACCACGGTAAGTTATATTTCAAATGCGGCACCAATACCGGCGGACAAAAGTGAGATAGCGATGTGTACGGCAATGGCTGGTGAGATGTTGGGAATGAAGTTGATATATATGGATGCGGGCAGTGGCGCCAAGCGAGCTATAACAGAGCAGATGATAGAAAAAGTATCACGCCATATAGAAGTGCCCTTAATCATAGGCGGCGGCATCACAGAGCCAGAGAAGGCATATTTGAATTGCAAGGCGGGTGCAGATGTAATAGTAGTTGGTAATGCTATAGAGAAGGATCTGACCTTAATTAAAGAAATCAGCAATGCGGTGCATTCAGTAGCGAGTAAGGTGGGGGGTTAAAAAAATATTTATTTTCAGTATTCATACACCACTGCAATATGTACAACAAACTCAAAATATATTGTAATGCAACTGTTCCGTTAACCAATGAAGAACTGAAATTTATTGACCATTATTTTGAGCCAATAGAACTGAAGAAAAAAGAGTTCTTACTTCAGAATGGAACGGTTTGTAATAATATAGGGTTTATTGCAGCAGGTTCAATCAGACATTTTCATATTAAGGATGGAATAGAGAAAACCTGCGATATTTCTTTTGAAAATGCTTGGGTAACCGACTTTCAAAGTTTTACAAGTGGCACTCTGGCTATAATGAATTTACAAGCAATGGAAAATGCATTGGTATTTATTATTAAGAAAGAACAACTATACAAATTGTACAACGAATGCAGCAAATACGAAACCATTGGCAGATTAATGGCTGAACAAGTAGCACAAAGAGCAACAGCAATTGCAATGTCGTTATCGGCTGACAAACCCGAAGAACGGTTTCGAAATTTAATAAAAAAGCAGCCCGACCTTTTCCAAAGAGTACCACAAAAATATATTGCAAATTTTTTGGGTGTAAGTCCAGAAAGCCTGAGCAGAATTAGAAACAGAATTTTTAGAAAACTAAAGTCTTAACTTAAGTCATCGTTTCCCCATTATTAAAAGTGGAGTTTTGCCTCATCAAATAAAACAAAAAAAATGAGACAATTATTAATCACTTCAATATTATTGGCAATGACAACGCTTAACAGCTTAATAGCACAAATCAATCCATTAGACTTATCAAAAATAAAAACCATAGAACACCAGCTCGATGATGTAATGGAAATAACTGATACAACCGAATTGAAAATAAAACTCAAAGAAGTAGAAGGCAATTACCAAAAAAACCCAAATGAGTTAAATAAAGTTCGGCTGGGTATTATCTATCACGAAACGGCGTTGAATCTCTCATTCTTTTCTACAACAGCTTATAAAGGTTATGCGAAAAAAAGTTTTGACACCTTGAGTGAACTCTTTAATTCACAAAAAACAACAAAAGAGTTTTTACCTTTTATTGCTTCCTATAGAGCTTCTGCATTATCGTTGGCTAGTGCAGAAACAAGAAAAATAAAGTTGTTAGGTGAAGCATTTACATTGTTTAATGAAGCAGTTAAAAATTATGCAAACGTATGTTACTTGCCAGAATTTTTAAGGGGAAGTGTTGCGGAAAATCTGCCTTGGTTTTTCATTTCAAAAAGAAGGTTTGCAAAAGAAGATTTTCAATCTATTATTAACAAGCATGAAAAAGATAGCGAGTATGGAAATTGGAAAATAATGAGTTTTACTTATTGGGCTTGGGTAAAACAAAGGCAAGGAAAAAAACACAGAATTCAAGCACTATCCTACCTTGACAAAGCAATTGAATTAGATCCGAATTTTAAAGCAGGCAGAAAAAAAGCAGAAGATTTAAAAAGCAGAATGATGAAAAAATAACATACCGTATGCTTTCGTTAACCAGTAGCCAACAATATGTATAAAGGAAGGAGTGATAAAAGCCTGAATTGTTCTGTTTACGTTTGTTTAAGGCTGTTACTTCCCGATACAGAAAATGACTTTAGATTATATTAGTGATTTATAGAGAAATTAGTGACGGAATAGTAACTAATCGAAACTAAATATTATGTGCGAAGTTTGATTTCTGGGAAGTCTAAAATTTACTAAAACAGCATCCCCTTTGTTTAAAATTTGTAAATATGAATTAATCCTGCTTTGGCATATAATTTGATGTTATTAAAAAAAAATGTATGCGAATAGCAGTTATTTTAATTCTACTTTTTTGTAGCATCACTTCAAAAGCTCAACAAAAACAACATATAGATACAGTAGTTTTAAGAGCCGACTCTACTTTCGAAAGCCTATTACATAGGAAGTTGTATAACTATCGTAACCATGTAAAATACCACATTGAAGAAAGAGGAAGAATTCGTGAGCTAATAGTGTATTTAGCTTCGGTACAAGATTTAGTAACCGGGCATAAATTATATGGTATTAGAATAGACCAAAGAGGTAGCAGGAATCTTTTTACAGATGCCCCTATGACCAATGTAGAATATATTGATGAAGATGAAATAGACTCAGTAGTTGCCCACCTAAAAATGGTTAGGGAAGCAATTAAAATAAAAGAACCAGACAGTGAGCGGTATACCGAATTTCGCTTTTTTACAAGATCTGGCTTTATGATTGAGTGCTACACTGGAGCCAATCGCTGGCGCTGTTTAATTCATTATGAAATTGGAAAAGTAGCCAATGATGTATACCTAAACAACAACAATAGGTTAGATGAATTCATTGAAACAATCGAAGAAATTTCAAAAGAAATAAAAGCAATGAGAAAAAAGGAATAAAGCAATGAGTCAATTAAAAAATCATAAATTGATACAGTTTGAATTACACACCCAGCTTGAATTTGAACCCGCAGAATTTTCCATTTCCTGTTCTTTCTCCATTTCATTGTTCGTGTAGTCCAGATTCTCCAGGAAAATATCCTTTTACCATGTAAGAGAATATGCCCTGCTTCGTGAAAGAAAGTGAACCAGAAACTATCGTTGCGGTTATAACGGCCTGTTAACTGTATGAAAGGTGTATCCCCGTTCAACCAACAGGTTGAGCCGCTTATCGGGGCTTTATTGATACAAGGGGTATAAACCACTTTTACACCTGCTTCCAAACAAATACTTTGCAACTGGTTAAAGAAACCTTCAGGATGATTTGCTATGATTGCTTTCAACTCTGGCAAGGCTGCGTTAAACTTCTTTTCTGAATAGTCGTTTGCCTCTTAGTCTGCCGCCTGTAATTCACCTTTGCGAAGCCATGCAGAAATTGCATAAGGTTCTTTGGTTTGAGCCAGTGAAATACGGAAAGCAACTTTTAGTTGCTGCTTGAAATAATAATCTTCCCAGACTGTTTGATTGGAGAAGCCAAAGAAAGCCAGCATTTCCACGGAGTGCAAACTCTTTCGGACGCATTTCCATTTCTTCCAGTTTCTCAGCCAGAGTTTCGCCTGGGTGTGGAACCGATTGTGGAAAATATTAATTTTGCTTGGCCATTATTATTTTTCTTTATGATAGTTTACTACTTCAATAACTTCTACTTCTGTGATTTTCCATCCAAACATACAGTGACTGCCTTGTCTTGATCTTATCTGCCCGCAGCTTACCAAACTACTTTACCAGCTTTCGGTCATCATTAGCCAGTTTTCGAATTTCTTATTTGTAAAAGTTATTTCCACTGCAAAGGAAATTATATTTTGATTAACAGAAAGTGTAAGTTAAATTATTTTCTTCTTTTACTTGCCGCCTGATACAGAAAATGACTTGGTCTGATTTTAGTGGGTTACAGAGAAAATAGTCACAGAATAGTAACCAACTGAAACTAAATACTATGTACCAAATTCGATTTAAGGAAAGTATTTGTAAATCTCTTTTCGGCCTAGAATACGAACCAATTCAACGGTTCCATTTTCAAAAATGAACCCTACCCTATATTCCCCCATCCTGATTCGATATGCATTTTTGAAACCGCTTAGTTTTTTACAAGAAGCCAATTCTGATAGTTTCTCTACTTGCGATAAATTGTCAATCACTCTGGCCAGCAGAATCTGGGCCGCAGACGGAAGCTTTTGCGCATCTTTTTCAAAAGATCTACGGATCTCAATGTTCACTTAGCTTGCTTTAAACGCTTCAAGAAATCTGTTTTCTCGGTTTTGGTGAGTAATGCAGTTTTTCTTCCTTTCTGCATGGCATTCACTAATGCAGCATCCTCTTCAGCTTCCGAATGAAAACCAATATTAAGACTGCTCAAGAAAGCCCTCACTACTTTTTCTTGCTGCTTATTTCGGGGATTAATTATAAGTGCCATGGTACGAATTTAAGATTTTTCATCACTAAATCAATATTTATTAAAGCTAAAAGTTTGTGTCTGTCTTTCAAATTTTATCCCAGAACATGATCTCACAATTTGAAGTTTAAATTATTTAGTGCCGATAAGCGTTATTACAGCGTACCCTACAAGTTAATCGGCAAAGGGCTCAAGTATATTACCATTCAAGACCACCTTGCCACGCAGCATAGATATGCCACTGATTGGAATCCCCAGAAATTTATGGCTACCGCTATTAAAACAGCCAAGTTCCGCTATATGGCAGATATAGACGTGTAAATACCAGACAATGTGACCCCCTTTCGCCAGAGC